>CBERPN010000073.1:0-16121 GCA_965524675.1 uncultured bacterium
CCGGGATCGACACCGCACCACCATCGATCAGCGGGAGTATCGACACCGCTCAGGTAGCTGGCGAAGCGGCAATCGCAGGGTCAGCCAGTGACGATCAGAGCGTTATCGCGGTGCAGTACACCGTCAAGGACCTCGCAACCGGCCTCTGGTTACAGCCTGACTCCACTTTCAAATCAGGCTGGAGGGCGCTGAGCATCGCTGTAACCCCCGGGCCGTCGGTTAGTTTCTCCCATTCGTTACCTCTTCCCGCTGGCGACTACAAGCTGCGACTGATCGCCACCGACTCAGCCAACAAGAAGAACCCGCTACCGCGAACCCCCCTAGTCTTCACAATCAACTAACCCGGTAGGTAGGAAAACTAGAAGATCCCGCCAGCTTGCTGGCGGGATCTTCGTAGATTATTCAGCCGGTTGGCTGGGTTACATCATGCCGCCCATACCACCCATGCCGCCCATTGGGTCGCCGCCGCCCATTGGCATGGCGGGAGCTTCCTCGGGCTTGTCAGCGATGAGCACCTCAGTGGTGAGAAGCAAAGCCGCAATCGACGCTGCATTCTGCAGCGCTGCACGGGTCACCTTGGCTGGGTCGATGACGCCAGCCTTGATGAGATCTTCGATCTCTCCTGTGAGGGCATTAAGTCCCTTGGAACCCTTTGCGCTAGCAATCTCGCGCACCATTACTGCGCCTTCAAGGCCAGCATTGTCGGCGATGAGGCGAGCAGGAGCTTCGAGCGAGTTGTAAACAATCTGTGCACCGGTCGACTCGTCACCCTTGAGCTTCTTGACGACTTTCGCGACATCTTCGCTAGCCCGAATCAAAGCGGTGCCGCCACCGGCGACCACGCCTTCCTCGATGGCTGCACGAGTAGCCGAAAGGGCGTCTTCGATGCGGTGCTTCTTCTCTTTGAGCTCGACCTCGGTGGCTGCACCAACCTGCACGACGGCTACGCCGCCAGCAAGCTTGGCGAGACGCTCTTGTAGCTTCTCGCGGTCCCAGTCGGAGTCGGTGTTCTCGATCTCGGAACGGATCTGGCCAATCCGACCTTGCACGTCGGCTTTCTTGCCACCGCCCTCGACGATGGTGGTGTCGTCCTTGGTGATGACGACCTTGCGGGCCCGGCCCAACATGTCGAGATCGATCGCGTCTAGCTTTAGGCCAACCTCTTCAGCGATGACCTGACCGCCGGTGAGGATTGCCATGTCTTGAAGCATTGCCTTGCGGCGCTCGCCGAAACCGGGGGCCTTGACGGCGACCGAGTTAAACGTGCCACGGATCTTGTTGACAACCAGAGTTGCCAGCGCTTCACCTTCGACGTCTTCGGAGATGATGAGCAGAGCCTTGCCCGACTGCATTACCTTTTCGAGGACCGGCAGTAGATCCTGCACCGATGTGATCTTGCCTGAGTTAAACAAGATGTATGGGTCTTCGAGAGTCGCCTCTTGGCGCTCGGGATCGGTGACAAAGTAGGGCGAAAGGTAGCCCTTGTCGAACTGCATCCCCTCGACGAATTCGAGGTCCATGCCGAAGGTGTTCGACTCTTCTACCGTGACAACGCCGTCCTTGCCGACCTTGTCGATTGCCTCGGCGATCACTTTGCCGATTGAAGTATCGGCGGCCGAGATCGATGCGACGTTGGCAATTTGAGCCTTCGACGATGCGACCGGAACAGCCTGAGCTAAGACGGAATCGACAGCCGCGATAGTAGCAGCTTCGATGCCCCGCTTGAGGCCCATTGGGTTAGCGCCTGCGGCCACATTGCGGAGACCTTCACGCACCATTGCCTGAGCGAGAACGGTAGCGGTTGTGGTGCCATCGCCAGCGACGTCGTTGGTCTTGGTAGCGACCTCTTTGACAAGCTGTGCACCCATGTTCTCGTAGGGATCTTCGAGCTCTATCTCACGTGCGATGGAAACACCATCGTTAGTGATTGTCGGCGCACCGAACTTCTTGTCGAGAACGACGTTTCGGCCTTTGGGACCAAGGGTTACCTTGACGGCGTCAGCCAGCTTGTTTACGCCAGCTTCGAGGCCACGACGCGCATCTTCGTTAAATTTAAGAATCTTTGCCATTTGGGTTAGTCCTACTTCACGATCGCGAGCACGTCGCGGGCATTAAGAATCAGAAGGTCCTCTCCATCGGATGTGATCTCGGTGCCGCCGTACTTGCTGTAGACGACGGTGTCGCCCACGCTTACGTCGACCGGGATGATCTCACCGGTGTTGTCCGAACGGCGTCCGGGACCAGCGGCAAGGACTTCGCCTTGCTGTGGCTTTTCTTTAGCAGTGTCAGGAATCACAAGACCACTGGCAGTGGTAGCTTCAGATTCAGCTGGCCGCACAACAATGCGGTCCTCAAGGGGTTGCAGGTTCATGTACTCGCCTCCATGGCGGTTAGCACTCTCAATAAGCGAGTGCTAACTCTAGGGAACGCGCGCTCGTACATGCAACGCCGAGCGGACTAAATCTCTCGCCCCGCTAGCTAATACGCCACGAGCTACCCCCAAGTGTGCGAAATGTCACAGCCATAGATCGCTCATAGAGCTGCCCTGACCAGCATTGGTCAGCGACTTTCCCGTGACTCCGATCCTGTAAGCGGGTTATCATTCGCCACATGAAACAATTGATGGCGGGCATATTTGCGCTAGCGCTAGTGGCCTCTGCGTGTGGCAGCGACGGTGAAGGCACAAGTACAAATGCCGGTTCAGCCGACGGCGACAGGCCAGCACAGAACGCGTGCCCATCCGACGGATGCAGTATTGAGATCCTCAGCACTGACGCGAACGGCGCTGAGATCGAGATCACTTGGTCGTCAAATTTCGACCCCGATGTTGCCAAAAACCACATCCACCTCTACTGGGATATTTTCACCGCCGACGAAGTCAGCGGCGATGCCGCCGACCGCGGGGTCGAGCAGGGCACCTGGCTACCGACCGATGCCTACCCCGGATTGGTAACCTCAGATGTAATCTCGGTGACAGAACGGGGCGGCTCGACCACCTTGTGCGTCACCGCAGCCGACCGCGATCACAGCGTCATCGACTCGAGCGAAGTCGACTGTAAAGATGTGGCCGACCTGCTCTCTTGAGCGGTGGTGAATGGAGCGACGAGCATGACCTGGGTGAGCGGGTAGGTCGCTACCGACTCCATTCTCTCGCTGGCACAGGCGGCTTCGCCATCGTCGTTCGAGCTCGCGATGAGTTGCTCGAATCCGAAGTCGCAATAAAGATCCTCGATAGACGTTGGCAAGCTGATGCCGACATCCGCGACCGCTTCGTCCAAGAAGCGCGACTCATCCGACGAATTCGAAACTCGCACGTCATTGCGGTGCACGACATTGGCGAACTCGACGACGGCCGTCCGTACTTCGTCATGGACTATGCCGACGGCGGAGCGCTCAGCAGCCGGCTCGATGCCGATGTCGGTGCAGACCCTGCGAGTATTGCTCGCATCATCGCCGAAATGGCAGAGGGGCTGGCCGCGTTTCACGATGCCGGTGTGGTGCACCGCGACGTTAACCCCCGCAACCTGCTGATAATCAACACCGCCAGCCGCGCACCCACCTCTTCGAGCAGCCTGCTGGCACCGACCGAGCAGATCAGAATCGGTGACCTCGGGCTAGCCAAGGACCAACAGCGCTCATCAATTGGTGCAACGATCATGGGCGGCTCGCCCGGGTTCGCTTCTCCCGAGCAACTTGTGCAGACCGTGTCTATCGGAGCGGCCGCCGATATTTTTGGCGCCACCGCAACGCTATGGTTGCTGCTAACGGGCACGCTTCCGCCAGCGATCCATGAGCTGACTGCGCATCTGGCCGGTATCGATGAGCGCTGGCGCGACTTCTTCATCAGCGGGTTCGCGGCCGAAGCTGAAAACCGGCAGAGCAGCATTCTCGATTGGCGTGACGAAGCACTGTCGATCATCGACCAGGCTCACTCGCGACGGGTCGGGTCCACCGTGGTCACGCCCGCTTCGGCAATGTCTTGTCCATTCAAGGGTTTGGCCGCGTTTCAACCTGAAGATGCCGAGCTCTTCTTTGGGCGCGCCGAACTGGTGAATGAACTCGTCCGGAAATTAGCGGCCGACCGCACGCTAGTTATCGCTGGACCATCCGGAAGTGGCAAATCCTCAGCGCTTCGGGCTGGCCTGATTCCGGCGATCGGCAAGGGCTCGCTTCCGACTAGCCAGAACTGGGAAGTGATCCTGTTCTCTCCAGGAAGCGACCCGCTACGAGAGTTGGCGTTCCAGCTCAACCAACTTCAGAGAACCGTCGCGATGATCAGCGCCGACGAGTTGATCGCCGAACCACGTCTAGTCCGTCGCTTCGCCAGCGCAGGCCTAATGGTGGCCATCGATCAGTTCGAGGAGCTCTTCACGATGAGCGAGGGCCGCGAGCAAGTCGAAGCGTTCCTCGACGTGCTCCGCGAATTGGTCGATCCAGCCGAGTCAAAGGCCCGCTTGGTAATAGCGATGCGAGCTGACTTCTACAACACAGCAGCGTCGTACCCATGGCTCGAGCATCTCATCAACACGAACCAGGTATTGCTGGGGCCCATCTGTCGGGGCGAACTCCGAGAAGCCATCGTTGGACCCGCACGATTTGTCGGATTGTCGCTCGAAGATGGCCTAGTCGACGCAATGCTCGATGAAGCAGGAGCCGAGCCCGGTTCGCTGCCCCTGATCTCTCACGCTCTGGTCGAAACCTGGGCCAATCGTCGTGGCCGTCTACTCACCCTCGACGGGCTTGCGGCCGCTGGCGGAGTTTCTGGAGCGGTCGCTCGAAGCGCAGAATCACTATTCGACAAGTCGTTCGACGACGCTGAAAAGCTTGCCGCCCGGCGGATCATGCTGAGACTCGTCACTCCCGGCGACGGGACCCCGGACACTCGGCGACGAATGCCCCTCTCCGAGTTGGAGGCTGACCCACGACCAGCTGTAGCGAAGCTAGTGGCCGATCGTCTTGTGAAAGCAAGGCTGCTGACAATCGATGATGAAACTATCGACATCGCGCACGAGGCGCTCATAACCAGCTGGCCCAGGTTTCGGCAGTGGATCGACGACGAGCGAACGAATCTTCGTGAGCGACATCGAATAGGAAACCTCGCCACAACTTGGCGGGATCAACAGCGCGACCCCGACGCGTTAGCGCGCGGTAATCAACTGGCAACGATCTCACAGTGGGTGAACGACAATCCCGACCAGCTCAACTCAGCCGAGGCCGAATTTGTCGACGAGTCGCTCGTTGCGGAGACCGACAGCCGGAATCGCTCTCGACGGCTCCGCCGAATGGCTATCGGTGGGCTTAGCGTGCTCGCGGCCGGAGCGACGATCGCCAGCATCATCGCTTTCTTTGCGCTGCGCGACTCGCGCAGCAACGAGATGGTCGCGCAGACCCAAACTGCGCTTGGTCTAGCAACCCAAGCCCAAAGCCTCACCAACACCGAGCCCCTTCTCGCGCTCGCGCTGGCAACCCAGAGCGAGGCTCGAATTGGGCCCAGTGTCGCCAGCCGCGCCGCTCTGCTCGAAGCCAACCTACAACTCGACTCCGCTCCGTTTCGACAACTTGGTGGACCATTGTCTATTGGCGATGCGCAGTCGATTGCCATTCGACCTGACGGACTGGTCGCAGCCGTAGGATCGCGCGGCGGACTCTTGCAGCTGCTAGACGTCCGGTCGAAAGAACTACTCGGCGAGAGCGACGAACTCACCGACGGCAACGGCATTGAGGAACTCACTTTCAGCCCTGACGGGTCGTCATTGGCGATAGCGGGGTCGGGCGGAAACGTGTATGTACTCGATACCTCCTCTCCTGATCGCCTCGTACCCGCCATATCGATTCAGCTCGGCACCATCGCATGGAGCGTCGCCTTCAATAGCGACGGTTCACGCCTAGTGGCAACCACCGAAGATAGGACTGTGGCGGTGCTAGACCCCCAAACCGGTGCTGAATTGGCATCGACAAAGCTCCCGAACGATGTCATCAGCGTCGCTGTTGGTCCGAGCGATCGCTTCGTCGCCGCTGGCACGGGCAAGGGCACTCTATTTCTGCTCGACGCGAACGATTTGTCGGTGATCTGGTCGATAGCGCCCCACGATCAAGACATTTGGGAGATCGTGTTTTCCAGCGATGGACTCAATCTTTTAACAGGTGATGTTGGTGGACAATCGCGGTGGATAACCGTAAGCGATGGCTCGTTCAGCGACCTTTCGAGACCGGACACAAAACTCTTTGGACTACAGATTTCAGCGAATGACCAAACCATTATCGCAGGCGACAGCAAAGGTCGTGTGCAACTAATCGACGTCGCTAGCACGATGACCACCGATAGCTCACCGACCAGCCACAGCGACTCGGTAGTCGACGCAGCACTGTCGGCCGATGGCAACACCTTTGTTACCTTGGGACGCGACAATGACCTCCGGGCATGGGATATGTCAGCGAACAACCCAAGCGTCATTTCTGCTGACGTAGCTGGCTCGGCAGGAAGCATCGCCATGAGCACAGCTGGGGATGTAGTTGCCGTTGGCCGAACCGACGGTGTCGTGTCACTGCTTCGAAGCGACGACCTGAGCCCGATCGCCGAATTCGAAATCGGATCGGCCAGCACCGCCGGAGTCGAGTTCGATGCTGACGGAGAAATCTTGCTCGTAGCCACCACCGATGGCGCCGTTTCGGTAGTCGAGTTTTCTGATGGTCGATGGGCGGGCCCGCGGTCCCTCGGCGAGCACCGCGGGGTGCTGGCGGCAACGCTCAGCGACGACGGGTCCACGGCTGTAACGGTTGGCAAGAACGGCGAACTACGCGTCTGGAGTATCGCTACAGGCGCGGTCTTATTTGCTCTCAAAAGCGATTCGGGGGGCGAAGCGTTGGCGGTGCGATTTCGCCCAGACTCACGCACGGTTGTGGTAGCTGAGGGCGGGTCGATACAGCTTTGGGATATCGCCAGCGGCAAACCTAAAGGCGCGCCATTGATAGTTCACGACGACCTGATTTTCGATATCGCGGTATCCAATGACGGAAACCTGCTCGCGGTGGCGCTGGCCGATTCGAGCGTTCAAATCTGGGACCTCGACAGCCGCAAGCGTTCGCCTGCACGGCCCCTCACTCCGAACCCAGACGGCGGCCAGTTCCTCAACGTCGAGTTCACACCCGACGACGCTACGGTCGTCGTCGCTGGCGCCGGGTCGGCGCAGCTGTATGAAGCTGCATCGGGTGCTCGCATTGGAACCTCACTGATAATCGGCGAGGGCGAGACCTACCTTGCTATGTGGTCAGACAAGCCGGTCTTTGTAACCGCCGACGGTCAGGGCACTGTTCGCACCTGGTGGATGCTCGACCAAACCCGGGCATGCGAGCTATCGATCGCATCCTTCGACAAGACCCAGCAGCTGCGGTATTTGGGCGAGAACGAACTGCTCCCCTGCTAACCGGCCGTCTGTGCCCTGGTTACTGACGCTCCGGGCCAGATCCTAGGTGTGACGACCGGGGAGGTTGCTAGAGGCTGAGGCTGGGGTCTGCGCCTAGGTCGATCCGGCTTGGGCCATCGCGGTGAAGCCGGTACCAGCCCGCAGCCGCCACCATGGCCGCATTATCGGTGCACATTTCTCGGCTTGGCAGAAATGCCTGAAGACCATCCTCGACACAAGCATCGAGCACCGCTTCTCGAAGCCGGGAGTTAGCTGCCACCCCTCCCCCGATGCATATTCCCTTTGCACCGTATTGCTGCGCCGCACGACGAGCCTTGGCTACCAGCACGTCGGCCACCGCTTCTTGAAACGAAGCCGCAACATCGGCTGTCGCCACGTCAGGGTTCTTGCGCACGTGGTTGACAACCGATGTCTTGAGGCCACTGAACGAGAAGTCGTAACCATCGGTGAGCATGGCGCGCGGAAACGATATGGCCGCTGGATCGCCATCGGCGGAAAGCTCATCGATAACCGGCCCACCCGGATACCCAAGGTCTAAGTAGCGCGCGACCTTGTCGAATGCCTCGCCAGCTGCATCGTCGACTGTCGAGCCGAGCACCTCATATTCTCCGTGGCCGGTCATATGAATCAACAGGGTGTGCCCTCCCGAAACGAGCAGAACGATGACCGGCAGCTCGAGCGAAGGATCTTCAAGGAACGCCGCGTACAGATGCGCCTCTAGGTGGTTCACGCCCACGAAAGGTACGTCCCAGACGAGAGCGAGCGCCTTTGCAGCACTAACCCCCACCAGGAGCGATCCCACCAGTCCGGGACCATAGGTTGCCGCGACGACATCGATATCGTGGTTCTCGATTCCGGCCTCGACCACCGCCTGAGCGACCACTGGCGTTAGCAACTCCACGTGGGCGCGGCTTGCAATTTCGGGCACCACACCGCCGAAGCGCGCGTGCAGTTCGATCTGACTGCTAACCACTGATGAACGAACGGTGTCGCCGGCGACGACTATCGCTGCGGCAGTTTCGTCGCACGATGTCTCGATGCCGAGGACGGTGTCGAGACCTGAGAATTGTTCGAGGTTCTTCACGTCATCGACCGATCGAGAGCTGGTGTAAATCGTAAGTGCGGTGAGTCGACTCGTAGCTGATCTAGACGACTGTCGTATTGCACCTCATCGATATCGCCAGCCCACATGACCAAGCCGTCCTCGCCGGTATCGGCGTAGTAGCTCTTTCTGATCCCGGCTGGAACAAAACCGAATCTGCGATACAGGTCGATTGCACGATCGTTCGAGACTCTCACCTCAAGGGTCAGGCTTCGATGCCGCAGGGCCCGAGCACGGTCGACGAGAACCAACATGAGAGCGCTCGCTATCCCGCTACCTTGTGACTTGGGTGCAACCGCGACCGTAGTGATGTGTCCTTGGTCGACAACCGACATCAGCCCGGCGTGGCCAACAACGCTCCCCGTGTCGAGCGCGACGATATGGAAACGATCGGCCAGGTCAATCTCTTGGCGCAACAGAGTGATCGACCACGGCTTTGGGTAGACTTGTGAATCGATTCGGTGAACGGCTCGAACGTGTTTGTTGGCGAGAGAGTCGATAAGCAGCTCGGCGCCTTCGCTGCGCACCGCACACTGGCGAGGAGTCACGCTGAGTGGTCCCGAGTGGTCCAGTTGATCTCGGCATCGGGCAGTCGCAAGTAGAGAGGCTCGATCTCCCAAGGCTGAACCCACTCCTCCCGAAGCGCTTGGGCGTGGGCCAACTGCACAAGCGACTCGGCACTCGGGTACGACAAGCTGTGCTCGACGATCTCGACACCCTCTAGGTCTTCGAACCGGTCCTGATGCAGGCTGGCGCCATCACCCACCATCAAGCACTCCTCACCTGCCGCGAGGATCTCGTTAGCCAGCTCTTGAGGAGTCCCGACTCGATGATCGGTAACCCGCTGGATACCTCCGGGTACGTGACGATAGAACGCCGAGAACACTTCACCCCTGCGGGCGTCGAGAACCGCAACGATCAGCTTGCCGCTGAAGCGGGCAGGAAACGCCACGAGGTCGAGACTCGACACACCTATCATCGGAACAGCGAGAGCATGGGCCACCGCCATCGCTGTGGCAATACCAACCCGAAGCCCGGTGTAAAGCCCCGGCCCTAAGTCGACGGCAACCACGCTGATCTCTTCGAGCTCGATTCGCGCTTGGCGGCGAACAAAGTCGATCTGGGGCGCGAGGTTCTCAGCATGGCGACGACCCTTCGCCGAATGCGCAGAAGCCAAGACCCCCTCGTGTCCACCAATGGCACAGCCGACCTGCGCGGTGGCCGACTCGATGCCGAGGATCAGCATGAGATGCTGCTACCCAGAGCCGCGCCGAGCCTTTTCGACCTGGAGGTCCAACCCTCACCAACCAAGTTGCACTCGATCACTCGATCATCATCGCCGCTCCCGAAAGTGATCCGCACCTCCAGGTACTCGCTAGGTAGCGAAGCGGTGATCGTGTCGCCCCATTCGATCACTACTACAGCGTTGTCGTCGAACAGGTCTTCGAGACCCAAGTCAGCGACCTCATTGGTTTGTTCGAGTCGGTAGACGTCGAGATGGTGTAGCCGCAGCGCCGATCCTTGGTATTGCTGGGCGAGTGTAAACGTTGGGCTTGTGATCGGAACGCTTACGCCTAGCGCTCGGCCAAAACCCTGCGTGAAGGCAGTCTTGCCAGCGCCGAGGTCGCCGACCAGCAGCAACAAATCATCAGCTTGAACCAACCTGGCGATGGCTGCCGCTGCGTGCTGTGTTTCAGCGGCCGAAGCCGTTTCGACTCGGATCATGTTTGGCCAGTGCGGGTTCGTCGATCTCTGATCAACTTCCAAGGCTAATGGTACGCCCAGAAAAACCTGACGAGTCAGTTGTTCAGAGCCTCGATGAGGCGGTCGATTTCGGCCCGGGTGTTGAAGTAGTGCGCCGATGCTCGGATCACATTGGTTATCCCTCGCGCCCCAAGATCAAAGACCGAACCAGCACCGGTCGAGATCGAGCTGTTGACTCCGGCTTCCGACAGGCGTTTTTGTAGCGAACCGGTCGCTTCGGCCTCGCTGTAGAAGGTGACGATTCCGGACTTGACCCTACCCTTGTCGACAACCCTCAGTCCATTGATCTCAGCCAGTCTTGAACGCATTTCTTGCGCTAGTTGCTGCACTCTTGGCCAGGTGTGCGCAAGGCCTAGCTCCATCGCGTAGTCGGCCGCCGCGCCAAGCCCCAGTTTGCCAGCGTAGTTGGTCTCCCAGTTCTCAAATCGTTTCGCATCAGCGCGGATCTCAAAGCTGTCGGGGCCGGTCCAAGTAGCGGCATGATTGTCGAGCAGCGGCGGCGTGATCCGAGAGATCCATTCTTCACGGACATACAGAAAACCGGTACCGCGCGGGCCTCGCAGATACTTGCGGCCAGTAGCCGACAGCACATCACAGCAGAGGGTGTCGACATCGAGGGGCATCTGTCCGATCGATTGGCAAGCGTCAAGCACGAAACAGACATCGTGAGCGCGGCACAGTTGGCCCACCTCCGCCGCGGGGTTCACCAGCCCACCACTGGTCGGAATATGGGTCAGCGATACCATCGTCGCACCTTTGGCTAGTTCGGTTTCCAGACCCGCAAGGTCGATCTGGCCATGCTCGTCGTCATCGATTAGCACAACCTCGATGCCGCGTGTTGCCTTGAGTTGTAGCAAAGCGATGACGTTGCTCGAGTACTCCGAACGGCCGGTGAGAACCCGGTCGCCCGGCTTAAACGCGAATCCGTAGACCGCCATGTCCCAGGCGCGGGTGGCGTTCTCGACCACCGCAATTTCGCGTGCCGACGCGCCAATCAATTTGGCTAGCGACGTGTATACCGCATCGACTCGCTCGGACGCTTCGGCGGCGGCCTCATACCCGCCGATCGCGGCCTCGCGGTGGATATGTCCGACGGTTGCCTCGACCACCACCGATGGCGGAAGCGAACTGCCAGCATTGTTGAAGTGCGCAACATTGGCGACACCTGGCGTATCGTCACGTACCCGACCGATTGGGAAGTCCATCGGCGGAGGCTACCCGGCTATTGGGTCGACCCTCGCGAATGCAATCGATCGAACGCAGCGTCGTACTGCGGCGCAACCGTTGCCCAGTCATAACGGCGGAGTCTCTCGGACAGTCCCTCGGTTCGCGCGCGGTAGGACGAGAGATTATTCAGCACGTCGTCGAGCCGCGCTGTGAGTTGACCCCCTGTGTATAGCGCGGCGTCATGGAACTCGGCTGGAACGATCTCGGGATAGCTCAGACGGTCGGGCAACACCGGAACTGCCCCGGCGACGATCGCCTCGACCATTGCGATACCGAAGAATTCATGATGGGCGGCGCTGACCACAACATCGGTCTTCGCCAGCAGTTCGACATAGGCCGCCCGCTCGAGATAGCCGCAGTGGTCGATTCGATCGGCGAGCCGTTCTCTGACTTCGTGAAACTCCTGTGGATCTACCCGCTCATTGGCTCCGACGATCGCCAACCTGAAGGGCACACCGCGTTCCGCTAGGCAATAAAGAGCCCTGAACACACCCCGTGGGTTCTTGTCGTGGTCCCAGCGGTGGGCCCATAGGACGAGCGGCGGCTCAGTACCTGCGGGTTCGTCGGGTCGAGATCTCACATCGGCCAGATCAATCCCGATCGGCAGAACAGAAGTCTTTGCGGCAACGCCATCGAGCAAGTGTTGATGATTCTGGTCAGGTGCGCGATTTAGTAGTTTCGGTAGCTCTTCAAACAGTTCTCGATGATGAAACTGCGAGTTGACGAACACCTGGTCGGCCACCACCATCGACACCCAGTTGACCAACGAGAGGGCTTCGTCGGGCTGTTGATTTGGTCCGAGCGGGTAGGAGAGCTGGTTTTCGTGCAGGTACAGCCCGACCCCTGGGTCGCCGATCGTGCGTCGAACCAACCCCAAGTACGCCGGCAGGTTCACGAAGTCACTCACCAACAAGACGTCTGGAGGGCCAACTCTGGCGATTAGGGCCGCGGTTTGTTCAGCGACGGTGACCGAGGCGCCCCGCAGTCGCCACCGCCAGAAGGCACCCTCGTGGGTGATGAGATGAACCTCGTGCTCGCTGTGGTGGGCTAGACCTTCGGCCCACGCGCGGTGCGACCCGCTGAAGTAGGGCTCGACTACAAATACCCTCACTCGCCGCTCATCGATATTCGCGCCGAACCCTTGGCCCGACCGCGCAGCAGAGCTCATAGGCGATCGTTCCAAGCCCTTCGGCGAGTTCGGTCATCGAAATCGTGTGCGCGCCTTGAGAACCGACCACAACGACCGGTGACCCGACTGGAATATCGTCATCACCACATGAGACCAGAATTTGATCCATCGTCACCGTGCCAGCCAACCGTCGCCGGATCCCATCGATAAGGACTTCGCCACCGACCTCCGAGAGCCGTCGGCGGTACCCATCGCCATACCCGATAGGCACGGTGGCGATCGTTTCAGCTCCGGCGGTCTCGTAGCGCAACCCGTACGAGAGTCGCCGCCCAGCTTCGACCCGTTTCGACATCGACACCGCAGAGTGAATACTCATAGCCGGGACGAGGTCGACGATGCCTTCCAACGCTGGCGCCGGGGCAATCCCGTACATAGCGATTCCGAGTCGAACCATGTCATAGCGCCCGTCGGCCTGGGTTATGGCGAGAGCGGAGTTGGCGGCGTGCACGATGGCTGGGCGGATGTCGATCGCCGCTAGTTCGGCGATCACTTTGTCGAAGCGTTCTAGTTGACGAGTGGTGTAATCGTTGCCGGGCTCATCGGCCACCGCACAGTGGGTGTAGAGACCTTCTAATACGAGTCGCGGCGAGTCGCTGATCGCCTGCGCCAGCATTGAAGCGTCGGACGGTGATGCACCCACCCGCCCCATCCCGGTATCGACTTTCAGATGGACTGACAGATCTGCTGCGTTAGAGCTTGCCGCCGCCGCGGCTGCCGCCAACCCGGTCTCTGAATAGAGCGTCGGGCAAAGACTGTGCTCGACCACCGAGTGCATCTCGTCGGGCTGAGGTTCCGACAGCAGCAGGATCGGTTCGCCAAACCCGGCTTCGCGCAGCTCGATACCCTCTTCGACGAGCGCTACGGCCAACCACGTTGCTCCTGCCCGGGTAGCCCGACCCGCCACCTGCAAGGCTCCATGGCCGTAACCGTCGGCCTTGACCACTGCGCAAATAACTGCGTCACCTATATGGTCCCTAAGAGCTTTCACGTTGTGTTCGATTGCGGCCAGATCAATCTCAGCGCGGGTCGCTCTCACACCCACAGACTAGTGTCCAACCACCCATACTCACAGTCAGATCTGGCGGCTGGGACAACCCAAACTGACACCGGTTGGTTAGATGGTGTTGCTTGCGGATAGCTCGGCGAGGGCCCGTGGGATCAATTTGGGCAGATCGCTTGCTATGAACCCGACGGACTGGCCGAGTCGCCCTGCCCGTCCGTGCACAAAAGCAGCAGCCGATGCCGCCCGCTGCGCCTCCAGCCCCTGAGCTAGCAGCGCTCCAATTAGACCCGCCAGAACGTCGCCGGTGCCTGCGGTAGCCAATCGATCATCACCTTCGCTTACGACGTGGGCTGGCGACGCCGGGCTGGCGATCACGGTGGTCGGCCCTTTCAGAAGCACCACCACCTCGAGCGTGTTCGCTAAGGCCTGGGCGGAGGCAATGCGATCGGCAGCGGGTGAAGCGCCGTCGAGCAGAGAAAACTCGCCATCGTGAGGCGTGATGATCACCGGGCCTCGGCGTCGCTTCAGTACCGCCGCCGCTACCCCCTCGAGGTGCCAGAGCGCATCGGCATCGAGCACGAGAGGAACCGCGGTTCGGGTGATCAGATCGATCAGGGCCGTTGTCGTCTGCGGACTTCGGCCAAGCCCGGGGCCGATTACAAGCGAGCCGAATCTATCGACGTCGGGGGTTTCAAGACCCGGGCCAATCGACGTCGACACAACCTCGACGACCGGCGACTCGACATGCTCGCCGGGAAGGCTGACCCGCACGTAACCAGCTCCGCCTCGTTGAGCCCCCGCCGCTGCGAGCCAGGCAGCGCCGGTCATCCCCGGCGACCCGGCAATGATCCAACAAGCCGTCTGCCACTTGTGTTGGCTTGGGTTCGGAGGCCTTAGCCAAGAGGCAATGTCGGATTGGGTGATGGCGTACGCCTGAGGGTCGATTGTCTGAAGTGGGTCGAGTCCGATGTCAACCAGCACGGTGTTGCCGCTCAGAGTCCGCGCTGGCTCGAAGAAAAGTCCTGGCTTTAGCCCGGCCAGAACGACGGTGCGGTCGGCCGACCACGGCTCGCCTCGACGTTCACCGGTCAAACCATCGAGGCCTGACGAGATGTCGACGGCCAGCACCAAGGCCCCTTGCGGCAGACCCGGTGGAGAGTACGACCTCGACAGCCCAGTTCCGAACGCAGCGTCGATTACAAGGTCGCATGGCGCGATTTCATCGGGTGAGTCTGCAACAGATATTTCGACCACTCGAACACCGCGTCGTCGTAGCTGCCTGGCAGCGGCTCGGCCATCGGCTCCGTTGCTACCTGGACCAGCCAACACCGCAACCCGTCGACCATAGGCGCCGCCCATCATGTCGACCGCGTGAATCGCCAGGTACGCACCGACTCGATCTACTATTGCCTCGATCGGTTCGGACGCCGCCGCATCGACCAACCGCATCTGCTCGGGCGTAACCAAAGGTTCCACCCAGCAAACCCTACGGAGTTCAGCGGGTAGGTGAAAGCTCATTGCCCGGCAGCTGTTGCTTTCCACTCCTGTAGCCATGCGGCGACGGGGCCGTTAGGCCCTAGGACGCCTATAGATTCACAGGCATGAATCTTCGCTCTCATGACGATTTGCGGTCGGTGTATCGACAACCGGGACGTGGCCCGATCGACAAGGTGATCCAGCGGCTCGACGAGCACTGCGTCGAGTTCCTTTCGAAATCACCGTTCTTTGTGCTGTCGACGGCTAGCGGTGAAGGCATTTGCGATGCGTCCCCCAAGGGTGGTCCTCCGGGATTCACAGAGGTTCTCAACGAAAGCCAGCTCGCTTGGGCCGACTATTCGGGCAACAATCGTCTCGACTCGTTTGAGAACATCGTCACCAATGACTCGGTGGGCCTGCTGTTTCTGATACCTGGCTTAGACGAGACGCTTCGGGTCAACGGAACCGCCGAACTGTCCACCGACAACGCCTTGTGCGAACGCTTCACCGTTGGGGAAAAGGCTGCACGGGTCGTGGTAGTTGTGAACGTGATCGAGGCCTACATCCACTGTGCCAAAGCGCTGCGACGCTCCGACTTGTGGTCGGCCGATGCCTGGCTCGACCCCGACGATTTACCTTCGGCATCTCGAATCGTGCGCGACCATGCCTCGATCGATGCCGAGGTATCGCAGATCGAACGAGCGCGACTAGCCGACATCGAGGACACAATCTGGGAACCTGGCGGACAGAAGTAGCGACGAGCTACCCGCGCCAGCGTTCGGCGAGTTCGGCCGTATCGAGGGTAAGTAGGTCGATCACACTCTGATCGGCGAGCAGGTCTTCGCGGAACGAGGGTTCGGTCTCGGTCACGGCGTCTCGAATTGCCGCATAGCGATTGCGGTAGCCCTGAAGTACACCGCGGACAGCCGATACTTC
>CBERPN010000074.1:0-16083 GCA_965524675.1 uncultured bacterium
TGGCGCACTCTCTGCAACACCATCGAGGGCAGTCGCAACCGGTTCTCGATCGTGCGACCGTAATGGTCGCGCCGCCGGTTCATGCGCGACAGCATCGACGACAGCGTGTACGCATGAGCCATGTGCAGCTCCACTCCATCGAAGCCAGCTCGCTCTGCGCGTTCGGCGGCGTCGGCAAACAAGTCGGGCAGAGCCTCGAGCTCGGCGACGCTCAAATCGCCTATCTGTTGGCGCCAGCCGCTGCGAGCAATCTTAAGGAAGTGAATTATCTGAAGGAAGACCTTGCCTTGCCCTGCCCGGTGGCAGGCCTGGGTTAACTCGCTGAGTCCCGCGATGAAGCCATCGTCGGAGATTTTCAACAAAGGACCCGACTTCCCCCCGTGGATCGATGACGCCTCTACGACGATCAAGCCAGCACCACCTTCGGCAAAGCGTTCATAGCGCTGCACGATCGCGTCGTTTACGAAACCGTCTGCCCCGGACAGCCGCGTAACCATGGCGGGCACAGCCAGCCGGTTAGGTAGTTCCAAGTCGTTGTATGTGAGAGGCTCGAAGGTGGTCGGCACAAGCCAACACTACGACCAACCAACCCAAAGGACGAAGACTATGAATACGGCATTGGGCGCAGAACTCCGTGCACTCGTCGAAACCGAGATCGATGGGCTACGAGATTTGGCCGACTCCGCCCCCGAAGGTCGTCTCAATCGGCCGTTGCTCGAAGCGCTCGGTGTTCGACTATTGCCGCAGTTGTTTCCGTCGTCAGTAGGTGGAGTTCACGACGGTGTGGTGTCTTCGACCGCCCTTTGCGTGCTTCGCGAAGAACTCGGACGACTAATGCCAGCCGCAGAAACCGCACTGGCACTGCAAGGTCTCGGCTCGTACCCAATTCTGTTCCAGGGTCAACCCGAGGTTGTAAACACATGGATGCCCGAGGTTGCCTCTGGCCGCGCAGTTGCCGCCTTCGCCCTCACCGAGGCGGGAGCGGGTTCGGACGCCGCTGCGGTCGCGACCGAAGCGGTACGCGACGGCAACGGTTGGCGCCTCAGCGGCGAGAAGATCTGGATTTCCAACGCTCCCGACGCCGACATCTACACCGTCTTCGCCCGCACCACTCCCGACGCAGGCTCGCGCGGTGTGTCGGCCTTCGCTGTTCCCGGCTCGTCCAAAGGATTGTCCGGCGAGTCTATCGACATGATCGCCCCCCACGTGATTGGCCGACTGGAGTTCGACGGGGTCTTCGTCCCCGATGCGCAATTGCTAGGCGAAGAGAACCGCGGTTTTCGGGTAGCGATGGAGACTCTCGATCTGTTTCGACCCAGCGTCGGGGCCTACGTTGTCGGCATGGCGCAGCACGCCCTAGATCTTGCGGTGGCTCATACCTCTACTCGCGAAGCGTTCGGAGCACCGCTACGAGAACTGCAATCGGTGCAGCACAAGATTGCCGACATGGCACTCAAGGTCGAAGCATCTCGGCTGCTCGTGTACCAGGCGGCGCAATGCTACGACACCGGCACAGAAGGTCTCACTAAGAAGTCGGCGATGGCGAAACTGTTCGCAACGGAATCGGCACAGCAGGTAATCGACGATTCGATCCAGTTGCACGGGGCTCACGCCCTCGAGCATGGCCATGCCCTCGAACATCTGTACCGCGAGGTTCGCGCCCCACGGATTTACGAAGGCGCCAACGACGTCCAGAAGTCGATCATCGCCCGCGAGGTGTACGGGTAGCGACCCGTCAGCGAATCGATTAGGGACGGTCGATTAGGGACATGCCTGACACCGCGATCTGGTCACCACTATTTGCCGAGTTTGTTGCGTTGGAGTTTTCCGGTGTTGGTCTTGGGTAGCGGGTCGGGGCAAAAGGTGATGCGACGGGGGTATTTATAGGGGGCGATCGTTTGCTTGACGTGATTCTGGATCTTTCTCTCTAGCTCTTCCGATGCTTGCGAGGGGTCTTTGAGGTGTAGAAAGGCGTGCACGATCATGCCGCGATCAGGGTCGGGATCGCCAATTACGCCCGCCTCCGCGACGCTTGGGTGACTCAGCAGGCCAGCCTCCACATCGGGTGCGGCGATGTTGTAACCAGAGCTAATGATCATATCGTCGGCTCGCGCCTGGTACCAGAGATAACCATCGTCGTCGCGTTTGTAGGCATCGCCAGTGATGTTCCACCCGTCTTGGACATATACCTCTTGGCGATCGTCATCGAGGTAGCGACAACCTATTGGACCCTTAACGGCGAGTCGCCCGATCTCACCGGGCGGCGACTCATTGCCTTCATCGTCGAGAATCGTGGCCTGCCAGCCAGGAATTGGTTTGCCGGTGGCTCCTGGGCGGATGTCGTCGTCGGCAGCCGAGACAAAGATATGCAACAACTCGGTTGCGCCAAGGCCGTCGATGAGGCGTACCCCGGTTTCGGTTTCGACGTAATCAAAGGTGGACACCGGTAGCGTCTCACCGGCCGAGACACCACGGCGCAGCGACGACAGGTCGGGCCGCGGATCGAGACCCAGCATGGCCCGGTATGCGGTAGGGGCGGTGAAACAGACCGTGGCCTTACGCTGTTCGATCAGTTCGGCGAGGGCAGCAGGGCCCGGCCTCTCGCTGAACCAATTCGATGCCCCAACCCGCATTGGGAACACAACTTCTCCGCCAAGCCCGAAGGTGAACGCCAAGGGAGGACTACCGACAAAGATGTCGTCGCCCGTGGCCTTGAGAATGGGCTGAAACGAGTCGGCGATAACGAGTAGGTCGCGATGAAAATGAATAGTGGCTTTGGGCTCGCCCGTGGTTCCGGATGTGAATCCGAGCAGCGCCGGGTCGGTCGCTGCGGTATCGACGTTTGAGAACGAGCCCGACTTATTGGCCGCTGCATTGGTGAGGTCTCCGCCCTCGCCCCACAGCGCTACTGGCGTGTCGACGAATACGCCGAGTGGCTCTTGCATCCCCACCGAGCACAACGCGATGGTCGGATCGCACTTGTCGTAGATCTTTCGCAACTCGGGCTCGCGCAGCATCGGCATGGTAACGACCGCGACCGCGCCCGCTTTGAGGATCGCGTACCAAGCGGCTACCACCCACGGTGCGTTCGCCCCGCGTATTAGCACTCGGTTGCCCGGTACTAACCCGTGGTCTTCTACCAACACCGCCGCTATCTGGTTGGCTGTCTTCAACATGTCGTCGTAGGTCCAGAGCTCATCACCCAAACCCATGCACGGTCGGGCGCCCCAACCTCGCTCGACCGCCGAGTCGAGCAGTTCGGTCGCAGCATTAAGACGATCTGGATAGTCGAACAGAGGATCGTCGAGAATGATCTCGGGCCACTGGCCAATGGGCGGCAACCCATCGATCACAAACTGGTCGATATGCGCCGTCTCGGTACTCAACTGTTCCTCCAGAATCGAATGGTGGCGTTACAGAACCTACGTTAGATGCTGCTTCACTTCACGCTCGAATGAAGGCGACGGCTTCTTGGGTCCAACTCTGAAGTTGTGCCCAGGTCGTCGCGATCTTCACCGTGCAGTTGGGTAAGAGATCGCCAAGCTCTTCAGCCGAACTAACTGGGTGCACCGGGTCGCCACTCCAAGCGAGGATCAGCGTTTCGGAATCTATCAACCGCACCAGATCGCGGTTGGGAAGATTAGCGGTGGCGGCTCCCCGAAATAGCCCGGCCATCCGTACCGGATCGGCATCGCGCAAACCACTCAGGCGATGCTCGGCCCACTCGTCCAACCCGATGAGAGGGTCGGGTACCGGAAGTTCTTGGGCCCCGATCAGTAGCGGGCCAACTCCCTTGCGTTCGAGAATCTGAGCCATTTGTTCATACGTTTCGGTCTGAGCATCGCGGGTCTCCCAACCGGTCGGGGGAATCACCAACAGCAACTTCTCGATGCGAGCGGGATCGGCGACCGCCGCGTGCAGGGTGGTCGCCGCGCCTAGCGAAGCGCCCCCAGCGATGTAGCTGTCGACCCCGGCCGACGCGGTTAGCTCGAGTTGGTCAAGCGCCATCTGGTCCCAGCTATAGGCCTCGGCTTCGGTGGTAAACCCCGACTCCCCATGACCTCGGGCGTCGTAGCGAAAGACCTGGCCGCTCTTCGCTACCTCGGCCCAATCGATCAAGCCGAGTCGATCCTCGTCGGCTCGGCAACTGTTGAGCCCGTGCGCCCAAACCAATGTCGTGCCCGCACCCGACCGTTCCCAGGCAAGATCGACCCCTCGAATATGCGTAGTTTCGCTCATGGGGTCAACCTAGTGTCCGGCACTGGTGCCGGTGGGGTTTGCGGGTTTGGCCTGTCGTGCTCGATAGTAGAGTTTCTGACCAACTGTCAGATTTGGCTGCCATGGAGGTCGCTTTCTCATGGGTAAGACGCAGGTTCCAGCGGTTGAAGGACTCTTTACGATGGGTGACGAACCGCGCCTTATTGGCGGTAAGGGCAAGTCGCGCGACAGCTACTTCTTTCCAAAGAACATGGGCGGTTCCGACCCTAGTTGCCTCGGCGACGATGAGCGCGAAGAGGTGCTGCTCAGCCGAACCGGGACAATCTGGTCGTACACCACTAGCAGCTACCCACCGCCACTTCCCTACATCGTCACCACCGAACCGTTCGAACCAATCGTCATCGGTGCCGTCGAACTTGACGACGAAAAGATGGTGGTGCTCGGCCAGATGGCCACCGGCGTCGCAATCGACGATATGTCCATCGGCATGCGAGTCCAGTTAATCCTCGACGTTCTGAACGAGGATGATGAGCATCAGTTCATGGTGTGGAAATGGGAGCCGCTCAATGGATGACATAGCAATCTTGGGTGCTGGCATGACCCCTTGGGGAAAGCTCGGACGCCCCTTCGTCGAATACGGAGTCGTCGCCGCCAAGGAGGCACTCGCAGATGCCGGTATCGACTGGAACGATGTCGGCCTGGTCTCGGGTGCCAACACGGTCCGCAACGGTTACCCGGGCTGGGTATCTGGCTCGACGTTCGCGAACGCATTAGGTTTCCAAGGGGCGCAGCTCTCATCGAGCTACGCCGCCTGCGCTTCAGGAGCCACGGCTCTAACTATCGCGCGCGCTCAAATCATCGCTGGTGTCTGCGATGTTGCTTTGGTGATCGGCGCCGACACCACCCCCAAGGGCTTTTTCGCCCCGGTGGCTGGCGACCGTCCCGACGACCCCGACTGGCTCAGGTTCCGAATTGCGGGAATGACCAACCCTGCGTACTTCGGCTTGTTCGCACGCCGTCGGATGGAGCTTTATGGCGACACCACCGATGACTTTGCCGCGGTCAAGGCCAAGAACTCTCGACACGGTGTGCATAATCCGCGAGCCCGCTACAACAAGGAGTACTCGGTCGACGACGTCGCTAACTCGCCCGTGGTCGCAGACCCGCTGAGGCTGTTAGAAATCTGCGCCACCTCCGACGGCGGCGCGGCACTGGTCATCTCGAGCATGGAGTACGCCAAGGCGAAGGGTTTCACCGATCCGGTCCGGGTAACCGGAATCTCGACGGTCGGGCCCTCTTATCCCAACGCTGTAATCGACATGCCATATCTCGCCTCAGATTCATGGAATGCCGCGGGCGACAGCGACCACACTTTCAAGCGCGACATCGCTCAGGTGGCCTACGACGAAGCCGGCATTGGCCCCGACGATTTGGATCTTGCGGAGGTCTACGATCTCAGTTCGGCCTACGAACTTGAGTGGTACGAACGAATTGGCCTTTGCGCCGATGGCGAAGCGACGAGGTTGCTGCGCGACGGCGACACCAGCCTCGGTGGCCGAATCCCAGTGAACGTATCCGGCGGCTTAGGTGCCTTCGGAGAGGCGATACCCGCTCAGGCCATCGCGCAGGTTTGCGAGCTGACTTGGCAACTGCGCGGCGAGAGCGGACACCGCCAAGTCGACGACGCGCACATTGGCCTCACCATCAACTATGGCATGTTCGGACACGGCAGTTCGGTGATCGTGCAGCGCTGAATCGGCAATGCTTCCATGCAGAAGTTGCTGTCGTGACTGCCTCCAACACACGGCTACCGACAATCTTCATAGTAAATCGGTACCTTTCCACACGGAATTGTTTCATTTGCGTTACAGTCATCTGAGACTTCGGTCACCAAGGACGTTCTGCCACCTAAAACTGCCCCTATAAGGGCGTTTTTGGGTGGCAGAAGTAAAAGAACGCGAACCAGAGCGGGCGAAGCGACGGAACGCACATGCCACCTACCAACTCATCCCCGAACCCGGTCAAAGCGACCGACCTTGGCTTTAACGTTGCCGAGGTCATCTCGTTCGTCGGGCCGTTCCTCGCTCGACTGCTGGTTGTCGGTGTTGCGGCCGCTATCGCTATGAGGTTCACTAGGCGAGCCATCGACCAGGTCGACGACGTTCGCAACCGCCGACAACTGCTCTTCTTTGGGCCCAAACTCGTTTGGGTAGTGGTAACCCTCATCGGGCTCGACCTTTCAGGCTTCGATATCTCAGGCGCGGCAGCGCTATTGGCCGCTGTCGGCGTTACCGGCACCGTCGTCTTCACCCCGGTCGGCCAGAACTACGTGGCCGGAGCCATGACCAACATCGACAACCTCTACGAGGTCGGCGAAGTGGTAACCGTCGGCGATATCTTTGGACGAGTTGTCTACCAGTCGGTATTGCGCACCGAGTTAGAGCTTCCCGACGGAACCAAGGCTTGGATTCCAAACTCAACTTTCCAAGACAACGAGGTGCTCAACCACAGTCGAATGGGCGGTTACCGCATTGCGGTCGATGTGCCTCTCGATGGCACGCCCGATCGTGGCCTGGCGGTGATGGTGATGGAGTCAGCTCTCGGAACATTGTCGTGGAATAGCGCCGACAAACAGCCGTACGTCGTGTTCGACCACGTTGGTGGCGAGGCGATGTTCTTCAAGGTCTATGCCTGGATCGATGACCGGACCACAGCCCCGTACTTTCGCGGCTTGCTGCTGACATCGTTGGTCGACGCGTTGGAATTAGAAGGCATCTCGGTCGGCCGGACGACCAATCTCTCGTTTGCTGAGGCAGGCACCTTCTAATAATCAGATCTTTCCTGCCGCGCCACTATTGCGCTATGACTTGTGCGAACACTAGTGGCAACTCAAGGGAGATTCGATGAAGCTCGGCTACAACACTGGGTACTGGAGCGCTGGTCCGCCCACCGGCGTCACCGAAGCGATCGCCGAAGCCGATGAGCTCGGATGGCACTCGATCTGGTCAGCTGAGGCTTATGGATCCGACGCTCTAACTCCGCTGGCTTGGTGGGGCGCTAGTACCGAGAACGTTCGACTCGGAACCTCAATCGTGCAGATGGCAGCTCGAACTCCAGCGGCCACCGCCATGGCAGCCATCACTATGGATCATCTTTCCGGCGGTCGTTTCATCCTGGGGCTGGGAGCTTCTGGCCCCCAGGTGGTCGAAGGCTGGTACGGCCAGCCTTACCCTCGCCCGCTCGAACGAACCCGAGAGTATGTCGAGATTGTTCGCGCCATTCTCGCTCGCGAAGAAAAGGTCGAATACGCCGGAAAGCACTACACGATGCCATACCCGGGCGGGACCGGACTCGGCAAGCCACTCAAATCGACAGTGCATCCATTGCGTGCCGAGCTGCCAATCTACCTCGCCGCCGAGGGACCAAAGAACGTGGCGCTTTCAGCAGAGATCTGCGACGGTTGGCTGCCGATGTTCTTCGCTCCGAAAGACAACGACTTCTACAAAGAAAGACTCCAAGCTGGCTTC
Organism: uncultured bacterium; assembly: GCA_965524675.1. Taxonomy (GTDB): domain Bacteria; phylum Actinomycetota; class Acidimicrobiia; order Acidimicrobiales; family SHLQ01; genus CALLQB01. Next base: position 7,746 of record CBERPN010000074.1, read on the forward strand.
GATGCAGGAGGGGTTCGCTCGTGGGACGACTTTGAGATCGTCACCACCGTCACGATCATCCCTGGTGACGATCTCGAAAAGTGTGCCGATTTCGTCCGACCGTTCATCGCGCTCTACGTCGGAGGAATGGGAGCCAAGGGGCAGAATTTCCACTTCGATGTCTTCGCCCGCATGGGATTTGAGGCCGAATGCGACAAGATTCAGCAGCTCTATCTCGCTGGCAACAAGGCCGATGGTATCGCTGCGGTCACGACCGAAATGGTGGAGGCGATATCACTGGTGGGCCCGGTCGACAAGATTCGCGATGAAATCGCAATCTGGGACGAGACCGTTATCACTACGATTCTCGTCGGCGGAAATGTCGAAAGCGTACGCTTCGCCCAAGAACTATTTAGCTGAAGTCGATGGGTGCGGCGCCGAAAGCCACGCCGAAGCGAACGCACCAGATCACGACGGTCTGGTAGTCGCCGAGATCAACGTCATCACCGATCTGATAGTTCTGCGACCCGATATTTCCCTTGAGGTCACCGAGGTCGATGAAGTCGTCATCGAACTCCCCCGATTCAGCGCCGATCGGCGCCTTCGACAGGTATACGTTGAGGTCGGGTCCGTTGTCGGTAACGAAGTCGTCCTCGAAACGTAGGAAGGTTTCCGACCCGTCGGTAATGAAGTTAGCTATGCCACTCGACGGGTGGGCTCGACCCTCAAAACCTCCGGTAGCAACAGTTACTACTTCTGGCGCATCGGGCATTTCGGGCATCTTTTCCTCGACGATGACTTCGGCCTCGACATCCTCCATGGCTTCGTTCATGTCGTCGGCTAGTTCTGTCGAAGTGGCATCGGATTCGAATCCCGACTCACCGTCGCTAGCGGCGAACGGGTTGTCCTCAGAGACGACGTCGTCGGTGAAGAGTGTCTGAACCCCAAAGACTCCGAAGGCGAGGAAAGCGGCAAGGGCCAAGGCGACTAGGCCCCCGCCGATCAATGCGATTGGATTGCGGCGTAGCCAGTTCACTATCTCACTCCAGACATGGACATCACGAAGTACTCAACGTCTCCGAAACAGCAACAGTTCCGACCCCAGTTTGGCTTCTGCCACCGAGGATCGCCCCTATGGGGGCGTTTTTAGGTGGCAGAACGGTTACTCGGTGAAGTAGCCGCCGTCTGGGTGCAGGATTTCGCCGGTGAAGTAGGCCGATTCATCGCTGGCCAAAAACAGAGCGGCGTTGGCGATGTCGATGGGCTGGCCGCGGCGCGCCATCGGAATGTTGTTCCAGAGATCGGCGACAAGTTCTTCCGGTATGAGATCGATCATTGCCGTCATCGACGTTTCGATGAAACCTGGCCCGATGGCGTTCACTCGTATCTTGGCCGTTACGAGTTCGCGGGCAAGCTTCTTTGTGAGCATCCAGACCGCCGACTTCGAACAAACGTATGCGAGCGGCCCAGCATCGGGATGCTTCGCCGCGATCGAAGCAATCGTGACAATTGAACCACCCGTGCCCAGGTCGAGCATCCTGGCGAGGCACGCCTGAATACCCAGGAATGTGCCCTCGAGGTTCACCGCCATCACCGTGCGAATCTCTTCGATGTCGTAGTCGAGGATTGCCCGCGCTGGCTCGTCGGTATAGTCGGCTCGTTCGGTGAGCCATTTCACCTCGTTTTCTATGTCGCCGCTCTTGTAGGTGGCATGGCTGATGCCCGCTGCCGTCACAACAATGTCGAGCCCGCTGTAGTTGTCGATGGCAGCTTGGGCCATCGCGTCGTTGTCATCTCGATTGACCACGTCGACCCGAACCGCGGTGGCCCGCCCACCCGCAGCCTCGATCATGGCGGCGGTCTCTTCGGCTTTGTCCTGCTGGATGTCGGCGACCACGACTGCGGCGCCTTCCTCAGCGAACCGGATTGATGTCGCTCGCCCAATTCCGTTGCCCCCACCCGTTACCACCGCAACCTTGTTCTCTAGACGCATTGCTCAGACCCCTTGGTTTTTCATCGCCGTTCGAGCCGCCATACTGGCTCGCCAAGCTGTCGAACAGCCAATGCATCGCCGAAGTCTCGGGCAACTCGGGTGGAATCTGGTCGTCAAGACAACCAGATTCAGCCCGAGTTCGGGGTTGTGGTGGCTCGGCCTGACGGGAGAACCCGAGGCATTTGCCCATAGGTTCGCCGTCAGGCCGACCTATCCACCCTTGGAGGCCGCCTTGCTTCCATCGGATTGAACGTCAGCTTGTGTGACTCATGATCTGGCCTGTAAACCAGTTGTTGGGGTGTGGTTGTTGACTAGTGGGCTTTCAGATCCGGTCGCGGCGTCGGCCTCATGCATTGTGTTGTCGGAGCATGACCAGGGACGTGGATGCCAGACTGCATGAGAGGCCTTGCCGGGGACGTCGGCGTTTGCCGCGACCGGATGTGAAAGCTCGCTATTTTGTTCGTACGACCGTCTTGGTTAAGTATCGACGCTATCTCCCAAGATTAAAGAAAGCGACGAAGATTCTTTCAGGAACATTCTGCGAAGCGCCGGATCTCTACGAGTTCGAGAGCCCACGAGAAGTAGCGGGTGCCAACCCTGGCCTCTGCGGCCTCTAGCTCGACACAGATCTTGGGCCAAGCCGTAACGCGTTCATGGCCCACGCACCAAGCATCGGGCCCGGCGCCAGCATGAGAAATGCCAATCCCCAACCATACGAGTCACGAATCACGGGCACTAAGAAAATCGTGAACACAGTGAGTACAAAGCCCGCAGCAAGCTGCATTGTGAGAGCCGTGCCGACATACTCGGGGTTGGTCACCTCGGTGACGATGGTGGAGAACTGTGCACTGTCGGCGACGACCCAGAACCCCCACACCAACCCCGCCAGCAACACCAACGCAACGGGTGCATCCACCAAGAAGCCCACTACCAATGCGGCCAAGGCCGACCATCTCATTGCTAGAGCCGCGGCTTCTGCTCGGCTCCGCCGATCGCTGACGACGCCGGCGTACACCGACCCCACAGCGCCCACGCCAATCACCAGGAATGCAGCGAGGCTGGCACTGCGCGCCGACTCGAAGACGTCGCCGTAGAATGCGGCGATCCAGGCCCACATCGCGTAGAGCTCCCACATGTGGCCGAAGTACCCAGCGCTCGCTAGCCGGAACTCTCGGTTCGCAACGATCGAGCGGAGCTGGCCGGGATCGAACTTCGCGGCCCGTGCTGAGTACGGTCCGTCAGCACCAAGCCCTTCAGCTACCACCCCGCCGAGCAGCGTGATGCCCGAGACGGCCAGCAGGGTCACCTTCCAGTCAAGGCCACCCAGGGCGTTCAGCAGATGAGGGAGGGCCGAACCAATGGTGAGCGCACCGATCATGACTCCCAGCGCCAAACCCCTCCCCTCCCGAAACCAACTCGACATCGCTTTGAGTGCTGGGGGGTATACGGCGGCAAGGAAGGCGCCGGTAAATAGACGAGCGATAACGGCAACCGAGTACTCATCCGCCCTCGATTGCCAGCAACCCACCATCGAGCAGTTTCGACAAGTGTTCGCTGGCGGTTGAGGCGGCGACACCGACGTGACGTCGCAGTTCTGTGACGGTGTAGGCCCGGCCATCGAACATCGCATCGAGCAACGCGACCCTTGTGGTGTCGCCCAACAGTCGACCTAGCTCGACGACATTTTCGTTGCTCATAGGCCACCACAGTAGAGAGCCGACGTGTCGGCCCGCGCCGAAACCTCCCCGGCCGAGGTGATGTGCACTGTCACCTAGATCGTGAAAGGATTTCGAAAATGCAGGAAACAATCGACTACATCGCTATTCGGAGGCTTCAGAATCGCTATGCCGACCTTGTGACAAGACGTGCGTGGTCCGAGCTTGATGATGTGATGGCGCCCAGCTGCACAGTCGACCTAGAACTGCACGACCGTCAGTTTCAATTCGCTGGTCCGGTCGACTTCGCAACCTTCGTTGCGAAATCGCTCGAGCAGTTCTCGTTCTTTGAGTTCGTTGTGCTTAACACCATTATCGATGTCGACCACGACGCAGGGATTGCGAGAGCGCGAATGTGGATGGTCGAGCTGCGCCAGAACGTGGCAGACGGTAGGCGCAGCAACACGTTTGGGGTCTATCACGACCGCATGGAATTGGTCGATGACAAGTGGCTCTTCACCAGCCGTCGATATTCGAGCCTCTCCCGTTCGGCACCGGCTGATTCCAACGAGGATCAGTTGGTTTTCGACCCACTCATTATCTCCCTCAGCGACTTATGACGGGCAGCAACTCAGTACGCCAGTAGATCCGCCGCCGGAGACTCAGGCGACTGTGGCTCGAAGAACGCAGTGAACAACCCCTCGAATGCGACCCCGAACAAAGTCCACTGTTCAATCGAGCCGTCCGGCCCAGTCGGGCGCGCAATGTCTTCGAGGTGCGGGCTAACCGGAGCCCGAACACCCAGGCCCTCGATCAGGCCTACCACTGCTGTAGCGAACTGCTCCATCGTGTAGTCACTTCGCAGGCTGTAGCCGAACCGGCCCGCGATGTTGGCGTAAATACCAACAAAAAGACGCTCGACCTCCTGCTCACCTTGCCTCAGTGCTGACAGCCGGTGCGGCGAAACTTCGTCGCCCTGAGAAGCGATCGATCCATAAAACGACATTAGGATGGACCGCTCGCGAGATGACACAACCTCGCGATAGCTGGCTTCGCAGCCGACGCGAATAAACGCTCGCAGAGCCCGAGTCCGGTCGGCCACATCACTTGATTCAACGTTGTGCTGCTGGACTGCAACCTCGTGTTGTAAGGCAATACCAGCTACGTCGTAAGACTCTTCGCGAGCCTTACGTGTAAGAAGGCCGAGCATTACCGCTTGCTGGAGTTCGTCTTGAGGCTCGCGCTCATCGTGCGCCAACGCTCGATATGCCGTAGCACGGGCAATCCCGGTCGCTGAGATGGCTTCGCTCAATTTGATTTGCGAGAGGCCAATCTCGATACCCGAAGACAGCAACGCTTGTGTTGCGGCAGCAATCAACCGGCTACGGACATCCTCAAGAGTGGATTCCGGACCTGGCCGGCGATCGCTTGGCGTCATGGGTGGGGGACTTCTTTACCGGTGCAATTTATCACCGCAACTAGCAGATGTGTGGAGATACAACTGGGGTGGAGTCCCGCCGAACTCCACCCCAGAATACCCGCCCATGGTTCCCACCACACCTGCGTCTTGAGACATCGTATCTCAAATCATCGCTGCAGTAAAACCGAATTCGGTCGAGAGCTTTGAAAGTTGCTGAAATTCCAGTAGATCTAGTTCGCTGCGGTGTTCCGGAGTTGGTTGTTCAGGCTCTCGAGTTCGATTAGTCGCGCGTGCGCTAGGTCAGCCAAACTCACGATTCCACAAAGTTCATCGCCATCGGTAACGATCGGCAGGTGACGGAAGCGCCCGTTCATCATCGTGGCCATCGCCGACTCGACATCATCATCAAGACGGCAGGTCGATACGTTCGAGGTCATGAGGTCTTCAACCTTTAGCCGCAGGGTGCCTTCTTGTTCGCGCACCAGGTGACGGACGACGTCCCGCTCGGAGATAATGCCGAGAATCTTCTTACCGTCGGCAGTAACCACAACCGCACCGATGGAATACTCCTCCAAAAGATCGACGGTGTCGCCGATCGTATCGCTCGGATTCGTCGTCACCACGGTCCGAATGTCATCCCCAACAACATCACTAACTTGCATGACACCACTCCTTGAAAAGCTTGTTTGAACAGGCCCAACGCTTCAACAGACAGACGGTCAAGAACTTGTCTGCGCACGCCTTAGCGCGAAGCCATCACGGTCGACTCAATTGCCACTCTATTGCCAGAAGGGCCCCCAACAGAAATGGGGACCAACAATAGGTCGTTTCGACTACCGCCACGCGACCGATCTCCTATGACTCAGCCGTCCGACCAATGGCCCGATCCCAAGACACTGTATTCTCGCTTTAGGCCGTCGGTCGGACGGCAAGCTTGGGGGAAACAAGCCATGGAGCAGTTCTGGCGCAACACTGGCGTCGTGTTGGGTAAACACTGGAAGATCGTCGGGCTCGTAGCACTTGCCATTAGCGCCTTGCTCGCCGTTCTTGGGCTGACCAAGGTCGAGTTCGCAACCGGACAAGACAGCTACCTCAACGACTCATCGCAGGTATCGGTCGACAACGTCGGCTTCCAAGAGCGCTTTGGTGGCGAAACGGTGGTGCTGTTGTTCTCTGCCGAGGACGGAAACGACATCACCGACCTCGTCACCGGCGACAACCTCGCGACGCTGCAACAGCTCACCGCCGACCTCGAGAAAGTTCCTGGTGCCTACGCTGTCATTACCCCGGCGGTGTCGCTCGAGTTCAGCGATGCGCTCATCAAAGGCCCCGGCCGAACTGCGCTGCTGTCAGCGATTGGCCGCGAGACCAACGACGCTGCGGCCGCCGTTCGCTCCGAGGATGTCCCACTAAGCCTCGCCCGTATTGGCGCGGTCGAAGATCAGTCGATCTCCAATCCCGACTGGGCCGAAGTCCTGCTGTTTGCTAACAAAGGCTACGTCGATGGTGATGATGGCGTGGTTGCGCCCGCGGTAGAAGATCGAACAATTCGCTCGTCGCTGGCGTCCACCTACCCCAACCTGCAGACCGCCGTCGGTGGAGTGGTCCTCGAAGGAAACGCGACACTCGACGAACTCACCATCGGCACCACGGCAGTGCTCGATATTGTCAACGCTGTCGAATTCGACGGCTTCGAACTCACCCCCACTGGATCGCCGGTGTACCTGCGTGAGATAAACGACTACCTCAAGGGTGGCATGCTCACCCTTGGGCTCGCCGCGTTCGCTGTAATGGCAGTGGTCCTTCTGCTCATGTTCAAGGTTCGCTGGCGATTGCTGCCGCTGCTCAGCGTTGTCTTCGGCGTCATCTGGGCCTTCGCACTTCTCGGCATCGCCGGGATCAGCCTGAGTCTGGTAACAATTTCAGGCCTACCGATTCTGATCGGCCTCGGAATCGACTTCGCAATCCAGATCCACAACCGAGTCGAAGAAGAAGTCGTACTCGATCGCGCTGATCACCCGATCGCCGAAACCTTATCCAACCTGGTTCCCGCACTGATTGCTTCGACGGTTGGCGCGGCGTTGGCGTTTCTGGCGCTTCGCGTTTCTCAGGTCCCGATGATTCGAGATTTCGGCGTGCTGCTGGCGGTCGGCGTCGTGATGCTTGTTATCGCCGGGGTCGTCATCCCCACCGCGGCTCTTGGTATTCGAGAATGGACAACCCCAACCGGAACCCGAGAAGACTCTCTAGTCGAAAGAATCGTGGTGAAAATTGGCTCGCTTCCATCGAAGCTGGCTGTACCTCTGGTTGCAATCGCTGCAACGCTGTTCGTCATCGGCGTGGCGATCGAAGGCAACATCAAGATCGAGTCCGACCCGATTCGCTGGATCGACCAGGGCTCACAAACTGTTACCGATATCGAACGCCTCACCGAAGAAACCGGCTTTGCCAGCACCTTGGGCATTCTTGTCGAGGCCAACAATGTCTACGACGAAGCTGTAAACCAGATTCTTTGGGAGTTCACCCAAGACGCTGAGACTCGACCCGAGGTCGTAAGCACATCGAGCCTCGTCGGCACGATGGGCAAGATCATTGCCATCGATGGTGCGTCGCCATTGGCCCCAACGCCATCTGAGATGGAGGCAGCCGGTGCGGTAATGCCACCGGCTATCGCTCGGGCGCTCGTCGCCCCAGACAACACGGCCACCCAGGTCAACCTGCGCCTCGCCGAGGCCAGTCTGGAGGAACGAGCGGTGCTTGTCGCCGACCTCGAAGCCGATCTTCAGAACCGGATCGATAGCTATGATCTTCCGGCCGACAGCATCCTACTAGCCGGCCTTGATGGCGACCAGGACGCCATCAAAGCCGTACCGTCTGGCCTGGCGGTAGTTGGGGTCGGCCTGTTAGAGAACTTGTCTGCAAACCGAGCGGTGCTGACCTACCTCGGCCTCGCCATAGTCGGCTTGTGGTTGTTGGTTCGCTATCGCAGCATCCCCAGAACGATCATCGCTCTGATACCTGTCTTGCTTGCTGTGGGTGTCTCCACCATTATCGTTAGCGCTTTTGGTCTCACCCTGAGCCCGCTCACAACCGTGAGCGGCCCGTTAGTGATCGCGACGTGCGCCGAGTTCTGCATTCTTATCCTGACGCGCTATCTCGAAGAACGACAGCGCGGCCTCGAACCTCGCGAGGCGAGCGATACAGCTTCGGCGCGAACCGGCCGGGCCTTCTTCACCTCCGCCGCTACCACCATTGGCGGCTTTGCGGTTCTAATTGGTTCAGCGCTACCCT
>CBERPN010000075.1:0-16075 GCA_965524675.1 uncultured bacterium
CGTGTCGCGGTGAATGCCGGTGTACTTCTCCTGCCAGGCTGGTGTGTATGGCGACTCGCTGTCGTCGTAGTTAGAAGCATTGGCGCCCGGTAGGCCACGGTCGACACCGAAACGGGCCATCAACAGGTCGTGGACCGTCGTAACCGTCACCGGACCGTCGGAGGTTTGAATGATGCGCACCGGCACCGAGCGGGTTATCCAGCCAGAATCCTGATCGCCCTCGAACACTTCAAGCTTTACTTCGGTCGTGCCGTCGTTGTCATCGATGAGGGTTAGGGAAGGCTTAATCTCGGTTTGCAGGACGCTGTCGAACAGTTCGAGGTTCCAGTGCCCCTTCTCTTCTTTTGCCCAGCGGTCTCCAACGGCGCCGTTGGGCATGCGGGGCTCGTTGGCCTCGCCGTCCCACATGAGCAGCTTCCATTCACCGTTCTCGGTGTCGGCGTAACGCTCGAGCCGGTCGGCCCGCAGGAACTTGCCCGGCTTACCGTCAGAAATCTCGACTAGGAACGGCTGATCGGTGTACTGCCTCGCGTAGTCCTCGAAGTAGTCGACCTTCTTGTCGCGGTAGAACTCACTTAGCAGCACATGATCGACGGCCAACCAGAAGGCGGTGTCCTGGCCGGGGTTCGACGGAATCCACCAGTCGGCGTACTTCGCCACCTGGGAGAAGTCGGGACTAAAGACCGTGAGCTTTGCACCGGCGTGGCGCACTTCGGCGATGAAGTGGGTGTCGGGTGTGCGGGTCATGTTGAGGTTGGCGCCCATGACCGCTACGAAACGCGCGTTGTACCAATCGGCCGATTCATGAACGTCGGTTTGTTCGCCCCACACCTCGGGCGACGCTGGCGGAAGATCGCAGTACCAGTCGTAGAAGCTCAGCACCGTGCCGCCTATGAGCGACATCAAGCGGCTGCCGGCGGCATAACTCACTTGCGACATGGCGGGAATCGGCGAGAAACCGGCAACCCGATCGGGCCCATGCTCGGTAATGGTATGAACGGTGGACGCGGCCGCTATCTCTAGCGCTTCGTCCCAGCTGACCCGCCGAAAGCCACCCTTGCCGCGAGCCTTCTGATAACGCTCGCGCCACTCGGGTGTGTTCTGGATTCGAGCCCAGGCGCGCACCGGATCGTCGAAGTTCTCGCGCTTGGCCTGGCGGTACATATCGACCAAGGCACCGCGCACATAGGGGTACTTGACCCGAATCGGCGAGTACAGGTACCAGGAGTAGGAGATGCCTCGCTGGCAACCCCGAGGTTCATATGGAGGCAGGCCCTCTTCAAGTTGTGGGTAGTCGGTGGCTTGCAGCTCCCAGGTGACGATGCCGTCCTTGACGAACACCTCCCAAGAACAGCTGCCGGTGCAGTTGACCCCGTGGGTAGTGCGAACCCGTTTGTCGTGTTGAAATCGGTTTCGGTAGAACTCTTCCCACTTTCGGGCGGCTGGATCAACCGTTTCCTTTATCAAACGGTTCATTGTCTGCTCCTGATTCGCTGTACGTAGGTTTGGCGCATTCCGCGCCAGGCGATGGCCATGCCACCAATGAGAATGATCATGCCAACAACACCTGTTAGCAGAAGCCGATCGACCGACCCGTCCGGGTCATCTTGGTTGGGCGTGTCGCCGAGGAATGCCACGACGTCGGCCAACTCTGCCTCGTTGAGAGGATGATCGGAAAAGATTGGCATCATGGTTTGTGACGGAGGGTTGCTCAGCCAAGCCCTCAGGCCGGCTTCGCCGCCGAGGCTTGAGAATGAGTCGGTCAGGTCGGGGCCAAGACCACCGCCGCTAAGGTTCCCCACCGAACCCGCTGTATGACATGCAGCGCAAGCCACTCCACCGCTATCGAAACGGTTGGATCCGGTGAAGAGGTCGTGCCCTCGGTCGATATCGCCAACCACTGGGGCTGGCTTGGCGTCGTCATCTGTGCCATCGGTTCCGGAATCGGCAGCGGTGGCCCCTTGGCTGGCGAGATTCGTCACGTAGTCGACCAGCACTGGGATGTCGGCGTCGCTAAGCGCTGAAACCGCAGGCATTGCCGCGTCGTAGCTCGCTCCGAGGACTTCGAGTGGGCCGCTCTTACCGTCCTCAATTACAGCTGTTACATAGGCGGCGTCGGCCGCTGCTGGGTTAGCTAGCAACGGTGGGAAGGTACCAATGACTCCCTCGCCGCTAGCCTGGTGACAAGCTGCGCAATGTTGGGCATATAACGCCGCGCCGTCCTCAGAACCCGACTGTGCTCCCACCTGACGGGGTGCGAATAGCGCCGCGAGCCCAAGAATCGCCACAACGCCAAGGACCGGTCCGATCAGCCTCGTCAAGACGGTCAAGAAATTGTGTGGCGAAGACGTAGCCACCGCGCGACCTATCGAATCTTCACTCATCTAGTTCTACCCCGGGGACCCATCGCACTTAGAATCTGCTCGATTTCGAGGTTGGAATAGGGTCGAACGTCCTTACTGGGCGCAACTCTGTGTTGTTTGCGCTTCGAGGGAGGGAATACAGCACCAATTGGCGGGTTTCCGCAGGTAGCGGTCATGAATATAGGGAGGTGTGGTTCGGTAAGTTCGCTTCCGGACCCAAGGGAATTGTCGGCACTTGGCAAACGGCTTAGCCGCTACGGAACCTGGTTGGCGTGCTGCCTCAGCAGGGGCAGTAATGCTCCGATGAGCGCGGCCGACATCGAGGAGCTCGCTACCGAGATGGGCGAGGATCGCTTTGCTGGCGGAACGTTCATCTTTCGCCGCGGCGACCCCGCTGCACGAGTTCACATCGTTCGCTCGGGAAGTATCGAACTTTCAAGGCTCATCAATGGGCGTCGAGTTACCCTGCAAATTCTTAGAAGCGGTGACGTTTTTGGTGATGTTCCGGCATTGCTCGGCGACCCTGAGCCATTCGATGCACGGGCCCTTACCGACTGCACGATTTTGTCGATCGATACCGACGCTCTGTTCTTACTTCTTCAAACCAGATCGCAAGTTGCGCAGCGCTGGTTCGTATCGCTTGCCGAGCGCATGGCAGGGCTACAAGGCCGCCTGATCGATCTACTTGCTGGCGGGCTCGAATCTCAGATCGCCTCGATTCTGTTGCGCGAGGCCGACGAAGACGACGAGGTCCACCTAACTCATAGTCATCTCGCCGAACTGCTCGGCGTTCCGCGTTCAAGTGTGCAACGGGTTCTCAAGACCCTCGAAGCAGCGGGCTTGGTATCGCTGCGTTATCGCAAGGTGGGTCTGCTGGATCAGAGCGGGCTGCTCTCGCTCGTCGACGAAACCACAGGATGACCGCGGCATTCGTCTTCTCCGGCGGAGCCAGCCTCGGCTCGATCCAAGTCGGAATGGCGATCGCTCTCGAAGAGCAAGGCATCAAACCCGACTTGGTTGTCGGAACCTCGGTAGGAGCAATCAACGCGTCGTGGTTCGCAGGCGAGCGATCGGCCGACGGGCTCGCCGACGTTTGGCGATCGCTGCGCCGCAACCAACTCTTTCCTCTTCGGCCAATCGCTGGGTTGCGTGGCTTTCTCGGCAACACCACCCACTTCGTGCCGAACTCGGGAGTCCGTCGGTTACTGCGCAAACACGTCCATTTCGCTCGACTCGAGGATGCGCCGATCCCATTCAGCGTCATCACCGCGGATGCTCGGTCAGGTGAAGAGGTTGTCCTCAACGGACGACCCGAAGCAATGCCGCTCGCAGAGCAAGCAGGGATCGTCAAAAGTAGGAGGGTTGGCAATACCCGCCTCATCTCGGCTGACACTAGGAGTCCGTATTTCGATGGGCTCTCGGACATATTGGTCAAGGCGTTCGGACCTCCAGTGGTAATTGCCGATGCCCTGATGACTGTGAGCGGCATCGAAGAGGCTTACATCTATGGCTCATGGGCTGCGCGGTATTCGGGAGTTGCAGGCGAACGACCAGTCCACGACATCGAGCTACTAGTTCTTGGCACTGCGGACCGCGACAGTCTGTAAGATCGGTTTGGAAAACTGAGGAATCACTTCTGAGAACTGGGCCGCAATGGCATCCTCAAGCGCCACATGCGAACCATCACCGCCGGTCGCTCTAAGTGCTTGTCGAATGAGCAGTGATTCAGCCGCCATACGGTAGGCGTCGTCGTACGCAGAGACATACGCGCCATCAGGGTCACCGCCGTCGAGGCCTAGCCTCGCAGTGGAGAGCCGCTTGGTCGCACGATCGAGAATCCCGTTGGTGGACTGTTCCAGGCCGCCATCGGCAAGGTGTTCGAGCCTTCCCCCATCCAAGAGGTACTCGATAGTACTGCGTCCCGACTCCCACGAATCCATGCGCAATCACCGTAGCTGTCACCACTGACAACGAGTGGCCTCCAGCCGGGCCGGTACCGCGGAGGTACCGCAGCGCACCGGACACAACATCGGGCAGTGAAGGCGCTGTAAGGCGGACACAACAAGTCCGAGCAGTCCCGCCGCGCCAGCAAGGGCGAGTTTGGAAGCCAAGCCTCATAGCGAAGCGCCGCAGCCGAAGGCGGAGAAAGGCAATAGAGCAAAATTGCCGCATATGTGGTGTTTGGTGAATGTTTGTTGCTAGCTACCCGGTTTCCCCTCCAAGCGCCCCCACTTTCGGGGAACGCAGAATGAGGAGGACACTCACAATGGGAGCAGTAATGCAGCTTGCCGCTCGGCCAAGAGCGGCTGAAGACGGCACAAAGAAATCCCGCTACCGAACAGCCGGTTTGGCGTTGGCCATAGTCGGCTTGATGGGCACAGCCGTTTCGGTTATCGGAAACTTCACCGCGGCCAGCGGGATCGATGCTGAAAATTCCTACGGGGAGACGTTGGCTTGGACGTTCGGCCTTTCGATCTTTTCTTTCGGAATGATCAAGGTCGCGATCTCGATCATCCTGATGGGGATAATCGTTCGTCTGTGGTTTCGCGTCGATGCCTTGAAGGGCTCGCTCGCCCTGCTACACGGCGACAGCGACGACAAAAAGCGAACCGCGCTCGGCACGACCGATACCGAATGGGGGAAGGCGACGGTTACCGAAGCGCCACCCAAGCTTTTGCCTATCCACCGGATGGCGAGAACCATGTGGCGTCCAATGCTGGCTATGGGCGTGATGGCCTTGACAGCTGGACTGATCTCATCGTTTGTTTGGGCGGGCGAGACACCGGGAACCGAATCGTTCAGACAAGCCGCGGCTTTCACCCAGGGCGTTGAGTTCCTCGGTGAGGCAATGCTGCTATCGGGCATCGCGTTCTTGCTCGGCACAATCATGGCCGGCCTGCGAGAGGGCGGCGGTGAAGTTCAATCGAGCCTCGGACTACCGATCACGACCCTTAAGATGCCAGCCACCGCAAAGGCGTTCGTGGTGCTCATGATGATGGGCTTGATGGTGGGCATTACTCAGTTCGTTCTGTACCTAGTGGCCATCGGAGCGGCCGACGATCCAGCATCGTTCTCATCGTGGAGCAACTGGCTCGGGCCATTCCGTGAACTGGCTCTTGGACTCATCTTGGCGGGAATCGTCCTAGCTCTGGTGACGATCGGCAACGTACTGGCATTCCAATTCAACCGGGTGCAACAGATCATCCGCACCGGAAACTGAGGAGACGAAACATGGCTACAACAGCACAACCAACCACCACCCCCGCTCGACGGCAGAAGCCTCCGAGCACAACCCGCCCCGACGGCTTCAAGACCATCGAGTCGACAACGTCGCCGGGCTACAACCAACCACAGCTCGTGGCCCGCAAGATGTGGCTACCGATGTTCGCCATGGCCCTGATGGGCTGGGCGGTCGGGTTCATTCTGGCCATCGTCGAAGCGGGCACCGATCGGGCCGATGAAGCTGCTCTGCAGACATTGTCTCACCTGGTCCCAGCATTCATGTTCATTGGCTTTCTCGGGGTCTTCTCTTCGATAACCTTTGCGGTCGCTCGAATTCTCGGTGCGTTCCGTAAGGGCGGGGGCGAGGTTCAAGAGACTGCCGGATCGGCTGTACAGACCCTCAAGATGCCCGGCACTGCCAAGCTGATGCTCGGACTAATGATGATGGGAATGATGGTGATGGCTGCGGGAATTATTACCAACTTCATCGGAGCTGGTTTCGGCACATCTGCGGCAGACCTCATCGACAGTGCTTCCTACGGAGCAGCAGGATCAGGCTTGCGGCGCATGGGAGTTGCCCTCTACCTCACCGGTATCACGTTTGGCCTTGCCACGATTATCGAAGTGCTTCGGTTCCAGGCGATCCGGATTCGTGAGGTCGCCGAGCAACACGGGCACGCTCACTAGACCCCTTCAGCAGAACTGAGGGAGCTTGGGGGCTGGTCTACCGTGGTCGATACGACCAGCCCCCAACCGCAGCTTCCTCAAGACGGTGGAATCGCCATCTCCCTGGCGGTTCCACCGTCGCGTTAGTTCTAGTCTTGGCCAATGGTGCAACTATTTGCTCAGGCGATCGCTCGACCCAACTCGGCACGACAGGCCACCCGTGCGGAGGAGCAGGGTTGGGATGGTCTCAGCTTCGTCGATTCGCAGAACCTGTCGGGCGATGTCTACGTGGCGATGGCAACCGCTGCGGCCGCCACGGAGAAACTCCGCCTGTGTACCGGCGTCACAAACCCGATCACTCGACACCCTGCGGTAACAGCTGGCGCAATCGCAAGCGTGCAGGCGGTCTCGGGCGGCCGGGCGTCGCTCGGGATCGGTCGAGGCGACTCATCGCTTGCACACCTTGGCCGCGGACCTGCGCGGGTGCGTGATTTCGAACGCTATCTTGAGGCCGTTCAGGTCTACCTTAAGGGTGATGAGCTTCCGTTTGGCGAGTTGGATTTTGGCGAGGCGTTAGCGCCTCCGGTAGCCGACCTCGGTTTGGCGGCAACAGCGGGTACGAGCACGATTGCCTGGCTGCCCAACCGTCATCCAAAGGTCCCTGTGGAGGTGGCGGCAACCGGGCCTCGGGTTATCTCCGCCGCCGCCCGCCATGCCGATCGTATTCTGTTTGGGTTGGGCGCGGCGCCAGAGCGAATCGAGTGGGGCATGACTATCGCCCGTCAAGCGCGCTCTGACGCCGGACTCGACCCCAGCTCCATCGCCTTCGGCTCCTACGTCAACGTTGGCTGTCTGCCCGACCGCGCCGATGCCCGTTCTCTGGTGCGTGGCGGTCTATCTACCTTCGCCAGGTTTGCGGTAATGCACGGCGAGGTTGTCGGACCGGTCTCTGGCGATCAAGCCGACGTGATGCAACGTCTCCATGAGTCCTACGACATGCGCTCGCACACTCAAGCCGACTCGGCACAAGCACTGCTGCTCAGCGACGACTTCGTCGATAGTTACGCCATCGTCGGTTCGCCCGACGAATGTTTGGAACGCATAGCGGCGCTATCCGATCTTGGCCTCGACAAGTTAGTGGTGGTGAGCGCAACCGCCGGTTCGGACAAAGATCTAGCCACCGAGGCAACTAATCTGCTGGCCAGCGAAGTTCTGGGCAAGCTATAGGCGCCCTAGATAGCGTAACGCTCGATCGCCTTCTGGTCCCAGGTGATCCCTGCCCCGGGCTGGTCGCCTGGCGAAACCGCCCCGTCGTGCACCTCGACCGGATCTAGAAGGATCGAGCTCGACACGTCTAGCCACTCGACGTAGTGAGCGGTAGGCGTAACGCACATCGCGTGGGTTGAGATTTCGGGGTAGAAGTGTGTCGAAAGCGGTGTTGCGTGGGCATCGGCGACGGCCGCAGCTCGAAGCCAACCGGTTAGTCCGATTCGACATGCGTCCAACATGACGAGGTCGGCGGCTCCGGCACGTAACACCCGCTCCAGCTGAGCCGCGGTCCAGAGATTCTCACCGGTTTGTACCGGAATCGTGGTGGACGCTCGCACTTGGGCATGACCGGTGAGATCGTCGGCAGCTACAGGTTCTTCAATCCACGCCAGGTCTAGGTCGGCTAGTCCGGCGAGGCGTCGACAGGCCTCTTGGGGAGTGAAGGCTTGGTTGTAGTCGAACATCACGTCGCCCGACGGCCCGGCCACTTCTCGTAGCACTTCGGCCACGGCCCGATCTTGACTGGGGTCGCCATGACCGGCCTTCACCTTGAAAGCGGTCACTCCAGCCGACTCCGCTGCCTGGGCCTCAGCAAAGGTGTCGCCGGGGCTCATCATGCCCATCGACTCATAAACCCTGATCGGGGTTGGTGCACCGCCCAGCAACCTCCACAGCGGTACGTCGAACGAGAGCGCCAGAGCGTCCCAAAGAGCCATATCGATTCCGCCCAGCGCATACCCGACCATTCCTGTTGTACCGAGGATCCTGAACTGGGCACGCAACTCGTCATAGACACGTGATGGTTCGAGGCTCTGCCCAATCAAGAGGGCGCCGATCTCCTTTACCAGGCTTACCGTCGAGGCGATCGCTACAGGTGAGTAAACGAAAATGTACGACCGGCCAACAACCTCGTCGCACTCGATGTCGATGAGTACTAACAAGGCGTCGTCAATTGTGCCGCTAGCGGTGCGATGCGGACGTGCCAACGGGGCCTTCACCACGTGGGTCGAGATGCTTCGAATCGTCTCCATCTCGCAACACTAGGGGACGTGGCGCTACCTAACCTTCGCCGATCACCGAATGCAGAAGCTGTCCATGTATTTTGTGACGAGCTCACTTAGGTAGTCGTCGTCGGGCATGGCGGCGCGAAGTTGGAAGTGGTCGACGCGGCCCACGAACGAGAAGACAATAAGATTCTGCGACACTAGTGTCGGGGATTCATTCAACGCATGGGGGCGCAATGGCTGCTGACGACTATCACAAAATCCTGCTCGACGAATCCGAGATTCCGACCCAGTGGTACAACATTGTGCCCGATCTGCCCGAGCCGCCCCCGCCAGCGCTGCACCCCGGCACTCACGAGCCCGCTGGCCCCGACGATTTTGCTCCATTGTTCCCAATGGACATCATCATGCAGGAGGTCAGCCAGGAGCGCTACATCGACATCCCTGGCGAGGTTCTGGACGTCCTGAAGCTTTGGAGGCCATCGCCGCTGTTTCGAGCACGTCGACTCGAAAAGATGCTCGATACACCGGCCAAGATTTTCTACAAGTACGAGGGCGTTAGCCCGGCTGGTTCGCACAAGCCCAACACGGCGGTGCCGCAGGCCTACTACAACGCCAAAGCTGGCATTCGCAAGCTCACCACCGAAACCGGGGCTGGCCAGTGGGGTTCTGCATTAGCGTTCGCTTGCGCTCAGTTCGGAATCGACTTGGAGGTGTGGC
Source organism: uncultured bacterium (assembly GCA_965524675.1). Classification (GTDB taxonomy): domain Bacteria; phylum Actinomycetota; class Acidimicrobiia; order Acidimicrobiales; family SHLQ01; genus CALLQB01. The sequence goes on from CBERPN010000075.1 coordinate 9,245, forward strand.
AGGTAGCTGCGTCGTACCGCCAGAAGCCCTACCGCAAGACAATGATGGAAATCTGGGGCGCGACGGTTCATCCCAGTCCCTCCGATGCCACCGACTTTGGTCGTTCACTTCTGGCGGAGGATCCTGACCATCCCGGCTCCTTGGGTATCGCGATCTCCGAGGCGGTCAGCCAGGCTGCACCGCACGACGATGTTCGGTACGCACTCGGCAGCGTGCTCAACCACGTACTCATGCATCAGACGATCATCGGCGAAGAAGCGCTTCTTCAGTTGGCCAAGGTCGGCGAGACCCCCGACGTGCTCGTGGGCTGCACCGGCGGCGGATCAAACTTTGGTGGGCTGTCGTTCCCGTTCCTGCGAGAGAAGATGAAGGGGAACATGAACCCCATCATCCGTTGTGTAGAACCGGCCGCTTGCCCGACTCTTACCCAGGGCGAGTACCGCTACGACTTCGGCGATACCGCTGGCATGACGCCACTGATGAAGATGCACACACTCGGTCATGGCTTTGTTCCCGAACCGATCCACGCTGGCGGCTTGCGCTATCACGGGATGGCGCCGTTGGTGTCGCACATCTACGAACTCGGAATGGTTGATGCAATCTCGATACCTCAACTCGAATGCTTTGCCGGTGCCCTTCAGTTCGCAAAGGCCGAGGGAATTATTCCCGCGCCCGAGCCAACTCACGCCATCGCCGCGGCGATGCGCGAAGCATTGGCTTGCAAAGAGTCCGGTGAAGAGAAGGTAATCCTCACCGCGCTGTGCGGTCACGGTCATCTCGATCTCGCCAGCTACGAAAGATACCTCAGCGGCCAAATGGTCGATCTCGAACTAAGCCAGTCCGACATCGACGCGGCAATGGCCGATGTACCCGTAATAGCCTAATAATCCCGCACTCGTGTCAGATTCGGCTGCCGCAGCCGCCAGATCTGACACGGGTTGCCGTTAGGCCTGCTGGATTTCCAGTTTTGTCCAGGCGCCGAGGTGAACCACGTCGCCGTTGGCTAGTTGGACGGGCGATCCGGGGGCCATAGCATCGTCGGAATCGCCAAGGAACGTTCCGTTTGTGGAGTCGAGATCGGTCACGGTGTAGCTGCCATCTGTCTGACGTTCGAGCATGGCGTGTCGGGTCGACGCGGCGGGGTCGCCCGTAAGTGCAGAAACGTCGATCTCGGGGAAAACGCCTCGGCTTTCGCTGCGGCGGCCCACCAAGACCTTCTCGCCAATAAGCGCTACCTCGGTGTCGGCGGGAACCGGGTCGGGGAAGTCGAGTTGACCCTCGGCCGACATCCGATCGAAGTAGGCGCGATCGACCGACCCCACAAGCTTCCAGTCGGCCTCAGCTTCGGCGACCGCCATCGCCGCCTCGGGGCCAGCCACCGTTGGATCGGGCTCGGGCAGAGCACCTGGCATGCTTCCCGACAAGAAGTCATAGCCACAGTTTTCGCAGAAGACATCGCTGTCGCCATAGCTCTCCGCACAATTGGGACAGCTCAGCCCGCTCGGGGCGACCGGGTCTGGGGCCACGCCCGAGTCAACGCTCGCCGGAGCGTCGGCTGTCGCTGGATCGGCTGTGCCAGCCATCGCTACCCCACAGGATGAGCAGAAATCGGGCCACTCCGACTCGTGACCATTGGAGCAAGTAGCCATGTTCCCTACTTCTTGTTGACGCGAACGGTTCGAGTCGACCGCACGTCGAGGGCCATCGCGTCGGCTTGTTCGACTTCGCGCTTCAACCGGACGGTTCCACTCTCGGCGTCATCGACATCAACCACCTTCTCCAACAGCCTCACCGTGTCGCCATTGCCAGCCTCGTGGGCCAACTGCACCGCGCGCCCTAACTTGAGAGTGGCCGACTCGCTGTCGCCAGCGTCGCGGGCGGCCAGACCATCGGCGATCGCTTCAGCCAACTCGGCCTGACCGGTGTAGTGCGCCACCTCGCGGTTGATCCGTGTCGAAAGGGCATCATCGTTCGTCCAAACAGCTCTAACCAATGCACTCGGCTGTTCGACACCGTCGACCATAAGCATGACGCGAGCAGCGAGTCGTTCATCGCCCACAGCACCCACTGGAATGCGAACTCTAATGTGGTAATCGCGCGATTCATCGCCTGCCCATGCGCCAAGTGGGTAGTCGTCGGTTAGCGGATTTACCGCAGTCGCCTTGGCCGTAAGGTCTTCGATGTTGGGAGCCACCTCCTTAACAAACTCGAGCTGAGAGCCTTGCGGGGTCCACAGCCTTAACGCAACGCTGCCAACCTCCTTACCCATCGCCTGTTCGGTGAGGGCTCGAAACTCGGCTTCCATCTGGTCGGGGTGCGGAATGATGTCGACCGTGCCGAGCAAGGCTGACGAAATCCGGCGAAGCTCATCGATGTTCCAATCGGTGCCAAGGCCGCGGGCATCACATTGAAACAACCCGACACAGGCCTGAATCGCACCATTGAGAACGCGATCGCTCTCGCTTTGGTTCTTACCGTCGGTTAGCAAAATGCAGTGATTGATCGAGTCGGGCACCAAGTTGAACAATCCGCCAGCCGCCAACAGCCACGAGCCAATGGCGGTGCCGCCTTTTGCTCTTACTTGAGACACGATCTGCTTCGCTTGTTCACGGGTCTGCGGGTTGACCCGTTCGACACCACTGTTGGGTGGGTATAGCGCGTACGCGCCGTCGACCCCGGCAACTACCGCGAACAAGGTGCCGTCGGTGAGCGTGTCGATAGCCGTCATCGTGGCTTGTCGGGCGGCTCTGATCTTGCTGCCACCGTCCTCATTCATCGAGCCGGAGCAATCGATGACGATTACTTCCACCCGCTCGCGGCTCGTAACAGTTGCTCCGCTTGCGCCCTGTCCGCCGGCAGACGTAACCGTCACTACGGCGTCTACAACGTCGGCGCCCTCGGGCAAGAACTCGTTCTGAAAGACGTCGGCTTGGAAATTGGTCAACTGTCGTCTCCTGCTGCTTCTTTGGTAACCAATGCTGGTTCGTATTCACCATCATGGCCGATGGATTGCTCGACTGCGTTGGCGTTCATGAAGTTGGCGACGGCGACAGTGATGTTGTCGTGCCCTCCGGAGTCCACCGCGAAGGTCACCAACGAGCGGGCGAGTTCGATCGGAGTATCCGAATCGCTAGCGGCGATCTGGGCGCTCATCGCAGCTTGGTCTGCGGCGTAGTTCCACAGGCCATCGCTACACAACAACAGTTGTCCGGTCGCTTGCACGCTCGACGAGACGGAGGCCTCAAGGTCATGAGCGTCGGCTCCGAGCCAGCGGGTAATCGTGTGGGAGCGCGGGTCGGCATCGGCCACAGCTGCGGTCATAAGCCCTTCGGCCACCTGCTCGCTCGCCCACGAGTGATCTACCGAGAGTTGGATCGCCCTGGTGTCGCCAGATTCTGTCTCGATCCAGTAGGCCCGACTATCACCGAGCCAAGCGACGGTTAGCTCCACTCCATCATTCGCCTGCTTGGCCACAGCGGCCACAATGGTGCACGACGGAGACCCCTGACCGCCGACAATTTTGGGAACCTGAACCGCCGCTTCCTGGGCGGCAGCGATCGCTGTGCCCAAGGCCGTTTCGGGGTCGATTGATCCGTCTGCCAGGGCCGACAAAAGCACATCGCGCGCGGTGTCGGCGGCGAACTGCGATGCGAGTTCGGGATTATCGGTGGTGCTAACACCGTCGCAAACAACGAGGACGACCGTGTCGCCGATCGAACCAATAGACCCGAAGTCTTCATTGCGATGGTGACGCTTTCCTTTGTCGGTAACCATGGCCAACGACCCAAGATCCACCTCGAGGTGATCGCGCTCATCTGGCTGTTTGTGGCCACACTGCCCGCAGTAGCCATCGGCCGCAATGTTTGTAGCCGACGCGTTGCACTGTACGCACGGTGCGGCGTCGGGAGCGGCCAACGCCGACTCGGCGCCACCATCGAGATCTGCACCGCAAGCCTCACACCATTCGGCCCCATCCACCGCTGGCTCATCACAAGCCGGACAAACGGTCATGGTGTCAGACACGTCCCTAATCGCACCGTCCGCAGCGTGTCGCGTTTACTCGCCCCGACACTGATTAGGGACGCTTGACTAGGGACGTGTCTGACACCATTCATTAGACGAGGCTCCTTGGGCGAACCATATTTGCTTTGTCGATCAACTCGTAACGTTGGGCATCGCTGTCGGCTAGGCGACCCTGCTCGCGATACACCGCTTCGAGTTGGCGGCGAAGTTCGTTCTCGGTGAGAGGCCGCCCAAATAGTGTGGAGCTGCCATCGGCGACCAGTTCACCGGTTCCCGTCGCTGCCAAAGCCCGTTCCAGCACCTCGGCCGCTAACGAAGCTCTCTCGGCACCGTCGATCTGTAACCGCTCGATCGTCGCCGCCGCCTCCTCGAGTTCAGCGGGTGAAGGTGCAGAGACCGCCCGCGACCCGGCAAGGGTGCGCACCGACTGCACCTGAGCACCGGAATAAGCCGCCGAACTTGAGGGAATCTGCTGGTACGCCTCGACCGCGCCAGCGCGATCGCCAACAGCTACCCGACAGCGCGCCAAACCAAACGAGGCCGACACGAACGTCGAATCGACAGCGGCTGCGAGTTGGTACAAATTCGCCGCCCGTTCATACTCACCAGCGCGTTCAGCCGCCAATGCCACCGCAACCTTGGGTGCCACCTCTCCGGGGATTTCGGTCCAGACCTGGCTGAACAGCTCCGCCGCAGCCGCCGGGTTGTCGGCGTCGAGCGCAAGCAAACCTTTGTACCAACGAACTCTCCAATCCCATGGGTCCTCGGCCTCAACTTTCTCGAGCGACCCCATCGCCTGCTGCGTTGCCGCCCCTCCGGCATCGATGAGCGCACGTACGACGCGAAAACTCACCTCGCGAGAATCGGGCAGGGTACCCGCGGTCAGACCGTCGCGAATTAGTTCCAGTGACCGCGCCGGTTCTACGTCTTCGATATCGATGAGAAACGCTGCCGCGGGATCGGCCGGGTCGACTTTGGGGTGCGGGAGTACTCGCCAGTCGGCACTATCGGCCACCACCGTATCGTCGCTGTCGACCAGTAGCTGCGAAAGCCGATCGCCTTCGAAATGGGTACTTGGAACCGGTCGCGGCTTTCGCTCGGTGACCGCCACGATCTCGCGAAGCACACTTGTGAGCTGGCCCACCATCTCGTCGGCACTCTGGAATCGATCGTCGGGATGGCTTGCGGTGGCCTTGAGCAGGAATCGATACAGCGATTCCCATGTCGCAAAGAGCGGCTCGTCGGTCGGCGTCGGCAACGAGTACTCATAGGCTCCTTGATGAAACACGAAGTCGAGAATCATCACCGCAAGGGTCCGACCGACCGTGAAAAGATCCGATGCCACCGATGGGCCCGCGCTAGCGATCTCCGGCGCTTGAAAACCTCGGGTTCCGAAGATGGCCGCATCTGGGTCGTCGATCTGCATCACCGCGCCTAGGTCGATCAGTTTTACCCCGTCCCCAACGCTCATGATGTTGGCTGGTTTGAGGTCGTTGTAGACGAGTCCGAGGTCGTGAAGGTACTGAAAGGCTGGCAGGATTCCGATGATGTAGGCGATTGCGTCTTGTACCTGGAGCGGATTGGGCACACCCGCGTTTGCCTTGCGACGGACCTTTAGTTTTGAGTTGAGCGACTCGCCACCCACATACTCCATCACGATGTAGCCAGCTCCAGCGTGGGTCACGAAGTTGTAGATATTGACGATGCTGCCGTGCTCGATACGGGCCAGGAACTGGCGTTCAGCAACCGCGGCCGCGGCGGCATCGGCATCGTCGGAGTTGAGTAGACCTTTCAGTACCACCCAGCGATCCGACACCGCTTTGTCGCGACCCAAATAGATCCAACCCATTCCGCCGTGCGCCATCGGTCCAAGGATTTCGTACTGACCAGCAACCATCTCGCTGTTGCTCAAGGCGGGGGCGTTGGTGGTGAAGTCGAACGGGGTACGACAGTTTCCACAGAACCCCTGAACCCGGCCGGGCCGCTCTGTCGAAGAGCGCCCGACCTCATTACCGCAAGTGGTGCAGACCCGATCGTCCTCGGGCACGACGCCTAAAACAGACTGCACCTTCTCTGCGCTCATCACCGCCTCGGCCGGATCGCCGACCGGTGTTGGTGGCACCTGCACCAATCCGACTCCTAGACGCTCACGAGCAAGCCCAGTTCGACGGGTCGAGGCGGTTCGGCGAGTCGATGACCCAGTGGAAATCTTTGCCGAAGTACCCGGTGCCACCGGTGCAGCGATCGAGGGCGCCGACACCGCATTAGACGCCGCGACCGGCGAGGCCCCCGATTTCGCGCCCGAAAGACCACAGGTGTCGCAGTAACCATCGGCTGCCACGGTGCCGCCGCACCCGGCCTGCGAACATGATCCTCCGGCAACCACAGCAGCGACGTGGACGTGATCGCCCGCGGCCGGACCAGCTCCGACACGCGCCTTCGCTCCACAGGTGTCGCAGTAGCCGTCGGCAGCAACATGACCTGTGCATCCGTCGGTAACCGAGCATGCGAGTGCCGTCATTTAAGTGTCTCCAGTGGTCGGTTCGATCGGGCTTGACGGATCGCGCAAGGCGCCTCCAAACCCGGATACAAGCATTTCAGCACGCGCAACATCGGTCGGCGAGGTGAACAGTTCGTTATGGGCGTCGTCGTGTAGGTCAGAAAGCAGCGGATCCTCGGCTCGGCCCACTGCAGCGGCCTTCGCCCAATAGGCCGACAACAGACCACGAATCTCGTCGCGTCGTCGTAGTGGCAGTGCGTTCGCCGCGTATGCGCGAACGAGCTGTTCATGAAATCGGGAGACCTTGG
>CBERPN010000076.1:0-16029 GCA_965524675.1 uncultured bacterium
GTACCGAGTCGCGGACCGATTCGACGAGGCCAGCTTGTATCGATTCGGGGGCCGGACCGGGGTTCAGATCGGTGCGATCATCATCGAAAATGGGCAGGGTTGGGGCAGGCGAATCGGTCGTAGTCGGGGCGAGGGCAGCGTTGGAAGAACACCCGACCACCAGAATCACCCATACCAAGGTGACCGCCGAGGATCGTCGATTCACTCTGGGGTCGATGCCAAACGGGCGTGGGTTAGAAACGCGGTGTGTGCCACCATCCGGTGGTCGGGGCGTACGGCTTGGCCTTCGATATACCACGATCGTTGCAGAATCTCGACAGTCTCGACAAGCACGAACCCGTTTGCTTCAAGGCTGGCCCGAAGCTGTACTACTTGGGTGATGCTCGGCGTGTACGACAAGAGGATTCCGCCCGGTCGAAGTGCGTCGGTAGCGTGCTTCACGACATTCCAGGGTTCGGGTAAGTCGAGCACTACCCGATCGAACCCGTTGCCCCCGATGCCTTCATAGACATCGCGAATCTCGACCTTGTAACGATCGCTAACACCGGAACCGAGCATGGCGGCGACGTTTTCTTGGGCCTTAGCGGCGAAGTCCTCACGAATTTCGTAACCGGTGATATCGGCTCCGGCGCGAAGCAGCGTCATCGAGAGCGCTCCCGAACCAAGGCCTGATTCGAGCACCTTTGCACCGGGAAAGATGTCGGCGAGCATAAGGATCGGGCCAAGATCCTTCGGGTAGATGACTTGAGCTCCGCGCGGCATCTTGAGGATGAAGTCGCTCAGTGTTGGACGGATCGCGAGAAAGGTCGACCCGCGGGTCGATTTGACGGTGCAAGCGTCGCCAGCACCGATGATTGTGTCGTGAGCCACAAACCCGGCATGTGAGTGAAACTCACCGCCTACGGCAAGTTCGATCAGGTAGCGCCGCTTCTTGCGATCGATTAGCAACACCGTATCGCCGGCTTGGAAGTTCACGTCGCGCTCCTATTTGGTCGGGCGCGTTAGCGGTCGAGCCCGACTTCGACGATCGTTGGCTTAACGAGACGTTTGGCGATGGCGCCGCGTCGCTTTCCGAGCTTGTTCTCGGCCTTGCGGGCCTTGCGGCGATTTCGACGAGACGGTTTCTTGTTGAGTTTGGTCGAGCGCTTGAGGACTTTGGCCTCAGACTTTTTCGCCTTCTTCTTCTGCTTCTTGGTTGGGGGCGGTGGGTTATGGATAATCGCGAAGACCCCGCCCTGCTTCATATCGTCGCTGAAGTCGATCGACATCTCTTTGGGTTTGCCGAGTTTGCGGCGAAGCTTCGACAGGCTCTGAACGAAGAAGACGGCGGTCCATATTCGATTGCCGCCGAGCAGGCCCTTTCGGGTCGCATTGGTTCGAATTAGTGAGCTGATGGCCTTCTTAGAAAAGGGTGGCACGAGGTTGCTCAGATACGTCGGATCTCAACGACCGACGAGGTTCGCTTAGCGGCTCGTCTACCGAACAGGTAACCAATGAGCAGCACCAGAATCGCCGCCCCGACTCCGGCAGGGATCAACTTGCTCTGAGCCTGGGCCTTGGCCTGGCCGGTCTTTTCGTCGACCTGGTTCTTGATGCCCCTCAGCTGAGCTTCAATATCGTCAGGTGAAACGGGCTTGGTTGTGTCGGTCATTTTCAGACACCTTTCATGATGCTGCGGCCCAAAAGGCCTGCGAGTGCAAGGACGACAAGGCTTACGATGCCGTAGGCAAGGATGGAAAAGTTACCCTCAAAGAAATCGACGGTCTGTAGACCGCGCAACAACGCAAGCGCCAGCAACAAGATTCCGACACCCATGAGTGCCGCTCCGGCCACGCCGTACATTAGAAACTTACCGACCGGCTTGAGCGGCTCGATTGTCTCCTGCATGGCGTAAGTTTTGACAAGGTTCACCACTTCGGTGACCGGGTTGTCGTCGTTATCTGCCATAGGTTTGAGGCCTCCTCTAACGGCGAGGGCAGACTAGCTGATATCGCGGGCGATTAAGATGCCGCGCGGGTACTTGCTCCAAGACGCCATATCTGTCGGAAGCGGGTGGCTTAGGAGTCAAGCCAGTAGGTGAGAGTGATGTGCCCGGAAGTTGTTGCTTACCACTCATGTCGCCTGCGGCGACGGGCCGCTAGGCCCACGGAGCAGGGCGAGTGGGTTCGCTTCGCTCGCCTCCTCGCTCGGGTCCTTAGCAGAGCCGGAAATCGAGCATCTCGATCGCGGCATCCAATAGACCATCGAGCTGTGCCAGGCGAGACGTCGACCCGTCGCAGGCCAGCAACGCCTGTTTATCCGCCGGACCAAATGGCCCGATCGCCGAAATCTGGTAGCTGGCAAGCAATGGGTCTTCACTGAGCCGCAACTCAAAGCCTTCGGGTGCCTCGCCTAAAAGGACTAGTCGGTCGATTGCGAGCCGTAACTTCGCTGCACAGTTTTCGATGCCAACTTCCGGTTGTATGTCTGGTTTTCTTGGGCGCTGGGAGCTCTCGGGATAGTTGACTACGAGAGCCTTTGGGTATGGATCGTCGACCAGCCATTCGATCACGCGGATTCGACGCTCGCCGACACAACCGAGGGCCCAGCGGCCATCGTCGAAGCATTGCTGTTCGACAATTGTCGCTACGGTGCCGATCGATGATCGCTGGTCGCCGCCACCAACCTCGCTCCCCCGCTCTATTAGCACCACACCGAACTCGCCGTCTCGGCCCACCACGTCGTCTGCGAGGGTGAGGTATCGCGGCTCAAAGAGGTGCAGCGGCAGCGGCATCGCAGGAAATAGCACTGACCCGAGCGGAAACATCGCCAACTGATACGGCTCAGTTTCCACTGGTTGAAGCTCCTGCACTAGTTCTACTCCTGTTGGTCCTTAACTATTCGGAGTTGACCGGCTTTGGTGCTAGTTGGTTTAACTCAGGGCCCTCGGGATACTCGACCAATTCTTTGCCTAAGCCGTCTTGGGTTACCCGCGCTCGATCAGGGCTGAGCTCGGGCTGATTAACAATGTAGGCAAAGGTCAATATGTCGCCCTCGGCACCCTCGGCGAAGCCAGCCAGCGCAGAGACTTCGTTGAGACTGCCGGTCTTGGCTCTAATCCGACCGGCCAAGCCAGGGGCCAAAAAGCGCTCGCGCAGGGTGCCGCTCTGGCCCGAGATTGCTAGCCCGGCGGCGAGCGCAGAGTCGGGCCCGGCGTCGTCGAGCAGGTCGATTAGCAACTCGCAGGTGACAGAGTTATCGGAGCTAAGCCCGCTTCCGTCGGCCACGACCACGCCAGCCATCTTAAAGCCCGCGCGGGTCATGATTACTCCGCTAGCTTCGGCGCCTGCTGTGGTGCTGCCATCTTGTCGCGCCTGAAGCCCAATCTCTTTGAGTAGCAGCTCGGCGGTGCTGTTGTCGCTGCTAGCCAACATTTGGCCGACGACTTCGGTGAGTGGAGGAGACTGGAGTTTGGCTAATGCGAAAAGCCCCGACGGCACCTCGCCGACGCTCGATCCGCCGCGAATCACCACGCCTCGTTCTTCGAGCAGATCGTCAAATATCTTGGCCGAGTTGGTGGCCGGTTGACTCGACGATGTGGCTAGTTGGTTGGCATGGTTGTCGTCTGGATACGAGTCGAACCCGTCGTTCACCGATAGCGCGCTGAGCGGGCCGGTTTGGTTTTGATCGATGAAACGGGGCGGCCACGATGGCACCGATCGCACGACGTCATAGCGGCTCTCGTCGCCGATTACCCCGCCTTGGATCTCGGTAATTCCAACCGCCACAAGAGCGTCGGCGAGTTCGGCAAGGTCTGTGAAGGTCTCCGGCTCGGGGTAGCGGCCGGCGTACCTTTTGGTAGTCAGAATTGGGTCGCCACCGCCGACGAGCCACAGATCTCCTTCGATTACACCGCTCGAGACAGCGCTGGTGGTTCCAGCGATGGTCTCAAATACGTAATCGCCACCGAGTTCTTCGAGGGCGGCCGTGCCGGTTACAAGCTTTTGAGCCGATGCTGGCACCAGCGGGAGTTGTCCGTTGTGGTTAAACACCTCGTCACCCTCACTGGTGACCACAAGACAGGAGTTCTCAGGTGATGACTCCACTACCGAAACGAGATCGGTCGCCAAGGTTTCGTTCGAGGTGTCGACGCGAATGAACTCCGGAATTCGCCGCGCCGACAGTACCGGGGTAACAGCGGACGGCAGCGGCGAGGATTCTGCTGGCTCGCTCAGCGCGGCGGCGTCGCGGTCGGCCGAGCGGGCCATAAATGCCGCGACACCGGCGACGATAAGAAGTAACAGCGGAAGAATCAGTCGGCGCACGGAGCGAGCCTACAGAGGTCAGCGTGGCAGTATCAGGACTCATGCAAATTCTCGCCGCACTTTTCATAGACTCGATCGACCTGCGCCAGATCGACGGCCCGACAACTCGCATCGACCTCACGGGAGTGCAATTCTCCGCCCCGGCGCCAACTCCGCTGCCGCTCGTGTGGGCACCACATCTTGTCGTGATTGCCCATGCTGGCGAGGACGAGACCGGCGAAGGTGTGCTCGAAGTGGTGTTTAAGCGAGGCGACGAACAGATCGCTCGAAACGTGCAACCGCTGCAAGTCGAGCCTGGAAAGTTCACCTATCGTCTTGTAAGAGCTGAACTCGAGTTTGAGGAGTACGGCACGATTCATGCCTATTGCAACCTCGACCGCGGCCCAGAAACCGTAGTGCCCTATACCCTGCTCGAGCCTGCGGATTCATAGCACGACTGCGGCGCCTCGGCGCTAAGGCGTAGCGGTCCGCTCAGCTGAAACCTGCGAACTTTTGAGATCACTCATGTTGAGGTCGCCTCGCAAGTAGTGTTCGCGGCACACGACGGTCAAGCGAATACGAGGGTGGCACTACATGACAACCGATCCGGCACTTGAGCAGCGGGCGATCAACACGATTCGCGGCCTAGCTATGGACGCGCCGCACGCTGCGCGTTCGGGTCATCAAGGTACAGCGATGGCGCTAGCGCCTGCCGCTCATGTCCTTTGGACGCGGATCATGAACTACGACTCGTCGGCACCCGACTGGGCCGACCGCGATCGCTTCATTTTGTCGCCCGGCCACGCGTCGATTTTGCTTTACTCACTGCTTCACCTAACCGGTTTCGGTTTAACCCTCGACGATCTCAAGGCCTTTCGCCAGTGGGGCTCTCAAACCCCTGGACATCCCGAGGTCGGCCATACCGCTGGGGTCGAAGTAACCACCGGCCCACTGGGTCAAGGCTTCGCCAACGGCATCGGGATGGCTATCGCCGAGGCATCGTTACGCGCTCGTTTCGGTTCTGATCTTTGCGACCACTACATCTACGGCCTGGTGTCGGACGGCGATTTGGCCGAGGGCATTAGCCACGAGTCGGCATCGCTTGCCGGGCATCTTGGCCTTGGGCGGTTGATCTACATCTACGACGACAACCACGTTTCGATCGACGGTCACACAGAGATCTCGCTCAGCGACGACGCGGCCGGACGCTTCCGGGCCTATGGCTGGGACGTCACCGAGGCTGGCGAAGTCGGCGAGAATCTCGATGCCATCGAAGCAGCTATCAGCAACGCCAAAGCGGTAACCGACAAGCCTTCGATCATCATTATCCGAACCTTTATTGGGTATCCATCGCCCGAACACACAGATGACCCGCACGCCCACGGATACGTCTTTAAGGACGACGAAATAGCTTCAACCAAGGCGGCGATGGACATGCCCGACGAGCCGTTTCATGTGCCCGCCAGTGTGCTCGACTACTACCGAACTGCGGGAGCCCGTGGTGCGCCTGTCCGAGCAGCCCAGGAGGCTGCGGCGACCGCGTGGGCGGGCGACCGTGCTAGCTACGATGCTTGCATCGCCGGCACTGGCATTGGCGACTGGGCCGATGATCTGCCCACCTTTGAGGTTGGCGAGAAGCTTGCCACCAGGGTTGCTGGCGGGCAGGCGATGACAGCGATTCTAGATTCGGTGCCCGGCATCATGGGTGGCGGTGCCGACCTAACGGGCAACACCGGTACCACCATCGCCGGTCGCGGCGTTTTCACCAGGGACGACTACTCCGGCCGTCAGCTTTTCTACGGCATTCGCGAACATGGCATGGGTGCAATCATGAACGGCATGGCGCTTCACGGCGGCGTCGTACCTGTTGGCGGAACTTTCTTGGTGTTTAGCGATTATATGCGCGGCGCGGTCCGTCTAGCCGCGCTGTCCCAAGCCAAGTCGATCTTTGTGTGGACCCATGATTCGGTTGGTGTTGGCGAAGACGGGCCCACCCATCAGCCTGTCGAGCAGGTGGCGTCGCTTCGGGCAATCCCGGGCCTGCGAGTGATCAGGCCTGCCGACGCCAACGAAGCCTCGCAGGCCTGGAAAGCGGCCATTTCGCTCACTGGGCCGACGGCGCTCATCATGAGTCGCCAGGGGTTGACGGTGCTAGCTGGGACTGCTGGCGGTGGCCTCGAGCACGGTGGCTATGTGCTCGACGACAGCGATGCTGCCCCCGACCTGGTTCTGGTGGCCACCGGCTCCGAGGTTCACGTTTGTGTCGATGCAGCGGCCACTTTGCGCGCCGAGGGCATCGACACCCGAGTGGTGTCGCTCCCCTGCTGGGAGCTCTTCGACCAGCAGAGTCCGAAGTATCAAAACGATGTGCTGCCAAAGGGTGTGCCAACGGTGGCTGTCGAAGCCGGAGTCTCGTTCGGCTGGCACCGCTGGGCCGACCGGGTAGTCGGAATCGACCGATTCGGCGCTTCTGCACCCGCCACAAGGATCATGGAGGAGTTCGGAATCACCGCCGAAAACGTGGCTGCCCAAGCTCGTGAGCTTCTCAGCTGACCGGCGGGGCGATCGAGCGTTCGATGCCCTGTTAGTCGGTCGCTGTCTCCTATCCTGATACTCGCTACCTCCCTCCTCCCCTCTGATTACGAAGGCCCCAAATATGACTCGACTGCACGATCTCTTCGAAGCTGGCCAAAGCCCCTGGCTCGACAATCTCAAGCGCGGCTGGATTACTAGCGGCGAACTTGCAGCCTGGCGCGACAAAGGTGTGCGCGGTATCACGTCGAACCCGTCGATATTTCAGAAGGCGATCTCGGGTAGCGACGACTACACCGAGCAGTTCTCTACCATGCTCGGCGAGGGCGCATCGATTGAGGACAGCTACTGGGGCCTGGTTACCCAAGACATCGAACACGCGCTCGCGATCATGCGCCCAGTGTACGACGACTCGAATGGCCTCGACGGTTACGTCTCGGTTGAGGTCGACCCATCGTTGGCTCGTGACACCGAAGCCACGATTGCATCGGCCCGCAAGCTTGATGAACTGATCGACGAACCGAACCTTTACGTCAAGATCCCGGCCACTGACGAGGGTATGGTTGCCATCCAGCAGATGATCACCGAGGGGCGCAGCATCAACGTCACCCTGCTGTTCGCTATCGACAAGTACCAAGCTGTCATGGAGGCGTACATCGCTGGGCTTGAGGCACGGGTTGGCGCTGGCGGCGACATCAGCGATGTGTCGTCTGTGGCCTCGTTCTTTATCTCGCGTATCGATGTAGAGGTCGATCGTCGACTCGATGCCATCGGCACACCCGAAGCGCTTGAACTGCGTGGCAAGGTTGCGGTCGCCAACGCCCAGTTGGCATACAAGGTATTTCAGGAGACCTTTAGCGGCGAGCGTTGGGAGGCTCTTGCCGCTGTGGGCGGGCGCAAACAACGCGTTCTGTGGGCATCCACGAGCACCAAGAACCCCGACTACCCGAACACTCTTTATGTCGACACCCTCATTGGGCCGGACTCGGTTAATACCTTGCCCGATGCCACCATCGAGGCGTTCCTAGCCGACGGAACCGTGGCCCGCACGATCGATGCCGACTACGACGCTGCGCAAGCCATCATCGACGCCACGGCGGCTGTCGGCGTCGATCTGGCCGCCGTAACCGATCTTTTGCTAGAGCAGGGCGTGACATCGTTCGTCAAGAGCTTCGACGAGCTAATCGATACCCTCGGCGAAAAGGCCGACACCCTCGGCGCCACTTGAATTGGGCAGGCGTTGTCAGCCGAACACGCCCGACAGTTCGGCTGCCTGTTGGGCAGACGCTTCGAGCAATGCCTCGATGCGTCCTGAGGTCTCCTGCAGGTCGGCCGCCAGCGCTTCTAGTGTCGCCGGGCCCCGCTCGAGGTCGGTCTCGTGCCAGTCGCCGACTAACTGTGAGGGAGATGGAGGATCGTCGTGGTCGTGATGGGACTCGACGGCGTCGATCAGCTTCTCGGGGAAGTTCCACTTCCGGCACATGACGGCGCCTACTGCGGTGTGGTCCCAGCCGAACCTCTCGACTTCGGCCGCGCAGAGGTCCACGACGGAACCTCCGTACCAGTTGCCCAACACTTCGCAATAGCCGTCCACGTTCTCCGAGAGGACGAGGAGCGCCATGTCCTGTAGCAATCCGGCGGTGAAGTGCTCCGAACGGTGGGAGGGGTCGATAAGGAGGGCGAGTTGAGAGGCGACGACTGCGCGCATGGCGGCAGTGCCCCAAAACCGGGGCGCCTCGATGACCGGCGACCGCGAGGTCAGCGAGTCAGCCACGGCGCGGCCGATCAGGATCGACTCGACCTGGTTACGACCGAGCATCGCGACGGCTCTGTCGAGGCTGTCGACCGTACTTCGAAGCCCGAGCGTCGCAGAGTTGGCAAGACGCAGGAAGTGAACTGAGAGTCCCGGATCCCGTTCGAGAACCTCGGCGATCTCGCGCATGGCGATGTTTGGATCGGCGAGCTTCTGCAAAGCCTCAGCCGCAACCTGGGGAAATGACGGCAGCTCGAATTGTTCGAGTGCAGCGGTGATTTGGTCGAGTGTGCTGCGCGGAGCACGGCGGAGCAGTCCCATCACTCCCCCCGTCGACCCATCTTGCTGGCGAAGATGCTCATGAGACCGCCGAGCATCCCATAGCCGAGGACCACCTCGAGCATCACGATAATCTGGGCGGTCTGCGACACCGGCAGCACATCGCCGTAGCCGAGTGTCGTGAGCGTGACGACACTGAAATAGAACGAAGAGATCGCGGTCTCGTGTGAGCCATAGTCGATGTCGACCAAGCGGTAGATCCCGCCAAAGACCATCGAGAACGCCAGCGTCAGCACGCCCCAGCGCAAGAAGCTCCTGCCACAATCGGATGTGACCCACCAGAGTCGGTAGAGGAATTCCTGGATACGCCCGCGGCTACGAAACTCGTGGAGGTAGTTCTGATCGATCGCTTCGCGTCGAGCCAGGTAGGACCCGGTGAAATCGGCAGTCGAGAAGGTCGCCCCGATCCAGTCGGCGTTTGAAGCGCCCCGGATCCCGCGGAGGGTGGCGGCGCTGAGATCGGCATCGTGGAGGCTCGCCCCGTCGAGGTTCGCGTCGGTCAGGTCTGCGCCGGACAAATTCGAGCGGCTGAGGTCGGCGGCCGCGAGATCGGCGCCGACGAAACGGGCCGAGCCGAATTTGGTGGTGCGCAGGTCGCAGCGCCGGAGCGAAGCTTGACTCAGAATCGCGTTGGAGAGGTCTGCTCCGAACATCGCCGCGTCATCGAGTGTCGCACCGCCGAGGAAAACACTGTCGGCACGAATCGCGGATAGGTCGGCGCCGGTCAGATCGGCGTGCATTAGTCGCGTGCCCCGCAGATCGGCGCCATGCAGACTCGCCCCACAAAGTTTGGCCCCAGTGAGATTCGCCCCCTGGAGATCGGCCTCGGCCAAATCCGCGCCGCTCAGATCGGAGCCACTCAAATCGCACCCGCTGAGGTCACGCCCCCGTAGGTCCACACCCGCCAGATCGGTGCTCGGCCCAGGTACCGGCTCGACCCCGTCGATCTGTCCGGCACCGTCGATGGCATGCATGCCCACAGTCTCGGCAGCAGCAAGCGAAGTAGTAGCACGACGAGTGGAGAACCACCGGTGGCTGTACTTATCCGGGTGGATTAAAGCCCCCGAACCCTTCGTCGTAGATCCAGACGGTCTTGCTGTCGCTCGTCCCGTCGGCGTTAGTCCACTCGATTTCGATGTCGCCTACCTCGCTCATGGGGCCGGTGAGGGTCGTCTCGAGAAGGAACCAGCCCTGCTTAACGACAGCGGGTAAACGCTCATCGCCAACCAAGAGTGCGACACTCCGAACGTCATCACCGACGACTCCGTCAAACTACACATCGCTCGGCCCGTGGGTCGCGTAGGCACCACCAAAGTCCCAGACCTCGATCCCAGTTGTGCCAGCATCTTTCCCGACCGAGCCAATCCCTACCGAATCGAATCGTTGATCGGAACGATTCCTGCAAACCACCACTTGAGTTTCTCCTCGCAGAAAAACGGTCACCGAGTCGGGCTTGGCAGGCGAAGAAAGCACGACTGGTTCCGCTTGGTACACGGCTGCTTCGATCGTCGGGACACCACCTGCCGGGGGACCTGTAAGACCCCTTGGCAACCAAATCGTCTCACAGAATCTCCAAGAACTCGCGAATGCGGCGAATCGGCTAAACATTGCGGTAACAACCAGCGAGAGACAACAATGCTTACGGTTACCCAGTTCAGCGATACCCATTTCTCCCTGCCCGGAAATCGCAGCCATCACGGTTTCGGCTACGACACCGACGCAGCGTGGGAAGCGGCATCGACGCTCGCTTTTCGCGACGTCGTGACCGACCTGACGGTGGTCACCGGCGATCTCGCCGACCACGGCAGGCCCGATGAGTACGAGGTCGCGTTTCGACACCTGAACGAAATCCCGAACCCGGTGAACATCCTTACCGGTAACCACGACTTCCATGCACCTTTCCAGGCCGACTTAGCCAAAGCTCCGATCACCATGGACCGAGCCCAGCAACACGGTGGTTGGCAATTTATCTTCGCCGACAGCAACTTCGAAGGCCGCGAAAAGGCTGCCGATGGAAGTCTCATCGATACCGAAAACCGAATCGAGACCAACGGCCGGCTCGGCCCCGATGAAGTCGAGTGGATAACCGAGCTAGCGAACGAATCCGCCGTCGAGCACGCTTGGCTATGGATGCATCATCCGCCAGCGATGTCGGGCGATACAGAGGTATTCGCCAACCAGGCGTTCACCGACGAGGTCGGCCAACTACTAAGAGCCTGCCCGAAGATCAGAGGGATTGGCGCTGGTCACGTGCATACCGACCTGGTCACATCGCTCCAAGATCGACCCATCATCTTGTGCCCGGCACTCACGATCAATGTCGACACTGCTGCTTGGACCCTTCTTCCTCCCGGCTACCGAACATATGAGTTCGCCGTCGACGGTTCGGTCGAGAGTGAATGCCATTTCGTTGAAGACCCGCGCTGGCCCCGCAACAAGGTCCCGCAGTCGGTAGTCGATTATTACCGGGCAGCCCAGTAATTCGGAAGACCTAGAGTGGTTGGGGCACCTCTACGGCGCACCAAACACAAAATTTCGGGAGGGGGTTTGATGGTTGAGAGCTCAGATGATCTTGGGTTGGCTAGCGCTGTCAAACTGGCGTGCCTTATCGCCGATCGAACTATCGGTGCTCGGGAGTTGCTCGATCACTACCTAGAGCGAATCGGACGTCTCGACGATGAGCTTAACTCGGTAATCACCTTCGATATTGAGCGAGCACAGCAGACCGCCCATGACGCCGATGCCAAGACAGCAGCGGGCGCCGAACTCGGGCCACTTCACGGCCTGCCCATCACCGTGAAAGACGCCATCGCTACCAAGGGAATCCGCAGTACCGGTGGAGCGGTCGAGCTCAAAGATCACATTCCCACCGAAGACGCGCCGGTTGTCCAGCGGGTAAAGACTGCAGGGGCCAACGTGTTCGCCAAGACCAACCTGCCGCCGTGGTCGGGCGACATTCAAACCTTCAACCCAATGTTCGGCACCACCAACAACCCCTGGGACATAAGCCGCACTCCCGGCGGGTCTAGCGGCGGGGCGTCCACCGCGGTGGCGATGGGGTTCACCAGCTTCGAGATGGGAACCGACCTGGCCGGATCGGTCCGGTTGCCAGCTCACTTCAGTGGAGTCTGCGGCCATAAGCCGAGTTTCGGTATCGTGCCACAGTTCGGATATCTCGACCACTCGACCGCTGGATCCCTCGAGAGCGACGTGAACGTGTTCGGGCCGTTGGCGCGCTCGGTCGCTGACTTAGAACTGCTGCTCGACCTGATGAGCGGGCCCACCGACGACAGGGCGACGGCATGGGAGCTCAGTCTTCCCCCAGCCCGTCATGACGAGTTGGGCGATTTCCGGGTAGCAGCGTGGCTCGACGATCCGAGTTGCCCGACGGGAAGCAAAGTAGCTTCGGTACTCGACGAAGCGGTGTCGGCTCTCAGCCGAGCTGGCGCGGCGGTCGACCGGGCGGCTCGGCCCGATGTGCCGCTAGAGAGCGCGTCCGACACCGGGCTGCCGCTGATCTCGGCCACAACATCGCCCGCCTGGTCTGACAATGAGTGGGCCGACCAACTGAGCCGAGCCGCCACCGACCATGGCTCATCGACCATCCGCCACCGCGACTGGCTACTGCTCACGAAGCAACGAACAGCCGACCGCCACCGCTGGGCCAACTTCTTCAAGTCGTACGATGTGCTGCTGTGCCCGGTGGCCATCAGCGAAGCGATTCCCCACAACCAAGATGGTGGTTTCTTCAGTCGAACCATCACGGTCAATGGCCAAGAGCGGCCATACACCGATCTTGTGATGTGGACCTCGATGATTGGTTATGTCTATCTCCCGGCAACGGTGGTGCCAGTCGGCTTCACCGGCGACGGGCTGCCGGTGGGGATCCAAGTAGTGGCACCGTTCCTCGAAGACCGCACCGCTCTTGGCTTTGCCCGCCACATCGAGGCGATCTGTGGCGGCTATCGACCCCCGCCACTGGCAACTTCCAAAATCTAATGTGGACTGAGCACCGTGGCGGTGCTCCAGTCACAAAATTTCGGGGATCGGCGTAGGTGGCTTAGGTTTGGGGCATTCAACCCAAAGCGGAGCCGGTTAATCGATGACACCACCCTTGAAAAACAAGTCGGTGCTGGTCACCGGCGCTGCCCAAGGAATCGGACGCTGCATTGCCCAACGCATGTCTGACGACGGTGCCCTAGTTGTGATGCTCGACCGCGATCCGACGGTCATCGGTGAGGCCGAAGCGGTCGGCTCGGAGCACCTTGGCATCGTGGTCGACCTTTGCGACTCGGCCGCGGTCAAACACGAAATTCAGATAGCCGCGGACAAATTGGGTGGCCTGTGGGGTGTGGTGAACAACGCTGGCATATTCGCCAAAACGCCCCTGCTCGAAATGCCCATTGCCGAATGGGATCAGATGATGAAGGTCAACGCTCGAAGCATGTTGCTGGTGATGCAGGCGGCCGCTCCGTTCATGATCGCCGCGGGCGGCGGCCGCATAGTGAATCAGTCGTCGATGGCCGCCAAGCTCGGCACCCCCGGCGAAGCCCACTACGCGGCCTCCAAAGCTGCGGTGGGGGCCCTCACCCGGATCGCCGCCCAGGAGCTGGGGCCGCACAACATCACCGTGAACTCGATATGTCCTGGCTACGTCCTTACCGAGATGGGAGCCGAGACACGCGACCCGGCGCAGATTGCCGAATGGACGGCCAAGTCTCCGCTCGGCCGTCTGGGATCACCCGACGACGTGGCCAATGCGGTCGCCTTTCTTATGTCAGACCAGGCGTCTTACATAACCGGCGAGGCGCTAAACGTGAGCGGAGGTATGTGTACCTGGTGAAGCACTAGTGTCAGGAGATGAAATCACTCCCCCGTTACCGCACTGGCGATTCCGGCCTGGATAGGGCTATCTCGGAGATTATCGAGCAAAGCGGCTCGCTCGAAGACCACGACCTAATCTTTGAGACAATCGTTTCGGCCTTGCGAATGGGACGCGAACGAGTCGACCGCGCCGACCTAAAGCTGGTTAACGCGGCGCTGAAAGAGCTGCGCTACGCATTTCATGTCTTTGAGCCGTACCGCGACGCCAAAAAATGCACCATCTTTGGCTCGGCACGTACGAAGACCGACGACCCTGCCTATGAGTGTGCTCGCGATTTCGGGGCGGCCATTGCTGCGCGCGACTGGATGGTTATGACCGGCGCTGGTCCAGGCATCATGGCTGCAGGCCTTGAAGGCGCAGGGGTCGAGAACAGTTTTGGCATCAATATTCAGCTGCCCTTTGAAGCGAGCGCCAACGAGTTCATCGCCGATGACCCAAAGCTGATCAACTTTCGATACTTCTTTACCCGCAAGGTGACATTCATGAAGGAGTCGCACGGCTACGCGCTTCTGCCCGGCGGCTTTGGCACGATGGACGAAGCGTTCGAACTGTTGACGTTGATGCAAACCGGCAAGTCGTTCCTCGCTCCGGTAGTTCTGCTCGATCCACCCGGCGGTACCTACTGGAGCACATGGCGTGACTTCGTGGTGCGCGAGCTGCTGGGGAATGGCCTCATCAGCGAATCCGACCTCGACCTGGTGCTTCTAACCGACAGCGTCGACGTCGCGGTCGACGAAATCTGCAGATTCTTTAACGTGTACCACTCGTCGCGCTATGTGGGTGCGCGCCTAGTCATTCGCCTTAGCCGAGAGCTTTCCGATGCTGAGTTGACGATGCTCAACAAGGAGTTCGGCGACATCATCGAATCCGGACAAATCGAGCGAATCGACATCACCCAATCCGAAATCGAAGACCACGACGCACTCGACATGCATCGCATAGCGTTCAGGTTCAACCGCGCAGGCCACGCCCGTCTTCGTCAAATGATCGACCTAATCAACGATCACGAGCCAATATCGCCATCTTGAGGGCCCAGCACTAGGGTCCGAGGAATGAGAGTTGGAGCATTCCTGTTTGGTGGAGTTGAGATGGACGACGCTGGCGCTGGGCCGCCAGCTCCAACCGATCGCAGGGTCACCAAGGAGCAGGCTTGGCAAGCCGCCGAGCAACTCCTCAACACCGGTGTACTGTGCGACAAGCTCGGCTACGACAGCTTCTGGCTCACCGAACATCACTTTCAGTACGAAGGCTACGAGATCATGCCCAATGGCTTGATGTTCGGCGCCATTTTGGCCGAGCGAACCGAACAGATTCGGATTGGCACAATGTTCAACATTGTTGGGCAGTGGCACCCACTTCGCTTGGCCGAAGACTTCGCGACCATGCACAACATCTCGGGAGGCCGAGGCATTCTCGGTGTAGGGCGAGGCACCGTGCCGCGAGAGGCACAGGCGCTGGGAACCGACGTAGGAAGCGCCGACAACCCCGACCAAGTCGAGGCCGACGAGTTCAACCGCAAACAGTTCAACGAAGCAATGCAGGTTATTGATCTTGCGCTGAACAACGAGACCTTCAGCTTTGATGGCGATATCTATCAGTTCCCTCCGCCAGGCATTCCCGATCGCGGTGGCTTCGTCGAGCAACTGACCCTAATTCCCCGCCCACTTACCGAGTTCGAAACCTGGCAAGCCATCACGTCTCCAAAAAGCCTTGAGGATGTCCCGAAGTCGGGCCGAGGCGGCGTATTCTGGTTAAAGAACTACAAGTTCGCCAAACAATTCTGGGATCGATACGCCGAAGTGCACGACGAGACCTTCGGGGGCTCGCTCGCCCCTGGCGCCAAACGTACGCTGGTAATTAACCCGTGCATTGGCGACAGCAAGGAAGAGGCCATGAAAGCGGTTCGCCCTGGTCACGACGAGTACTGGAAGTTTCTGAGCCCCTACGGGTGGAGCAGCGGCTACATGGGCCCGGACGGAAAGCCTGCAGTATCTGGGATGACACCCACCCTCGAAGACTCGATCGAGAACAAGACGTTTCTGGTGGGAACCGCCGACGACATCTTGGCCGATATTGCGTTCTACGACGAGCTACTCGGCGGCCTAGAAAACTTGGTCATCTTCCCGAACCTGTCCGGCGACTCTTACGCTCGCAGCAACGAGCAGTTCCAACGCTTCGCCGAAGAAGTGATGCCAAGGCTATAACCTTTCTCCGCCTTCGGCTCCGGCGCTTCGCTA
>CBERPN010000077.1:0-15788 GCA_965524675.1 uncultured bacterium
CCGTTGGCGCGTGAGTTGCTAAAAGACGGAATTCCAGGTGTCAGAGCCATCGTCGACAAACAGGTTGAGATAGCAACCGCTGCCAGTACGCCGCGGATCCGCTCGGGTGCGCTTTTGGCGTTCGCCGAGAAGATCTTGCCACCGCTGCGGTCAGCCGAATGGTTCGACCGGGGCGAAGCTGCCCTGGCCGGGGTCGGCGAGATCGATCTGCGCGACCTCCGTTCGGTGGTTGCTGCCAGCTCAAACGCCAAGGGAACCGAAGCTAAGGAACTTGCAGCCACTCTCAACGAGGCCGTGACAGCTAGGGTCGATGCCGAACATCGGAAGTGGTTGGCAGAGCTTTCCGAGACCCTGAACGAAGGCCGAACGGTTCGCGCCCTGCGGCTCAGCTCTAGGCCCCCAAAGGCGGGTGCCCCAATGCCAGCCGAGATCGCGGATCGGTTAGTCAACCAAGCCAATGAGTCGCTCACCTCCGAGACCGGGGCCGATCGTTTCGCAACCGTGCTCGATGCCATCGCCTTCTCGCCTGTGCATCTACAGGTACGGCCGGTCTCGATCCCCGAAAACGCCAACGACGAGCTCCTCACGGCGATTAGGCGGCTATCGATGAGGGTTCCTGACATCGCCAAGCTGTTCGGCATCGACCCCACACCGCCACCTCGTGGAGGACGGGGCCGCGGTCGCGGTGGTTCCCGCAAGAACTGAACTACCCCCACCCATTTCGTGCAACCCTCAGGCGAGGGTGTCGACATAGCCGTGGTCAGCTAAGAAATCTACTAGGCCAGCGACCATATTGAGTTCTGCGATCGAACCCAAAGACACCCATGCGGCCTCTGTGGCGTCGCTGCCTGCGGTCGGTTCATCGTCACTGGTCATGATTGTGACCTCAAAGTCTAGGACCACGAAGTGCTGGGGGTCGTCGAGTAGTTCGGCCCAGCCGACGAAGCGCCCACAGACCGCGTCGAGCCCGGTTTCTTCATGGAGTTCTCGAATTACCGCGCTAGCCATCAGCTCGCCAGCTTCGACGCGACCTCCAGGGATCGACCACTCCCCTGCCGCTGGGCCGTGGCCACGACGTATCAGCAAGATCTCGTCGCCACGAACGGCGATCGCGCCTACAGCTACCACAGGGCTCATCTGGCGAATGGTACCCGACTGGATAGCCCAGGGGCGTTTAGAGACGTTTGTGCACGGTTATGGCTCGGGCGACAAGACCGTTTGACTCAAAGAAGTTCTTGGTGTGGCGGTCGCCGGGAAGAGCAGCCGAATCAATACCTCGGCAGGCGCGACCGGTCGCCCAGCGTAGAACTAAGTCGATAATTGCTTCACCGACACCTACCTGACGGGCCTCGGCTAGGACAAACAGGTCGCTGAGCACCGCTAGATCGGTTTCGTCGGGTAGTCGCGCTAGTTGCGCCATTGCGTATCCGACTATTGACCCGTCGAGAGTCCCGACAACAACCAGTTGCTGGTCATCGCCGACTGCGTCCGCCACCGAGTCCTCGGCGGGCACCGACCGGGCGTTATGAAGGGTCCATAGCTCGCCGCCGCGGCTATCGGTGATGCTGCCGAGTGCATCTTGGACGAGCAGCGAAATCGCTGCAACATCGTCTGGCGTTGCAAGCCTGGCCGATTCGTCGAGTTCGGGGCCGACCATCAGCCAGTTTGGATCTGGCGAACCCGGTTCAAGATGGTCACCCGATGACGATTCTGGGCCTCATATGCAGCAATTGCCTCTAGTTGAGCCTTAGACAGCGCGTTGAGGCGTTTGACGATTTGCGAGGCGGTGAGGGTGTCGTAAGACTCGAGCGCTAAAGAGGCGCCCGCTACCGGCTTTGTTGCCGCCTTGGTCTTATTGGCCAGCCTGGCCTTCTTTGGTTTGGTGGTACTCTTGGCTGTGCTGGCTTTGGCTGTCGTCTTACCCTTAGCGTTGGAGCTCTTCTTTGGGCCGCCATTGGCCTTGGAGTCTCCGCTGGCTTTACCGCTGCCATTGCTGGCGGGTCCACTCGAATCGTCGGCAGATGCCTCTTCAGCGCCGTCTGTTGGGTGCTGACGATCGACACCAAATATGTCGCCCAACACGCTGTCGAGTTCGTGCTGGCCCTTCTGCGCGGCCATTTTGCCGACGAAGCGCCCGATAGTCACCTGGCTCTTGCCACGGGCAACCCAGGTTGGAAGATGGTCGAGCAGCTCGAGGGCGATTCCGACGGGCGCGTAAAGCAACGCCTCGACGGCTTGTGTTTGGATTGATTTGTCCTCGTTGGATTCCACAGTCAAATCCTCGTCGACTTTGGCCTCTGGGGTCGCCCAGAACGCACTTAAGAGCCTATCGGTACAAGCCGTTCGCACCTGAGCGGAGGCCATCAACAGGCGTCATCTAGACACACCACTAGGAGTGGTCTCCTAGTCGACGGGATAGTCGCAATGCGGGCAGGCGGGGTTTTCCGGGTCGTCTACCTGGTCGAGGCTAAATAGCAAGAAACAACCCAGACAGGTCAGCTCGTCTTCGCGTTTAGGCGCAACGTCGTCGGGCGCGGCTGCGGTCGACGTTGGCGGCGCCGGCGGGGCGTCGTCCTCGTCCTCGTCGTCTTCGTCGTCGTTTGCAGCGATACGGTCCTTGAGAATCGTGTCGAGGTCTTCCTCGACATCGTCGGGGTCGAGTTCGTCGTCGTCGTCGTCGCCTCCCGCCTTTGCCTTGGCAGTCCATTTCTTGTCGTCCTCGTCGTCCTCGTCGTCCTCGTCGCTGGCGTCGTCGTCAGAGTGCTCGCCGTCGTCCTCAAGGTCCTCGACATCGAGGTCGACGTCGTCGTCGATTCCGGCCTCGGCCTCGGCGCTAGCGTCGTCGTCTTTGGGGTCTTCGTTCTTTGCCATGATCTCCTCGTCTCGAACCGCTCATCGGTAGAGACGTTTCGGGAGCATAGACACATCCGCGGCCGCTCGTGCACCATCGCGAAGGATTCTCGCGATTTTGTCGGGGGTTTTTGAAGTGTCCTGGGGTTTTCAGCCGTTTCCGCTATTCGGAATCAGCAGTCGTGCGCCGGTTTCGAGCGGGCTATCAACTGCCATTCCATTGGAATTTGCTAGAAGTTGTGCATCGATATTGAACAAGCTGGCGATCGAGGCGATCGAGTCGCCGCCCTGCACTACGTAGATCGTTGTGACCGAAGGTGAGGCGGGAACTATCACCGCAGGTTCGGCTGGAGCAGTTGCCGGGGGTTCATCACTAGGTACAAGCTCATCGGAGGTATCCGACGACTCGCCAGTATCTGGCTCGATCTCACCATTGTCGGAATCGTCGGGAATAGGTTCAACAGCAATTGCGGCTTCACGCTCGGCCTGCTTCGCAGCCTTGCGTTTCGCCTTCTTCTTTGCTGCCTTCTTTTTCTTGTTCTTCTTCTCGGTTGCCTTGTTGTTGGAATCGCTCTTGTTGGAATCATCGTCAGCGTCGTCGGCTGAGAGATCGGCAGAGCCAGAACCAGGAATACGAAGATGCTCGCCTTCGCGAATCAGCGCCGACCGTGAGAGGCCGTTTCGGTTGATGACGGCTTGAACGGTAAGCCCTTGCGATTTTGCAATCGAGTAGACGGTGTCGCCTTTTTGAACCACCCAGACGATGTCGGTGGACTCAGGCACAGTGAGCTTTTGCCCGACAACGATCAAGTTCGGATTGCTGATTCCGTTGCTAGTGGCGATCTCTTCGACCGTCGCACCGCTTTGTCTAGCGATTTCGGTGAGGGTATCGCCCTTGGCCACAACGTGAGTCGCGGCGAGTTGGCCGCCAAGGCCCAAAAGTACAAGGGCGGCTGGCCCGAGGATACGGCTTCGGTTTCTTTGCACCGCGCGTAGCAGTGCCTGGAGCTGGTCGGTGGATGTATTGGTGTTGGACACGTTGGATCTTCCCTGTAAGTGGAATCCGCCCACTCAGCAGGTCACCATATGCAACACCAGCCCCACTTCCAACATCTATTAACACAAACAACACGATTTCGCGCGGATAGTGCGAAACGATGATCCAGAAAAGCTACTGAGTTGGTACTTGGATAGCTAACGAGTCTCTAGTCGAGACCTTGTGCTGGAAGGTCCTCAGCGCTGCGACGATCGGCCTGTTTGCGTTCGGCATCGAGTCGACCAAGCTCTGGCTCTGGATCGTGGTTTACGAACGTCATCATTGCGGCAATCGTCTTATGGCCTGCCCGGTCGGCGATGAGATTGTGCATCTCTTGGGCCACAAGACGGTAAGCGGGGTGGCCTTGAAGAGTGGTCCTTAGCTCGAGCATGTGCATTGCTTCGCGTGCGTTCATGTGCATCATGAAACGCAACTTGTATGCGAACGAAACCGCATACGAGGCCTGCTCGGGATATGGCCCCGCGAGCAGATCATGCAGATCTGCGGAACGCTCCATCTGGTCTTCGAAACGTTCGGCCAACCCTGCGCTGGTAACTGCCTCGGGCATCGTGTAGCCGTTGTATGGCGTGAGCCTCTGCCACTCGATGGTGAGCAACCTATGGCGTTGCAGATCTCGAAATGCACCGTAGTCGGCCAGAACGTCGAAACGGTAGGAAGGACGTTCGAGCGCTCTACCGGGGCGATGGCGCCGATTGCGACGCTCGCCAACATACGCACGAGCAACCGAGAGGCGATCGTCCACCGACATTGCCCTTACCCGCTGCTCTATCTGAGTCTCGGGAAGTCGTAGGTAGGGATAGAGCATGCTGGCAATCAGTTTGACCTCGGCGTCGGGGTCGAAGTCGACAAGCTCAACCATGGGAGCTGGTGAGGGGTCGATCTCGGTCGGGAAGAGGTGTTCGGCCAAATCCTCCATCGACTCGCGGTTGTCGGCCATGTACCGACTGGTGATTACACCGCGGTCATCGAGATCGACCCGTTTGAGAAAGGAGGGAATCACCTTTCGTAGCTCGGTAAGGATCATGTCGGCATATGCCTGGGCTTCAGGCAATGGATGCGACCTCATCCTCAACAGGAGTGCTTCATAACCCTGCCCGGCTCCGTATATGCCAACGTTCGAAAGCGATGATGCTGGGAGAATCCCGCGTACAGCGTCCAATGCCTTCGCCTGGATTGCGGTGCGGTATACGAAGTCGGGATCGCCTGAAGCCTGAGGGATCAAATTCTTGTAGAAGTCGATCATCGTAGGAATCATCGAGGAGTATGCGTCGAACAGTCGGTCCATATCGCCGACGTAGCGAGCGCCCAATGGTGATGCCAAGATTTCAGGATCTCGGAAGTACCGAAAGCGGCCGCCGAGGCGCTCGTCGTAGTTGATATAGCGGGTCGACTGCTCGAGGTAGGACATCATGCGTCCCCACTCAAGAATCTTCGTCAAGAGATTCGAGGCCTGCTCGCAGGCGAGGTGGACGCCACCAAGTTGAGCGACGCTGTCGTCGCCGTACTGGAAGAAAACCCTGTCGTAGAGTTCTTCGGCGCGCCTTAGACCCACGGTTGCGTCGATGGTTTCATCGCCGCTGACGTCGAGGTCGCCGACGAATTCTTGAAGAAAAAGACGGCGCAGGCTCAACGGCGACCGAGAGTAGCGAGCAAACAGTGCTCCCTTAACCACCTCGGGTAGGTTTACGAGTGCAAAGACTGGCTTATCGAGGTTGGTGAAGTAGCGACGTAATATATCGGTCTCTTCGGCATCAAACTCCTCGGCGACGTAGGTGTTCACGAGGCGTGAGGCTAGGCGCGTTTGGCCCGCATTTCGTGGACCAACACAGATCGATGCAGTGACCGCGCCAGTCCTGCTCCCGCCTCGCCGGGCCTCAGACGACGACGTGGAGGGCGTCAGCGACTACCCAGACCCCGATCTGGGTTGCGCGACCGCGTTTTCGACCGTCGACCCAGATGTCTAAGTCCATGTCGAAGTTAAGGACAGATTCTCGAACGCTGCGCGTGCTGATGTCGGGATGAGGCACATGGGTTCCCGAGGGCAAACGGCGGCGGGCCTTTAGTTTGTCCCCGAAGCTCAGCGAGGCTTCAACAATGTCCAGCTTTCCGTCACCGGGATGTGCCCGAGGCGCGACGTTGAAGCTACCGACAAACGCCGCGTTCATGACCGCTACCAAAGGACCACGAAACAGGCCCCGTCGGGCTAGTACGTGAGCTACAAATGGTTCCTCATCGTCGCCGAAACGAACTACCCCGTAGTCGACGGTTACTCTGGCCGCTTCAGGGGAACGCAACTGCCCACGGGTTCGCCGGCCGCCCAGGGTGCGGCGGAGGTCGCCGCCGATTAGGCCAACCGGGGGCATCCCCTCGCCCGATTTGGCGATCAGTTTCGAGACTGCAGCATCGCTGTTCGCGACCACGCCGTCGTCGGGCAACGGGCCGATCTCTCCCCAGTCCTTGCCCCGTTCCACGGTCACGGCTCGACCGGATTCGACGGGTCGCCAATCACTCCTGACGCAGTGACCACACCTCTATCGAGTCGATCGGCGGCCGCAGCAGCACATCGGCGAGTGTCTGGCAGCGTTGCCGCTGTTGCGATCTGGCGAAGCAAATCGATAATTTGCTTGACCTGTCGAACGAAGTCGCCGCCGGTGAGGTCGTCGTCGAGCACATCGTCGAGGCCGCTGCCGAGCGACCAGGCATAAACAGCAGCGAATAGTGTGGCGTCGGGCTGAGTTGTTTCGAGCAGTCCGTGGTTCTTTTCGATGCGAATTAATGACCGGTGCAGTCGTTCCAGATCGCCAAAGCGATGTCTGGTTGTTTTTGTGGGGAACCAAGGAGCCGGAGGCGCTGTCGAACTACGATGTTCATAGGTGAATCCCGAGACCATTCCGGCAAGCTCAGCCTCGTCAAGGCCGTCGAGCAGGCCAGACGACAGTGACTCCGCGATCAGCAGGTCGCGTTCGTGGTAGAGCCTGCGTAGGGTTCTCCCCCGTTCGGTGAGAATCCAACCATTGAGATAGTCGAGCTCTTCAAGAACGTCCTTAACCGCATCGAATTGGCGGGTAATCGATCCTGAACGGCCAGCGATTCTTTCAGCGATCTTTGTGAGCTGTCGTTCGTCATCGTGAATCTGTTCGAGTAGTTCGAAGTCGTGGCGGCCAATGTCGACGCTGCTGTTTCCTTCACCTTCTTGCACGGCTTCGAGGTGTCGGGGCCGACCCGTGTCTGGACCCGCTCGTCGATTCTTTCGAAATGTGGCAAGCCCAAGTTCGTGCCCCACGGTATTGACGAACCTGTCGCTGTTGGGCGCGTACGGCTCTGGTAGGTCGAGCTTGCCAACCGTGTGAGGAGGCGCCGAGAAGTCGTCGGAATCGATTGTGAAGCTGTCGCCGCTGCTATTGACGAGTCGGATGCGAGCTTGTCCGCGTCGATACGCAGACGAGATCACGACGGCCTGTTCGTGATCAGGCGAGGCGGCCAGTACATCGCCCGGTACCAATCGTTCGATAGCACTCGCTATCAGATCTCTATCGGCATGGCTCGCCGGAGCTGAAAGAGCCGCTTTGTCAAGCACTTCGCGATCGAGCGAAAGCTTCTCGGTGGTGCTGGCGATGCTAGCTCGCAGTTTCTCGGAGCGAACGTCGAGCTTCACTATCGCCCGGTCGGCTTGGAACTGGGCAAAGGAGCGCCTTAGAAGTTCGTGGGCGTCAGCTTCGTCGACCCGCTCGACCAGGTTCACAGCCATGTTGTAGCTAGGCCGAAACGACGAATAGAGCGGAAAGCTCGAACTCCCGACAAGTCGTGCTACTTGATCGAACTGAACAAACGGCGACCAGAGAACAACCGCATGTCCGACCGGGTCGATCCCCCGCCTACCTGCGCGACCGGTTAGTTGGGTGTATTGACCGGGCGTGAGCGCTTCGTGGTGTTCGCCGGTGAATTTGGTCAACTTGTCGAGCACGACGGTCTTGGCTGGCATGTTGATACCCATCGCCAGGGTTTCAGTGGCGAACACTGCTTTCACAAGCCCGGCGACAAAGCAGAGTTCGACGGTCTCTTTGAAGGCTGGAACCATTCCTGCATGGTGAGATGCGACGCCGCGTTCTAGAGCTGACCTAAAGCGTTCGTATTCAAGCGCCAGCAGATCTGGCGCGGAGAGGTGGGCGCAATGCGCTGTTGCTATAGCCCGAATTTCGTCGCGCTCCGCATCGGTTGTCAGGTCGAGCCCGCGGTCGACCGCGCCACTCACCGCATCGTCGCACCCGGCACGGCTAAAGACAAAGAAGATCACTGGCAAAAGCTTTTTCGAGTTGAGGTAGCTGATGACGTCGAGGCGGCGAGGTGTGACGAAGCGTCGACGACCTTTGGGGCGACCCTTGCTAGAGCTGTGTCGGCCATCGCGTCGACCGGTCGCATCGAATCGAAACGCTTCTCTATTCGGGCTGCCCTTTATCAGGACCGGCATAACCTCAAGCTGCCGCGACCCCCGTTCGGCTACGGCGTAGAGATCGCGTAGCTCGACGGGGCGTTCGGTTTCGACCACGGCGACGGTCTCGCTGCGTATCTGGGTTATCCAAGCGGCGAGTTCATCGGCATTTGAGACGGTCGCCGAGAGCGCAACCAGCCGTACTTCGAGAGGGAGGTGGATAATCACCTCCTCCCAAACGGGCCCACGGTAAGCATCCTGTAGATAGTGGACTTCATCGAGGACCACGTAACGAAGACGATGCAGCAGGTCAGACCCAGCGTAGAGCATATTTCGCAGCACTTCGGTGGTCATAACAACCACTGCTGCTTCTGGGTTTACCGCATTGTCACCGGTTAGAAGCCCGACCTTGTCGACACCATAGATCTCCCGAAAGTCGCGAAATTTCTGATTGGATAGTGCCTTGATTGGAGTGGTGTAAAAGACCTTCTCGCCGGCCTTGATCGCATCGGCTATAGCGTGTTCAGCCACCACAGTCTTGCCGGATCCTGTCGGAGCGGCGACCAAAACCGATCGGCCACTATCGAGTACCGAGATTGCGTCTAGCTGGAACCGATCGAGTTGAAAGTCGCGCGGCGTCACAATCGGCGCTAAGACTTAGCTAGTCGGCGGTTGCGAACAACCCCAAAGAGAATCGAAATCTCGTAGAAGAGGTACATCGGGATAGACAGGGCAAGAAGTGTTATCGGATCACCGCTCGGGGTGACCACGGCGACCAAGATGACGATTCCTACAATTGCAAAACGGCGACCGCTTCGAAGCGTCTTTGTGTTGACGATTCCGGCGAGCTGGAGAAAAATCAGCAATATCGGAAACTGAAACCCGATTCCGAAGGCGATCAGCATCTTGATGACAAAACTCAGGTACGGCCCGGGTCTGTAGACGGTGACATAGTCGAGTCCGCCGATCTCGGTGAGGAATTCGAGTGCCCGAGGCAGGCTCCAGAAGGCCAGCGATACTCCAAGCGCGAAGAGCAGTACGCCTGATACTACGAACGGGATGGCATACTTTTTTTCGTGCGGGTATAGGCCTGGGGTGATGAACTGCCACACTTGCCACAGCACCACGGGTACCGCCAGAGCGAACCCACCGTATGCGGCGACAGTGATTCTTACATTGAGTTCGCCCAGCGGCTCGTCGATGAGCAGGCTGCATTCGCCAACATCAACACCGGCTGCTTGAAGGGCATCGGGGTTTACCACGTCGCAGTACGGGGCGACCAGAACCTCCAGAATTTTGGGACCGAAGATCCAACAGAGGATCGCGCCAACGACGATGGCCAGCGCCGAGCGAATCACCCGACTACGTAACTCGGTGAGGTGTTCGATCAGGGTCATGCGACCCTCGACCTCAGGTGTTTCGGTATCGGCCACGCTTAAAGGTCAGATTCGATCGCGTCGTCTACAGGGTCAACAGAATTGGGCTTGTCGGACTCGGTCTGGGAGTCGTCTGGCGGTGTGGCTGGTGCTACTTGCTGAATGTCTGCGGCGCCGCTATCTGCATCCGCTTCTTCGCTGAAGGTGCTGTCGACGGTGGCGGGCTTGTCGGTCTTGTCGCTGTTCTCGCTGCTGTCGGTGTTGTCAGTGTTGTCGGTGTTAACAAAGGGCTCATTGTTTTCTGACAATGGCGTTCCGGCGGGTTCGGACTTGTTTTGCGCTTGTTTTGAGTCGGCGACCGCTTTCTCGCCGCGCTTGCGGGCGCCCTGTTCGACGGACTTGTCATCGATCATCGCAGCAGAACGCAGTTCGTCTTGGAAGCCGCTAGAGATCCGCCGCATCTCGCCAATAAAACCGCCAAGCTTCTTGGCGGCTTCAGGCAGTTTGTCGGGGCCAAGAACAATCAGCGCCACGAACAAAATCACGAGGATTTCTCCTGCACCCACGGATCCCATGAATGCAGTCTAACGAAGCCAAAGGCCCAAGCGGCAATGGGCAAGCCGCAAGCCAAGAAGCCAAGCAATCAGCAAACTAAAGCATCCAAGAAGACCACCGGTGCGCAGCGGCCGCCTCCGTGGCGTGAACGGCCCGGCTGGAAGCCAGTGCTCAGGTACCGCCCAAAGGACTGGCAGAACAAAATCCGGTTCCCGGCGCGGTCACGTACAACACCAGAGCGCCGCCAGGTACAGGTCAGTGGGCGCAGTCTGACGAGCCAAGAAGACCACCGGTGCGCAGCGGCCGCCTCCGTGGCGTGAACGGCCCGGCTGGAGGCCAGTGTTAGTCGAGCAGTCCCTGGAGAGCTTCGTCGAGGACGTTCTCGTTGTGGAGTTGCGCGTGAAAGTCGATGATGTCGTCGTGGGTGATTGGCTTGCCGGACTTCGATTCGTAGAGCTCCTCGGGGAGGGTCCAGGTATCCATGTGCACACCCGATGCGACGAGCAGGTCGATGGTTCGATGTTCGGCCGACTTCACTACCGTCATCTGGCAGACCGGGCAGCGAAACGAGTATTCGCCTCGATCGTCGTCGAGGCAAACGCGTACCCGAACGTCTGAAGTTGTGAGTTCTACATCCCCGCATGTGGGACAAGTTGCTCGAATGGTTGCCATGATTCGCTTTCGTCTGGCGGTACGACACACCAACTATCGGCACCAAACCCACTCGCCTTAACAGGTCGATCGACCCCTTCGGCGTATGCAAAAGCGGCTCCGATGGCCCAGTGTTTGCACAGTTCATAGGCCGTAAGGCCGTGCGGATTGCTCAGGCGACCAATAGCGCGCCAGCATGGAGCGATGGGTAGTCAAATTGAGTCATTGCTCTCGCCGCCGATTGGGTTCGCTCACCGTGGTGCTAGTGCCCACGCGCGCGAAAACACCCTCGAAGCGTTCGACCTGGCAAAGAAGCTTGGTGCAACCGGTCTCGAGAGCGATGTCTGGCTAACCGCAGATGGTGTTGCGGTACTCGATCACGACGGCGTCGTCCGCAAGAAGCTTGTCCAGCGACAGCCCATTGGAGAGATCCTTAGGGCCGACCTGCCCGAGCACATTCCTAGTCTTTCTGAGTTCTACGGCAAGATCGGCACCGATCTGCCCCTGTCGCTCGATGTATGCGACGCGAATGCCTTCTCGGCGGTAATCGACGCTGCTGAGGCCGCGAATGCTACAGAGAACCTCTGGCTGTGCTTTCGCGACCTTGAGCAGCTAGTCGCTTGGCGTCCCGAGTCTGGAGCGGCAAAGCTAGTGCACTCAACGAAGCTTACGGCAATGGAGCTGGGAGCGGAGCGTCACGCCGCGGTGCTCGCCGAACACTCAATCGATGCCGTCAACATGCGCAATACCGAGTGGTCGGGCGGTCTAACCACTTTGTTTCATCGCTTCGGCATTCTCGGGTTCGCATGGGATTGCCAACACCTCCGGGTAATCGTGGAGATGTTCGATATGGGAACCGACGCGATCTACAGCGATCATGTCGACAGGATCGCCGAAGCGCTCACCGCACTCTAAGGGGCTTAGGCAGTGGGTGAGAGTACTGTGCCCGGGCGGCCTCTGTGGCCCCGAACGGCCTACACGGAGTGCAAGTACTAGTCAGAGGGCGGTGATATCGCCGAGCGGCCAGACCTTTAGGAAGGCCCGACCGACCACCAAGTCTGTGTCGATGGGCCCGAACCTGCGGCTGTCCTGTGAGTTGCCACGGTTGTCGCCCATCATGAAGATATGGCCCTCAGGAACTAGGCATGAGTTCTGCTCGCTGCTGTCGTTAGCGCAGTTTTCGGTCCAGACCGGACCGTTGGTAACGACACCTTCGCCAATGTAGGGCTCGACGAGCTCTTTGCCGTCGATGTAGATAGTTCCGCCGCGTACTTCGACGGTTTCGCCCGCCGTAGCTATGACACGCTTTATCAGGTCTTCAGGCTGGCCCTGTTGTATGACCGGGCGCTTGAATACCATCACGTCGCCTCGGTTTGCCGCCTTGCTGAGCTTATTGACCAGCACCCTGTCGTCTTCGACGAGAGTTTGTTCCATCGATGGCGACGGAATGTAGTACGCCTGCAGCAGAAAAGACTTGATGATGAGCGCCACTGCCAGCGCTCCGGCCACGACTACGGCCCATTCGATGAGCGATCGAAGCCGTGGGTTGATGGCGCCGTAGTCGATTTCGTGGCCCGCCTGGCCAGCGTCGGACAAGAGTGCGTCGGCTGGCTCGCTAGCTCTTGGAGGCAGTTCGGCGGCCCTGGGTTTTTCGATCGCTCTAACCGTTGGCACAGTTGCTTCAGGGGCTTGGACAGCCTTGACTATTGGTTGTTCGCTCGGAAGTACTCGGCGAACAGGCGCTTGAGGCTGGGGCGTTGGTCGAGCGGCTGGCAGCGCATGATCGGCTACTGGTGGCGGCGTAGCTTGCTCAGCCTTTTGCTCGACCACGGACGGCCGTGGCGACACGAGCGATGAAGCGGGAACTTGTTCGCGAGCCTGAGTCGGAACTGGCTCAGGTCGCGCGACGGGCGGCGGATTCGACGTGATTGGCTCATCTCGAGGTACTTCGACAGGTTTCACACTCGGGTTCGGTGTGGGCGTGTCTAGGTTGTTGGTGGAAACGGCCTGACGGTGCTCGGAAGCTCGCCGACGGGCGCGCTCGGCGATTCGTTCGGCAAAGTCGGGGCTATCGAGTGATAGGCCGCCAACGTCGGGCGAAATAGGCTCATCGGGCTGGTGCGGCACAGTGGCTCGACCCTACAGCCTGGCGCTAGCCAACTGCGCGCACTGTCGCATCATTATGTTGGTTCGTAACAACTATCGATACCGTTCGAGGATCTTCGCTGCAGCCGAGCCGAGAAATCCGTCGGGAATCGCTGGGCTTGACTCCACCAACGTTGCATCCGGTCCGAGTCTAACTAGCAGACGTTCGAGCCACGGAAGCGCAGTAACGGCGAGCCGGATCCGGTGGCCACCGTCAGGCAACTCCTCGACTCCTTCGTTCGGATATTGTTGCACCACCCAGGCTGCGTCCTCGGTGACTTCTATCGTCACTCGGGGATCGTCGGACTGAGCGGTAAACAGATCTGCGGAGCTGTCGGTGCTAGCTTCAAAATGGTCGTCGACTAGCTCGGCTGTGACGATCCGGTCGATGCGGAAAACTCGCTCGGCCTCAGCCGACCGACAATGTGCTGCCACGTACCACTGGCCGGCGTCGGCGAAGAAACGGTGCGGCTCGATCTCTCGTGTTGTCCGTTCGTCGCGGCCAAACACGTAGTAGTCGAGTGCTACCACCTGCCGATCTGCGATTGCGTTACGCAATAGGTCGAGAGTCTCCTCTGGGGCGCTTCCCAAGCGGATCTCTAGGCCGTCTTCCATACCGAGCGCCGCGCCAAGCTTGGTGAGTCCGCGCAGCAGTGGACCATCTTGCTCGCCAGCCAGTTCGAGTACGCTCGTGCCCGCTGCCATCAGTGCCACAGCCTGGTCGGGGTTAAGCCTTAGCGGCCTAGCAAACCAGTCGGCGTAGTGAATCCAAACCCGGTCGTCGTCGAGGGTCACCTCAATCATGGTGTCGGGCGTAAAGGGAAATACGCCCACAAACTGCACCACCTCTAGCAGATCGGCTTCGAGGTGGTCGCGAGCGTACCCAAAGCGGTCGGCGATCTCGTCAAGGGTTGCACCAGGTCTGCTCGCTACCCAAGGAATGATTGTCAGAAGCCGTGCAACGCGTTCGGAGGAGTTGAGTGCCCTCACGACAACAGCGCCTCTAGCCATCCGACGAGATCGTTCCGCAAGTCTTCTGGCGAGAGCAATTCTGCGTGATCCAAAAATGTCAGCACGAACGAGCGAAATGCTTCGCGGTTGCGAACCAACAACTCGAATTCGACCGAGCCATCGGTGTGAGACGCCGCGATGGCGTCGTTACCGAGGTAATGCTTTGCCCATGCAGCTTGGTCGGCGTCGACCAGTAGCCGAGTTAGGACCGGTTCTTCGTCGCCGATCGCCCACGACTCGACGCGATCTAGAGATCTCGAGGTTGGCCGCTCGGTCGTGATGGCGGCGCCCCGAACTACCGAGCCCACAATTCGGTCGACTCGAAACTGGCGCTCGTCATCGCGAGAGTGGTCGTAGCCCGTGAGGTACCAATGACCTCGCGAGAACGACAATTTGAACGGATCGAGCAATCGTTCGGTTCCTCTGTAGTCAAAGGTCACCGAGTGACTAGAACTAATCGCTTCAAAGAGCGGGCCGAGGTTGGGATCGGTAGGCAGTGCTGCAACCTGGTCGCCCTTGGCCTCACCCACGACTCCCCCGACGCGGACAAGTGCCTGATCGCCGCTTACGCCATCGACCCGCACAAGGCCCGTGGCCAGGTGCAGGGCTGCTAGCTCGTCGGGTTCGAGTTGTGGGTCGCTGCCGCCGTACTCGCTAGGGTCGATCCGGTATCCGTCGAGCGGAGGATCGGTGCCAGCGACGGGCTCGACCCGGATGGGGACTCCCATCGAGCGCAGATCGTCTTTATCGCGCTCGAACGCCCGGCGGAAGCTTGCATCGACCTCGGAGTACCCCTCGAGGCGCGCTCGGATTTGCTCGGCGGTGAGTGGAACGGGGGTGTGTAGCAGCGCGGCCAACAGATTCAGTAAGCGTTCAAGCTTTGACATCAGAGGCTGGCGATTAGCTTTTCTACTCGTTCGTCATAGGCCTTGAATGGGTCCTTGCAGAGCACCGTACGTTGGGCTTGATCGTTGAGTTTGAGATGTACCCAGTCGACGGTGTAATCGCGTTTTTTTTCTTTGGCCTTGCGAATAAACTCGCCCCGCAGCCGGGCGCGTGTCGTAGCGGGCGGATGCTCGACCGCGTGAGCAATGTCGGCGTCGTCACAAATCCGCTCGACCATGTCGCGGTTTTGCAGACGGTAGTAGAGACCGCGCGAACGGTTGATGTCGTGATACGCCAGATCGACCAGCGCTACACGGGCGTCGGCGAGCGCCAGGTCGTGGCGTTCTCGGTAGGCCTCGATGAGTTTGTACTTAATGACCCAGTCGACCTCGCGGTCGAGCTTTAGCGGATCGTTCTCGATCTGGGTTAGGCAGTGCTCCCACATGTTGAGCGCTTTGGTCTCGAACTCGGTAAATTCGTGGTGTTCGGCATATCGCAATGCCCTAGACAGGTACTCGCCTTGGATCTCGAGGGCACTAGCTTCGCGGCCGTTGGCAAGGCGAACTCTGCGTCGGCAGGTCATGTCGTGGCTGATCTCGCGAATCGCGCGAATCGGATTTTCGAGGGTCATGTCGCGTAGCACCACCCGCGGATCCTCAAGCATTCGCAACATGATCGAAGCAGCGCCAACCTTGAGAAAGGTGGAGTATTCGCTCATGTTCGAATCGCCGACGATCACATGAAGTCGCCGGTAGCGTTCGGCATCTGCATGGGGTTCGTCGCGCGTGTTGATGATGGGGCGCGATCTTGGCGTGGCGCTCGATACGCC
>CBERPN010000078.1:0-15622 GCA_965524675.1 uncultured bacterium
AGCTACTACGCCTGGCCTCAGCTGCGCTGGAGTTTCAACAACATGGAGCAGCTCGTGCCAACCAAGGTTGTGTGGCGAGGGCCGGATGCGAGCCGCCAGTTGCCAGAGAACCCCCACAGGCTCGATCACCTCGAAATCGAAGTTGACGGGTCGCGATTGTCTTGGGACGAAATGCTATCCAGCACCTACACCGACGGGCTCGCGGTCCTTCATCGAGGCCGATTGGTATTCGAGCGATACTTCGGCGGGTCGGGTCCTCACGTGAGCCATCTGCTCGCGTCGTGCAATAAATCGATGGTGGGAATCATCGCCGAGTGCCTCATCGACCAGAACGTGCTCGATGAAGATTCGCTGGTGCCGAGCATTGTGGGCGAACTCGAGAACACGGCATGGGGCGACGCGACGGTGCGTCAGGTTTTGGACATGGTCGTGGCCATGAGGTTCGACGAGGACTATTTAGATTCCAACTCCGACGTGTGGCGGTTCCTTCGTTCGACCGGGATGACGCCGTCGCTGCCCGGTGATCCTCCTACTATTGCCGACTACCTGCCGACGGTCGCCAAGCAGGGCGAGCACGGTGAGGCGTTCGCCTACCGAGAGCCAAACATCTTCGTGCTCGGGTGGATTGTTCGCCGCACAGCCGGTGTCGACCTCACTACGCTGGCATCAGAGCTAGTGTGGCAACAGATCGGTGCCGAGCACGATTGGCTGTACATGATCGACGCCAGCGGAGCTGAAACCACCGCGTCGGCGACCCTTCGCGACTTCGTCCGGTTCGGTGAGCTGATATGCAACGGTGGTCGAGTTGACGACCAGCAGGTTGTTCCAGCTGCGGTACTGGAGTCGATCATGGGCGGGGGCGACCCGGAGGTATTTGCGCGTGGCTACGATGCACTTCCCGGTTGGTCTTACCGGTCGCAGTGGTGGATTCGCCATGTCGAGGGCCGGGTTTGTCCGGTGGCACGCGGTGCACATGGTCAATTCCTTTACGTCGACCCAGTGAACGAATTGGTGATCGCGCGATTCGGGTCAGCGCCCGAGGCTCCATCGTCGTTACTCGATCCGGTGCTTTGGCCGACCGTCGATGCCATCACCGCAGAAATGGCGGGCCCCAATGCCAGCTGACCCAATTCGTCCGGAGCAGATCGGGATCGATGCCATTCGAGCGGCGCGAGAGCGGATCTCTGGCTTGGCCATCAGAACACCGCTCGTGCGATTGGAGGTACCCGAAGTCGCTGGCGAGATTTACCTGAAGCTCGAGAACCTTCAGCCGATCGGGTCGTTCAAGTTGCGCGGTGCTGGCAACGCCATGGCCCTGGCGTCCGATGAACAACTGCGCGACGGTGTGTATACCGCTAGCGCTGGCAATATGGCCCAAGGTGTGGCGTGGGTTGCCCGCGAGCGGGGAGTTTCGTGCAAGGTTGTGGTACCCGACCATGCGCCAGCCACCAAGCTGGCGGCGATCGAGCGGCTCGGTGCCGAGATCGTCAAGGTTCCGTTCGATTTGTGGTGGCAAGTCATCATCGAGCACCGTTTCGCGGGGATGGAGGGTTGCTTCATCCACCCGGTGTGCGAACCGGCGGTGATGGCGGGCAACGGCACGATCGGACTCGAGATTATTGAAGACCTCCCCGACGTGGATGCGGTGGTGCTTCCCTACGGTGGCGGAGGACTGAGCGCAGGGGTCGCCTCGGCCATTCGAGCACTTCGACCAGAGACTCGGTTATTGGCGGCCGAGGCTGAGACAGCGGCACCGCTAGCGGCATCGTTTGCCGCGGGGGAGGCGCGCGAGATCGACTACCAGCCGACCTTCATCGACGGTTCGGGTGGCAAGGCGGTGCTCGACCAAATGTGGCCCCTGGTCAGGGAGTTGCTCGACGGATCGTTGGTGGTGTCTGTGGCCGAGGTTGCGACGGCGGTGCGGACGCTCGTCGAACGAAATCGCGTAGTAGCCGAGGGCGCTGGGGCGCTCCCGGTAGCTGCTGCCTTGGCGGGAAAGGCTGGCTCGGGGAAGATTGTTTGCGTGATATCCGGCGGAAACATCGACAGCTCAAAGCTCGCGACGATTCTGTCCGGTGGGGTGCCAGAATGACTCCACAACCACCGTCCTTGGACGAGATGCATTTCGCGGCGAAGGGCCTCGAAGGCGTGGTCGTGCATTCGCCGCTTGTCGAGTATCGCGGCGGAGCGGCCGACGTGTGGGTGAAGGCTGAGACTGTTCAGGCAATCGGTTCGTTCAAGCTGCGAGGCATCTTCCACGCTGCGAGTCAGCTAAGCGAGGAACAAAGGGCCCATGGACTGAGCACCGTCAGTGCAGGCAATACGGCCCAAGCCGTGGCGTGGGTGGGTCGACACTTTGGGGTTCCGGCCCGAAGCCTCATGCCCGCAACCGCTCCGATCACCAAAATCGAAGCGGTGAAAGCGTTGGGAGGCGAGCCGGTTCTTGTGCCACGCGACGAGGTGTTTCGCTATATGCGCGAGCACGCCTGGGAGCAAGAACCGTACGCGTTCATCCATCCTTGGACGAACCGAGACGTCATGACC
The DNA here is from genome assembly GCA_965524675.1 of uncultured bacterium. Lineage (GTDB taxonomy): Bacteria > Actinomycetota > Acidimicrobiia > Acidimicrobiales > SHLQ01 > CALLQB01. The sequence continues at coordinate 2,545 of CBERPN010000078.1, forward strand.
GGTCACGCCTCGCTCGGCTTAGAAATTGTCGCCGATCGCCCCGATGTCGAGACCGTCTTTATCCCGGTCGGTGGCGGTGGACTCTTGGCCGGGGTCGGCAGTGCCATTAAAACTCTGCGACCTGACGTGCGATTGGTTGCGGTCGAGCCCGAGGGGTGTCCGTCGTTTCATGCGGCGTTGGCCGCCCGCGGGCCGGTCGACGTCGACTGTTCAACGATCTGCGATGGCGTAGCTGTGCCCTATACCACCGCGGAGATGTTCCCGCTTCTACGAGATCTGGCCGACGATTCGGTGTTGGTATCCGAGTTCGATGTCCGTGCGGCGATAAAGCGCTTGGCCACTGCGAACGCCTTAGTGGCCGAGGGTGCCGGGGCGTTGGCCCTCGCCGCGGCCACCGCAATGTCGAACAAAGAGCGTGGTGTCTCGGTATGCATTCTCAGCGGCGGCAGCATCGATGCCCCACTACTCGCCGAGATCATCAGCGATCCCAAAATCTAGTGTGGTCTGAACACCGTGGTGGTGCTCAGCCCACAAAATTTCGGGGGAGGGGGTGCCCGTTCTAGTTTTCCATTAGTTCGGGGTCGAACACGCCGGTGCCTGCACCCTTTAGGGCCGACTTGATTACCTTGCCCGCCGGGTTACGAGGTAGCGGTATTGGGGTTATCTCGATGATTTCGGGAACCTTGAAGCGGGCCAGCGTCTCGGCCACGTGCTGCTTTAGCGCCGCCACATCAACTCCATCCGGTGCGTACACCACCGCCTTTACCTGTTCGCCCAACTCGGCGTGCGGCACCCCGAACACCGCAGCTTCCTCGACGTCTGGATGCTCGAGCAAGCGGCCCTCGATCTCGCCGCAGTAGACGTTCTCGCCGCCGCGAATGATTACGTCCTTACCGCGGTCGACAATGAAATATCGACCCTCGTCGTCGCGGTAGGCAATATCGCCGGTTCGTAGCCAACCATCGACCAGCGCCTCGGCGGTCGCCTCGGGTCGGTTCCAATAGCCAGGGGTAATCGTCGGCCCGCTGATTAGCAGTTCGCCGCGCTCGCCGGGCGCTACCTCATTACCGTCTTCGTCGACGAGTTTGGCATCGAAGAAGGCGACCGGACGCCCGACCGAGGTTGGAAACTCATCGAAATCGGCACCGCTGTTGAGGGTGATTATTCCGTGAGTCTCGGTCATCCCGTAGCCGTTAGTGAGCAAAGGTGACACCTGTAGCACCTCGCGCGCTTTGGCCGCGGCCTCGGGCGAAGAGGGCGCGCCTCCGAACCCGATACTTTTGAGACTCGACAGGTCGTAGTTGGAGACGGCCGGTGAGTGAACCACTCGATGCATCAAGGTTGGCACCGCGCTCCACGAGGTAACCCGTTCGCTTTCGATTAGCGACAGAACCTGTTCGGGTTCGAGCTTGCCTTCATGAAACACAACCCGGGCTCCGGTGGTCATCGCAGTACATACCCCGGTGTGAACACCGGCTACGTGGAAAAGTGGCGAGGTAAGCAGTGCCGTTACTTGGTCGCCGCCTTTGGGCAGCATGCTTGGGCCGCCTCGCTTTGACGAGGCGTAGGCGTGAAGCAAGATACCCATCACCTGGGTGATGGTGCCTCCGTGGGTGGTGATGCAACCTTTGGGTCGACCGGTTGTGCCAGATGTGTAGAGGATCACAAAGGGGTCGCGCTCGTCGACGTTGAAGTCGGGTTTGGTGAGGCCTGTGATCGCGCCGGCCTCGCTCAGCCAATCCGAGGTCGGCACGAGGTCATCCGGTGCTTGGCCTCCCCCGATTTGGAGCACCACATCGACCGTAGATTCTTCAATGCAGGGAGCGATGCGAGGCCAAAGGGCGGTATCGCAGGCTAGGAAGCGGCTCCCGGAATCGTTTAGGGCGTACTCGAGCTCGTCGGTTACCCACCAACCGTTGAGTGCAACTCCTACAGCGCCGAGGGTCGCAGCGGCCATCACCGTTACCACATAGTCGATCGAGTTGTACCCGAGGATGGCGATTCGGTCGCCTCGCTTAAGCCCTCGAAGCTCCAGTTCTGCGGTGGCCGCCCACACCATTTGGGCAAACTGCTCATAGCTGATGCGACGTTCGCCCTGAATCAGGAACTCGCGTTCGCCGTGGCCAGCGGCGGTGTTTACCAGCGATCCGATCGATGGCTCGCGGTTCACGAAGTTGCGGACCTGGTGCCCGTCGATGGTCTCGACGGCCAGTTCGAATAGTTCGCCAGGCGCTGTTAGCGCCGCGGTTTGTTCAGGGGTTGCCGACATGGATCAGACGGTGAGAACGCCGGGTTGAATGAACTCGATCACATGACCGTCGGGGTCTTGGCACCAGATCTGTCCGTTGTCGGCCACCGCGAACACCTCCACGCCATGCTCGGTCAGGTGAGCCACGGTGGCATCGAAGCTGTCGACGGCAAAACCGACATGGCGAGCCCCCGGATGTATCACAGGGGGAGGGGTGCCGAGGTTCGGATCGTTGGACATCGCGATGAGGTGAACCTCACACGGACCTGCTTGGTACCAGACCCCACCAACGTCGCCGAAGTCGGCGCGGGGAATCTCCTTCAGATCGAGCACCCCCTCGTAAAATTTCCGCGACCGGTCGAGATCGCTAACCGGGAAGGAAATGTGGTGGGCTGAAATTGACATCGACATGATGCCCGTCCTTTGTAGATCGTGGGTGTAATTACTAGATGCGTTGGTTGAAACGACGGCCAAGAACCGCCGCCGCGATGATGATCTTTTGTATCTGTAGTGTTCCGCCAGCTAGCGGCCAGCCGCGACTGTCGCGCAGCATGCGTTCGATCGGGAACTCGGTGCTGTAGCCGTAACCGCCGAGGATTTCCATGGCCATGTCGGTTACCGCCTTGGCGGTTTCGTTGGCGAAGACCTTGGCCATCGAGGCCTCGTGGATAGTCGGATGCCCGTCGGCTGCATTGACCGCTGCTCGGTGGATCATCAGGCGCGAGGCGTCGACCCGTATCGCCATGTCGGCCACCATCATCTGGATCGCCTGGCGGTCGGCGATCGGCTTGCCGAAGGTGTGGCGTTCGTTGGCGTACTCGACCGCCACTCCCAGTGCTCCGGCGGCGATGCCCAACGCCATGGTGGCGTTGCCGCAGCGTTCGGTGTCGAAGCACGACATCAGCTTTGCGAAGTCGCCTGCTGCGATGACCAGGTTTTCCTCAGGAACAACGCAGTCATCGAATACCAAGTCGCTCGAGGGCATCCCGCGCATCCCCATGAACTGTTCTTGTTTGCCGAATGTGAAGCCGGCCGTTCCCTTTTCGACGATGATGCCACCGATCCCCTTGGCTCCGAGTTGGTCCGGGTCGAGTCGGCAGTACACCAGGTAGGCCTCGCTGTGGCCGCCGCCGCTGCAGAAGATTTTTCGGCCATTCAGCTTGTAGCCACCGTCGACCTTGTCGGCCCGAGTCTTTAGATCGGTGAGGGCACTTCCCGATTCGGGTTCGGTCATCCCGATCGAGATCTGAGCCTCTCCGGCACAGACCTTGGGGATCCAGTGGGCCTTCTGTTCGTCGCTACCGAATTGACTAATTACCTGCACCGGTCCGACATTGCTTTCGAAGACTCCGGCCGCCACCAAAGGCGATGCTTCGGCTAGGGTCTCGATGCACAGCAATGCGGTAAGTAGATCTTGGCCGCCGCCGCCGTACTCGGTCGGTAGGCAGATCCCGTACAATCCCATCTGCACCATCGTGTCGATGATGTGCTGCTCGGGCAGGCGATCTTCGCGGTCCCATACCGCTGCCTGGTCGACAAGTTCGCGTTCCGCGAACGTGCGTACCGTCTCGACTAATGCAGTTTGGTCATCGCTGAGTCTGAAGTCCATATCAATCCAATCAAGCCACTTCGGTTTGCTCATCGCTGGGATCGAGAGCATCGAGTGCCCCGAGTACTTTGTCGGCTGCGTCATCGCCCATGGTGGCCAGAGTCTGATCGACGATTGATTTGTAGAACCCAACTTCGGCTGCGAAGGTGCGCTCGCCTTCGCTGGTTAGCTTGAGCACCGTGGCGCGCCGATCGCCCTTCTTGGCGGTTCGCTCGACTAGGCCCAAGGCCTCCAAACGATCGGCCACAACCGTTGTAGAGGACGGGACGATTCCCAGGGCTTGTCCGAGGGCCGACAGGTTCGACGGCCCGTCTAGGCCAAGGCGTTGGATGACGAGCCGTTGACGAATGTTGAGCTTGTTGGTCGGCCGGTCACCGGCGTTGGCTGTTGCGGCATGAATAATCGACATGAACATCCGTCCGTGCTCGTTGGTGGCCTTTGGTCGAGTCATCGGTGCTTCTATTCGGTCTCTGCGGCGGATAGTGGCTGTGTAACCGCCACTTGCAGTCTGGGAGAAAGCAGACTAATCATGTCGCTAATAGTACGCAAACAGGATCATCCGCTTTCCGTAGGAATAAGGATGAGCCTTGCCATTCGATCATCCATCGGGGGAAATTCTATGAGCCAGTCAGCGACGATCACGGTGTTGAATCCCACCGCTCAGCCACCCGCCGCTCCGGAGGGCCTCGGTGCTCGTTTGGAGAATCTCGATGGAGTACGTATTGGCTTGCTCGACAACAACAAGCCAAACGCCTCGGCCTTGCTCGATCGAGTGGGCGAGCGCATGGAGGCTGCATTCGGTGCCCAGCTAGTGCGCTACAGCAAGGTCGCACCGTCGCTCGAAGCTCCCCGCGACGAACTTGAAGAATTCGTAGCGCAGTGCGATGCGGTGGTTCTGGCCATCGACGATTGAGGATCGTGCACGTCGTGGAGTGTCCACGACCAAATCGAGGTTGCCAGTCGCGGCCTACCCACCGCGGGCCTTGTTACAAGTGCCTTCAGTGACTTTGCTCGCCAGTTACTCGAACAGCGTCAAGCCGCTGTCACCCCGCTCGTCGAGGTTGGACATCCGGTTGGAGGCATTGCAGCGAGCGACGCGGCCGCCTTGGTTACCGACTCGGTCTTCAATGCCATCGTAACCAGTCTGCTAACCCAGGCTGAGGAGTCATCATGAGCGTCGCCGAGCGAGCCGACGACGAAACTCTCGAAGTAGCGGGCGACGAAGCAGCGGTGATGGCGGCCTTTCATGGCCGCGGCTGGACCGACGGCCTGCCGATCGTTGCTCCCACCCGTGAGCGGGTCGACGCAATGTGCGAGGGGGCAACCCGCTACCCGATGGAATCGCTGGGGGCCATCGCCCCGCTCGGAGGCGCGGCGACGATTCAGAAGATAGCGATCAATGCGGTTATGGCCGGGTGTCTTCCCGAGCACATGCCGGTACTCGAAGCCGCCGTTGAGGCGATTCAGGCCGACGACTTCAACCTCGTCGGCATGCAAACCACTACCCATCCGTGCGCCCTGTTGTCGATCGTGCACGGTCCGGCAGCGGGAATCATTGGCATGGGTTGGGGTGCCGGCTGTATGGGTCATGGCAACCAGGCCAACGCGACCATAGGTCGCGCGCTGCGGTTGATTCTTCAGAACGTTGGGGGTGCGCGACCCGGAGAGACCGACAAGGCCACTCAGGGCACCCCAGCCAAGTACGGGTGGTGTTTCGCGGAGAACGAGGTTGAAAGCCCATGGCCCAGCCTCCGCAAGTCGTTGGGTTTCGACCCAGGCCAGAGTTGCGTCACGGTGGCGGCGGCCGAGGGACCGCACAACATCAACGACCACGGCTCTACCACCGGCGAATCGGTTCTTAACTCGATCGCTCAGACCATGGCGACGGTGGGAAACAACAACCTCTACGTGGCGGGCGACCACTTTGTCGTATTTGGGCCCGAGCACGCTCAAACCGTCGCTGATTCGGGGTTTAGCCGCGAAGATGTGCAGGCGTATCTGTACGAGAACGCTCGCGTCGACGCGGCGCGAGTGTCCGAGCAAAAGCTGGAAGAGCTCACCTCGTGGGGATCCTACGCCGACCGACTCGCTGGTTGGGGCAACCGTATACCGCTGGTGCGTGAGCCCGAATCGTTTCGGGTTCTGGTGGCTGGCGGTCCAGGCAAGCACTCTTGCTGGATTCCGACCTTCGCGGTGGGTTACTCCCAAACCCGCGAGGTTCAGCTCGATGTAGCGCTGTGCGTCATATGACCGCCGACGATCTGGTAATCGATGTCTATTGCCATTGCGGTCGCAGCAAATACCAACCATTGCCGGTAGTTCAAGAAGCGCTCGAAGCAGGTGACGTTGCGCGGGCGGTGTTAGTTCAACACCTCGGCGAGTACGACAACTCCTACATTGCCGACGCGGTCGCGGCCGAGCCGCACCGGTTCGTGGGTGTCTTTCATGTCGACCCGGAGGGCAACGATCCGATTGCCGAAATCGAACGTCACGCTTCGCTCGCAGAGTTTGAGGGCGTCAGGTTTGAGGTGCGGCTACTGCACCGGATCCGCGACCAGTACGAGGCTGCGGTGGAACTCGGACTCAACATTGTTTTGTGCAGCATCTTGGGCATGCACGACCAGTTGCCCGAACTTCGGGCCTTTCTTGGCGATCACCCCGAGCACCCGCTGATGATCACCCACTGGGGTTGGCCAGCGCTCGCCGACGCTCCGGAGTTCTCCGACTATCAGAATGTCTTAGCGCTCAGCGAGTACCCGGGAGTGTTTCTTCAGGCCAGCGGCATGAGCATGTACAGCGATCACTACCTAGAACTGTTCCGACCCGCAGCCGCTGCAGCATACGAAGCGTTTGGCCCCGATCGGATGGTGTGGGGTTCAAACTTCTCGGTGAGTGGCGGCGACCCGGCCGGCTACGCCGCCGAACTAGCACCGTTCCGTCAAGGCCAATACCCATTCGCCGAAGAAGACCTACCTGCAATTTTAGGCGGCACCGCAAAGCAACTCTGGTTCGGGTAATCGTGGGCCTCACCCGGCCGTGGTGGGCGCTTGATTTGACGTCTTTTGATTGCCGGGGCGCTGCGGCACCTCCGTGGTAACGGCCCGGCTGGAAGCCAATGATCGGGCCCCGCCCAAAAACCAGTAGTAACAACAGAGCACACGGCGCGGCAACGTACAAGGCAAGAAACCAGCACCCTGAACGGACAGCAAAACCCCGCAGAAACTAGCCGACTGCTCCGATTAGTCAGAGACTAAGGACGGATTGACTGAGGACGTGTCTGACACCAGCTGGGTGTAGGGGGGTAGTCCTGCGGCGCAGGAGCCTTGGATGGCTGCTTTGCCTACGATTGCGTCGGCCGGGCCGCCGTGAAGGCGAACGCTGTAAAGGGCGGGAAGCGCGGCCAATGTTACGAGGCCGCCGACGATGTACCCGGCACTCAGCGAGCGGGTGTCGGCGAGGCGTCCGAGGCCTAGCTGACCACCTACACCGCCCACCGACCCCACCATGGCGTCGAAGCTGATCACGGTCGCACGGTGGTCGCTCGGAATGACTTGGTGGACATATGCCTGGCGCACGGGAGAGATAACGCCGAGCGTGGCGGTCAATACCAAGAACGAGGGCACGGCAACCCAGAAGGAGCTGGTGACGCCAACGGCTACCGCGGCCACGGCTCCGACGCCCGAGGCCCAAAGCAGCAGAGTTGTTCGTCGCCCGCACTTTCGGCTCAGCAATTCAACGACCTGGTTGCCCGCCATGGTCGACAGCGACATGAGCGCTGTTATTACCCCGACCACCCAGATCGCATCGCGATTCAATAGGTCTAAGAAGTAGGGCTGGGCTGCATAGAAACCCCACCCGATGAAACTGGCTCGGATCGCTCCGGCCAGCATTAACGAGCGAAGCCCAGGCTGTTGCCAGCCGTAGGTAATGCCGGTTCGAGCCTGCTCGCTCATGGCTCGCGGCACATCGCGAAGGTGCAGACTCTTGGGAACGAATCCAATATCGTCGATGAGTCGCGAAGACAAAACGAAGAGCGCGCCTAACAACACTGCGCGCACGACGAAGGGGACAGCGAGATCGATCTGGCCGAGGAACCCTCCGGTGGTTGTACCAACGAGCATTCCTGCGCCCGTCACCTGTTGGGACCGGGCAAAAACGTGGTCGAGTCCGTCGGCGGCGCCGATCGAGGCGAGGGCGTCGACCAACCAGGCTTCGAGCGCACCCGAATAGAACGTGAAGCCGAGCCCCATCAAAGCCGACACCAGGCCAAAGGCCAGCAAGCCCGCATTGCGCTGGGCAATAACGAGATAAAGAACGGTGGTCGCTCCGAGTACGACCACGCTGAGCAGGTACGACACCCGGCGGCCGAGAGTATCGGCAACAACCCCGGTCGGTATCTCAAAGAGCACCATCCCAGCAGAGAAGATGGCGTTGACGATGAAAACCTCCCCAATCGAAAGGCCGGCATCTAACAAGAAGAGGGTGTTGACGCCCCAGATCAGCGACGCAGCCAGCGTATACAACCCGGATAAGACCATGTACGACCGGACAATTTCGTCTCTGTCGGGTGCCGATCGCGCTACATCCACTGCTCGGCTATCACTGACAGACCGAGTAGGCGGGCACCCACCAACGCTGTTCTATTCGCGACTCCAGTTCAGAACTGGTCAACGGATCGACGATTCCTTCGGCGATGGCCGCTCGGCCGACCGCTAGCGCTATTCGGCGGCTAACGGTATGGAGATCGTCGAGGGGAGGCAGGATTCCGGTGGAGGAATCGGCGGCTCCGGACGGATCTGGGTCCGCAACCGCCTGGGCGGCCGCCAGGAGCATGGCATCGCTTACCTTTGGGGCGCCTACGGCAAGGGTTCCCAGCCCTAGGCCAGGGAACACATACACATTGTTGGCTTGGGATATCGCATGGCTGACGCCGTCGTGAACGACATCGTCGAACGGACTGCCCGTGGCGATGAGGGCCCGACCCTCGGTCCAGCGCATCAGGTCTTCGGGAACAGCTTCGGCATGATCGGTCGGGTTCGATAGCGGTAGAAGTATTGGTCGATCATTGCTACTGGCCAGCGAGCGCACGATGGCTTCATCGAGCAACCCTGGCGGACCGGACACCCCCGGCTTGGCGTTTTCGACCACCGCGGCCAACGGTGTCGGACCCGAGGGGTTCGCCCAGTCGGATACATCCTCCCAGCGCTGAGCGAACGGGAGTTGAAAGTCGACCAGGTCGTCGCGCCCATCGTGAAGCAACCCGTGCACGTCGGTGAGATAAAGCCGCCAGCCTTCGCCTGCCCCAAGGGCGTCGCTCAGCATCGCCGCGATTCCGCTGCCCGCTGACCCCGCTCCGACGATGCAGATTCGCTGCTCCGCAAGTGTCGAACCAGCGGCGGTAGCCGCCGCTTGGATTGCCGCAAGAGCAACCGCTGCGGTTCCTTGAATATCGTCGTTGAAGCTGAGAATGCGGTCGCGGTACCGATGCAGGAGCGGCGTCGCGTGCTGGCCTGCAAAGTCTTCCCATTGCAACAACACTCCCGGAAACCGGACCTTGAGCGCTTCGACAAAGGAGTCGACGAACGAGTCGTAGGCCTCGCCCTCGATGCGCTCGTGGCGCCAACCGAGGTAGAGCGGATCGTCGAGCAGCGATTCGTTGTTGGTGCCGACATCGAGAAAGACCGGTAGCGATCGACGAGGGTCGAATCCGCCAGCTGCGGTATAGAGCGCCAGCTTCCCGATGGGGATACCCATCCCGCCCACACCGAGGTCGCCGAGCCCCAAGATGCGCTCGCCGTCGGTGACCACCACGACATCTATATCGCAATCGACCGCGGCGATTTGGGCTGCGATCTGACCGGCGTCGGGGTAGCTCAGGTAGAGGCCTTGGGGCCGTCGGTAGATGTGGCTGAACTCGAGACATGCCAGCCCAACCGTCGGGGTGTAGAGCACCGGCAACATCTCGGTGAGGTGTCGTTCGATGAACGCATAGAACAGGACGGCGTTGGTGTCGTGAAGAGCCCGCAGAAAGACATGGCGTTCGAGGTCGTTGTGGAACCGGTCGTACTTGTCGCGCACCCGCTCGCACTGCTCGCCGATGGTCTCGACGCGAGGCGGCAGCATCCCGTCGATTCCGAGCGACCGGCGTTCCTGGGTAGAAAAGGCAGTGCCTTTGTTGGCCCATGGCTCGTTCAGCAGCGCTCGGCCGCGAAGAGAATCGAATGCTGTGGTGTCACTCATACGGTGGTCTATTAACCCGGTTGTTCATCGTGTTGTTCCGGTGTTCGGTGTGTGGAGAGCGTTGGTGGTTCGAACGGCCGCGGTTCGGGTGCGGTTCCTACCACTCGCTCGACCTGCACCATGGTGGTGTGAGCAGCTGACCCCTGAGAAAGCCGAGATGTTCCCTTGTCCAGCGTCAAGACATTTGGGTTTCCATGACGATCGATGCCGCCGGGCGTGTCGGGGTCGTACCATGCGCCTGTTGGGAGCACCACCGCGCCGGCCATCACCTTGTCGTCGACTCGCGCTCCGGCAAGACACGAGCCGCGTTCGTTGAACAATCGGACCGTGTCGCCCGAGCGGATATCTCGATCGGCGGCATCGGCGGGGTTGATTCGCATCGCCTCTCGGTTGTTGATCTTGGCCCGGGTGCTCGTCGCGCCGCAGTCGAGTTGGCTGTGTAGCCGGCCCTCGGGCTGGTTCGAGACGAGGTGCAGCGGATGAATCGTATTGTTTGTGCCAAGACGTTCAGCCGGTTCGATCCACTTAGGGTGGCCGCCGCAGTCGTCGTACCCAAATGCGTCGATCGTCTCGGAGAAGATCTCGATCTTGCCCGAAGGGGTTCCAAGTGAAGCGCCGATCGGATCGGCTCGAAAGTCAGACAACAGGACGCGATCGCTATCGTCGCGGTCTAGCTGAATTCCGTCGCCAGCCCAGAAGCCATCGAAGTCGGGCAACTCGATCTGCTCGCCTCTCGCCTGTACCCGGAACTCCTCGTAGAGGTGGGTAAGCCAGCCCATCTCGTCGCGTCCCTCGGTGAACTCGGCCTCCACGCCCAATCGACAGGCGAGGGCAGTGAACACCGCAAAGTCTGATCGAGCCTCGCCCAGTGGCTTGATGGCCTGATGCATCGGCACGAGGTAATCGTCGTTGCTGGCTCGCCCGATGTCGTTGCGTTCGAGAGCTGAAGTGATGGGCAACACGATGTCGGCGTGGCGAGCGGTAGCCGTCCACCACGGTTCGTTCACAATAATGGTGTCGGGCTTTTGCCAAGCATTGACCAGGTTGTTCAGATCCTGATGGTGATGGAAGGGGTTTCCGCCCGCCCAGTAGATCAGGCGAATATCGGGGTAGGTGAGCCGCTGTCCGTCGTAGTCGAAGCTCTCACCGGGTGAATTGAGCAGATCGGCGATTCGGGCTACCGGGATGAAACTGTCGATCGGGTTTGAGAACTGACTGATCGTCGGGCCGCCGAGTCGGCGAACCGGATTGCCCACCGCAGCTTCGGCGCCGTACCCGTAGCCAATGCCACCGCCCGGCAGACCGATCTGGCCCAGCATTGCAGCGAGCACTGTGCTCATCCAGTACGGCTGTTCGCCATGGTCGCCTCGCTGTAACGACCAGGCCACGGTGATTAGCGTGCGGCTACCCGCCATCCGCTGCGCGAGTTCGATGATGTCGTCGACGCCTATTCCGGTGATCTCCGACGCCCATCGAGGGGTCTTCGCCACCCCGTCAGATTCCCCCAGCAGGTATGGCAAGAACCGTTCGAATCCCACACAATAGCGATCGACGAAGTCGCGGTCGAAGAGGTTGTCAGCGACGAGAACGTGCGCCAAAGCGAGCATCAAGGCCGTATCGGTATTGGGCCGCACCGCCAACCACCGCGCTTCGAGCGACGGCGCTAGGTCATCAGCGATGGGGCTGATGTTGACAAACTTCGCGCCATTAGCGTGCGTTTCGTGAAGCCATTTACTGGTGACGTGTTTGCCGATTCCTCCGCCGTTCACCTGAGAGTTCTTAAGAGCGATCCCTCCGAAGGCGACCACCAACTCTGTGTGGGCGGCGATAACCGGCCATGCGGTCGACTTATCGAGGATGTCGAGGAAGCGACTGCCCAACACACGGGGAATAATCACCTGCGCCGTGCCGGTGCTGTAGCTGTTCTTCGACGCCGTGTAGCCGCCGATCAGATTCAAGAACCGGTGAACTTGGCTCTGCGCGTGATGGAACCTTCCGGCGCTGGCCCACCCATAGCAACCGCCAAAAATCGACGCGTTTCCGTACTGCTCCCGCACCCGGCCGACCTCGGCCGCTACCAGATCGAGGGCTTGGTCCCAGCCGATCTCGACGAAGGGACCTGCGCCTCTCGCTCCGTTCGCTGGCCCGGGTCCGTGCTCGAGCCAACCTTCGCGAACCGACGGGGCTCTTACCCGTGAGCGATGACTGATGCCATCGACCAATGATTGGCCGATCGGTGACGGGTCGGGATCTTCCTCGATCGGTTCGACGCTGGTAATCGTGTCATCGCTGACCACCACGTCGTAAGCACCCCAATGGGTGAACGTTCGAACTCGGCGGACCGACGACGACTCCTTCGACATCGCATCACCTTAACGTCGCTTGACCAAGGAGCTGCGCGAGTGGACGAGCGCGGCGACGGCGGACGAGGCCTTAGTAGACAACCTCGGTGTCGAGTTGGCCGTCTTCGCCCATCACTACCCGCAGTCGAGACATGCATGGCATGCAATAGAGCCGGTCGCCTGGGCGGAGCTCGCGTTTCGAGCGAATTACTACTCGGCACACCGGGCAGACGATTTCATTCGGTCCAAGTTCATCGCCTGGACCATCCCAGTGGCGGTAGAATTTTCGCCATTTCTTCGGGACCTCGTCAAAGCCCATGTCTTCAAGTTCGAAAGTCCTTCGGGGGGTGTCTTTAAGAACGACCGCGGGCGAGTTCTCGCTCACGTAAGCCCTAGTCGCTCGACTGCTGCGAGGTACTCGCGCCCGAGATCCACTCTCTCTTTAGCGTCGACACCGACATCGGATCGAGCGCTTTCGAAGGTCCCGAGCACGAGCGGGTCGAGTTCGGCGCGTAGGTCAGCTAGCCGAACCCGAACTCCTGGCTCATCGGCCAGCAGTCGACCGACGTCGTTTTCGCCAAAGCCGAGGTGGCGCCGTTCATCCTTGATGACGCCTTCGAGAATTTCGGCGGTAACCGG
>CBERPN010000079.1:0-15488 GCA_965524675.1 uncultured bacterium
CGCTCGACTTCGATGTACCGTCGAGTTTCGCGATTCCGTTCACCAGTCAAGCGTTCTTAGATGCCAACCCGACAGTTGTCGAAGACCTGGTTCGCGCTTTGATTAAGGGATACGAATTCGCAGCTGCGAATCCGGATGAGGCCGTAGCGAACGCCTTTGAACTCATCGATGCTGCAGGCAATCCACTGTTCTTGGCTCAAGAGGTCGAGTTGAATCGCTGGAACGTCGAATCGGGCATCATCTCTGATCTCGCCCCGAGTGGGGTTGGCGTTGGTATCCCCGATGTCGATCTGCTGGGTTCAGAAATCGATGCGATGGTATCTGCGGGAGTCTTCGACGAACTTCCAGATTGGGAGTCGATGATCAACACCGATGTCGCTTCAGGGCTGTACGACGGAACCACCCTCATCTGGCCATAGGGCTAAGGGAAATCGCTAACCATGTTTACCGGGATTGTTCAAAACCTCTGTCGGGTCGTTGAGATCGTTGATGCCGATGGTATCCGGCGACTAACGGTCGACCTCGACAAGACCGTCGAGGGATTGCAACTCGGTGCCAGTGTGGCGAACAACGGCGTCTGTTTGACCGCATCGGCGATCGACGGTAACAAGGTTCGGTTCGACGTGATCGGCGAAACCAGCGAGCTCACCAACCTGAGCTCGCTGGTCGTCGGCTCCGAGGTCAACATCGAACGGTCGCTTCACTTCGGCGATGAAATCGGTGGCCACATCGTGTCGGGCCATGTCTCGGCTGCGGTAACAGTGCACGAGATCGAGGTCGATGGCGAGAACAGAACCATTTGGTTCAAGGTCGATTCCGAACTGATGTCTTTCCTGTTCTGGAAGGGCTTTGTCGCCCTCGACGGAGCGAGTCTGACGATCTCGCGCATCGACCGCGACGAGCACCTCATCGCGGTGAGTCTTATCCCCGAGACTCTCGAACGAACCACGTTGGGCAAGGTTCGCGTTGGCGACCGCGTCAATATCGAGCTCGACTCACAGACCCAAACCATCGTGCAGACGGTTCGAGATATCCTGACCGACCCTACGCTTCGTAACCAAATGCTAGATAGCAAGCCAACCGGGTGAGTGCGCCAGTGAGTAACGACGCCGACGAGAAGCCTTACTCCGGCGACCCCGCGAATCCTGATGAGTCGATCCGCTTTGAACAGGTTTCGAAGTGGTTTCGTCGCAAGGGGCAATTGGTACACGCCCTCTCGCGGGTGAGTCTCGAAGTGGGTTCGGGCGAGTTCGTTAGTTTTATCGGACCATCGGGCTGCGGTAAGTCGACGCTGCTGCGCCTGGCCGGCGGCTTGCTAGAGCCTGACCTCGGCAGCATCAGCATCCGTGGGGAGACACCCCAAGTTGCCAAGTCGCTGAAACACTACGGCTTCGTGCCCCAGCAACCGGCGCTGCTGCCTTGGCGTACCGTTCGAAAGAATGTTTCGTTGCTGGGCGAGCTCAACCAACGTAGGTCCCATACCACCGGTATCTCACCCGACGACCAGTTGCAGCTATTGCACGACATTGGTCTTGGACCCTTCGTCGACTCGCTGCCCGCAGAACTCAGTGGTGGTATGCAGCAACGGGTCAGCATTGCGCGGGCGTTCGCATTGGGTGCTCCGGTGATGTTGATGGACGAACCGTTCTCGGCACTCGACGAGATCACCCGCGCCGATATGCGCTACCTCTTGCTCGATCTTTGGCGGCGGGTCGGCAGCACTGTTCTATTCGTAACGCACTCGATTCCCGAGGCGGTGGTGCTTTCTGACCGTGTCGTGGTGCTGGGGGCGAGACCTGGCCGGGTTATTCGAATTATCGACGTGCCGCTCGTGCGGCCGCGTCACGAAGCTGTCGAAGATGGCGACGACTATCACCACATCGTCAGCGAAGTGCGTGCCGCTCTCAAGGAAGGGTCTGAGGACCAATAAGTGACCGAACTCAATACTGAAGAAGTCGCGGACTCGCAGGTTCTCGAAGAGCCGCCGCCCGAGCCGCGACGTCCGCTTTACCGAGCGCTACTCGCCGTAGCTCCATTTCTGGGTCTGACCTTCTTCTTCGTGGGCTGGGAATTGTACGTTCGGATCTCCGATATTCGCCCGCTTACCTTGCCACTACCGTCAGATATTTTGCGCCACATCATCGACAACCCCGGCTTCTACTGGAGGAATGGGCTAGTTACGGTGCAGGAGGCTTTTTGGGGTTTCTGGTTGGCTTTCATTGTGGCCATCACGGTTGCCACGATCATGGCCTACTCGCGGTTTATGGAACGGGCGACTATGCCGATCATCGTGCTTATACAGTCGACGCCGGTCGCTGTGCTCGTGCCGATCTTTATCATCTGGTTCGGGTTTTCGTCTTGGCCCAAGATCATTACTGCGGCGCTTTTCGCTTGGATTCCGTTTGTGGCCAACGCCGTTACCGGATTGCGGGCTGTCGATCCTGACTCGCATGAGCTTTTGCAATCTATCGACGCCAGCAATTGGGAAATCTACTGGCGCCTACGGGTGCCGCACTCGCTTCCGTACATGTTCTCGGCAGCTCGGATCTGCATTGGTCTGGCCCTGGTCGGAGCGGTTGTTGGTGAGTTCTTCAACTCGAAGGAAGGGCTGGGCAACGCTGCTCGGGTTGCGCAGTCGCGCCTTCTCATCGACCAGTTGTGGGGGAGCGTCTTCGTACTCGCGTTTATCGGTGTCGCATTCGTGCTGCTGCTGACTGCGGTCGAGCGACGAGTGCTCCGCTGGCACTCATCGCAAATGCTCGGTTAGACCCACCCCGACCGCCTGCCCCCTCCCGAATTTTTGTGGGTGGTGCACCGTAGCGGTGCTCCACCCACAAAAGATTTTCAGGACCTAGCTATTCGTTGGTCCAGCCTTCGGGGATCTCGGGGTTGTCTCCGGCCTTGGTCCAGAGCACAATTTGGTTTCCCCAGGGATCTTCGAACGCGTTGCTAAAGCCGTTGAACTCGGCCCAGAAATGATGGGTCCAAAGTTCGGTAGCGCCGAGTTCGAGCGCTTTGGCATGCATGGTTTCCATGTCGTCGTCGTCGCTCACCAAAATCCAGATACGGGGTCCACCGCCACCTCGTTTGAGCCCTACTGTGCCGTTGTCGGCGCTCGGGTGAGGACGACGATTTGCAACGTTGCTTATCCCTAGGTGAAGGTTCCCGATTGGGCCCTGAGTTCCGTCGTCGAGGTTGAAGTTTTGGCCCGGAACGACGCGATGGAACACGCCCGACGGGCGAGGTTCGATGTCCCATCCGAATACCTCGGTGTAGAACTTGGCGCTGGCTTCGGGGTCGTCGCTCGCAAAGTCGACAAAGATAAGCGTGTTCGGGTAGGTCATCGGTTGGTCTCCAACTCGTGTAGTTGCGCCCACAGTACCCAAACTCACCAGAACGAACTCGCAGCCACCGCCCCGGCCCGCCCACCTAACGGTGTCAGACACGTCCCTAATGAAGCGTCCCTAATCAGGTCTGCCCAATGCCGGGTGGTGTCAGACACATCTCTAAATCCCGGGTGTGCAGTCGGGCTCTTGGCGTCGTTGCCAGGAATTAGAAACGTGTCGGACACGAGGATTAAGACGAGACGAGCCGGAGCAAGTTGAAGCAAAACAAGAGAACGAGGAGCGAGTAACGAGCGACGGGTCGGGCGCCAGCATCAGCAGCGCGCATCGAGGGCGCCCAGCGCCCGGATTGCGGCTGCGGGTAAAACAGTGAACAGCGCTCATTTCCGGCGACCCCTTGACTGTTGAGGAGGCACTCTGCCTATAGTGGCGAGTAGTCACGAAAAAGTGACTATCGTCACACGGTCGATCTGGGGTCACTATCTGATCGAGCCGACGGCAACTCGGGAGGTAGTTCAGCGATGAATACCAAAGCACGGCTTCATGAACGAAGTCCGCCGAGATAACGCCGCCGTGTCCGAACGAGTCCCGGCGTGTTTTCGCACCGAGAAAAAGCCCTTTCGGTCTATGACCAGGGCAACGGGAAAAACACCAGGCAACCGATTCGGGTCGCAGCGACACAGCAAGTTCGTCTGAGGTTCAGCAGGCGGGCGAGCCAAAAAGAGGCCCAGCAGCAGCTGGGCCTCTTTTCGTTTTGGCTTTCTGGCGTTCGCTGACGGCCGATGGTTCACCATGTTGGCAACGACGCGACCCTCACGCGAAACCCCCGCTGAGTTCGTGGAACCCGTGCATTCCCACACATTGTTGGTATTCGTGCTCGGCGCTATGCCTTCACTGCTGTGGGCGCTTTGGGGTGCTGATTATCTCACCGACGACTTCGTTGTAGCCATGTGGTTCGAGGAAAAAGGGATTGTCGAAGCCGTGCGCGATATCGCCTTCCGCAGACCGGGGCGACCGCTGGCCGGGTTCTACTATCTGTTTATCTACCAGGGAATCGGTGACGTTCCAGCGCTCCAGGCGGTTTGGCTTGGAGTTGTGAACGGAGCGATGGCTGCCGCTGTGCTGCGAACCTCTTTGCTGTTCGTTGGCGCGCGCACAGCCTTGCTCGGCGGGTTGTTGATTGCTGTGGTGCCCAACCATGCCACGGCGCGTTTGTGGTTCGTGGTGGGCAGCTACGTGGTGTCGATCATCATCGTCTGCGCCGCAACTCAGATTCTTTGGCGCAAACGCTGGCTTGTCGGCTCGACGTTGCTCTTTGCCAGCGCCGTCTTGCTGTATGAGGGAGTTATCGGACTGGCGTTAGTTGCCGCCGCCTGGTGGGCATGGAGCAACAAGTCATGGCGGGATGGGGCAATCGTTCTCGCGGGGCCAGTTCTCGCAGCACTGTTGATGTTGTTCTTATCGCCGAAGGCCAGTGGCGCTCGCCTCGCCGCGATCGACACGATCGCCCATGGGTTGTTTGGCGAAGGGCTTTGGGGAGCTGGCCTGCCGGGTCTGATCGGACTCGTCGCCATGTTGGGTCTCATCGTCTGGTCGGCAGTTTCGCTCGTCCCGAAGTATCACCGACCACGAGACTGCTTCGATCGAGAGCTCCGACGCGCCGTGGCAGTCACGTTCGTAGCAGCGGCGCCGTTGGCGTATGTGAGTCTGATATTTGGCTCTGGTGGTATCAACGACCGAAACAATCTTGTCCCTTCGGTCGGTATCGCCTTTATCGTCGCCGCGGCGCTTCAGCAGATCTGGAACAGGAATCGTGGATTTGGAAACGCGCTCGCCGTTTCGGTCGTAGTGCTGTTCGCAGTTCTGAATGTGACCGACACCAATGACTACGTTGAGGCGGTTCGAGATGGCGAGGTTGTAACCCAGCGGGTGCTCGCCGATATTGACCCGAGCGGTGGGTTGGTGCTCGTAGGACCGCCTCTTGATGGCGGTCGGGGTATGGAGCAGTTCATATTGCAGGAAGACCTCCGAGCATCGTTGCTTCTTCGCAATGGGTCGCAGTGGCGACAGGTTTGGATGTACAAAGACGCGACATCTTGTCGCGAGCTAAATGACAGATTCGGTGACGATGCCGAAACCGTGTCGTTCTACGACTGGCGCTCGCGTTCTACGGTCCAGTTCGAGGATCGGCACTGCGACACCGGCTAAGCGTCGCTGCAGAGATAGCTGAATTCATATTCGCAGCGTTGTTGCCGATTGAGCTAGGTGGCATCGAACCCGCAACTCCTCGGCGCGCTCACGCACGCTCGTGATTCCGAGAGCGCACGAGCAATCGCTCTTGGCGGTGCCCTGCTTGGCAGCCTCGATGTCGACGATGCCGCCGCGCATTCGTCGTGGACGACTACCGAACTCGACGCAGAGATAGCTCAGCTCAGCCCCGATTCGGACGCTGCCCAAGGAATTTCACAGCCACCGCCGCTCGTGTCGGTCGTGGTTCCAGCCTTTGACGAACAAGACAACGTCGGTCCGCTGCATGACCGGATCGTGCTCGCTCTCAACAGCCTCGAACGTGAAGGCGAGTCGTTTGAGATCGTCTTTGTCGATGATGGCAGCGGCGACGATACCTGGTCGGTGATCTCCAAACTCGCAGCCAACGACCCTAGGGTTCGCGGGTTGAGTCTAAGTCGCAACTTTGGTCAACAGGCTGCTCTGTCAGCGGGAATGACGGTGGCGGAGGGACGCACGGTCTGCTTCCTAGATGCCGATCTGCAAGACCCGCCAGAGCTCATTGTCGAGATGCTCGAGAGCTGGGCCGATGGTTACGAGGTTGTCTACGCCGTTCGTCGCTCCCGTGATGCCGGTCGCTCTAAGAAGTTTGCATACAGCGCCTTCTATCGCGTCTATCGGCTGCTTGCCGACATCGATGTTCCGCTCGACAGCGGCGACTTCGCATTGCTAGATCGTCGGGTTGTCGACGAGATTCTGGCGCTCCCAGAACACAACAGATTCCTTCGTGGATTGCGAAGCTGGGTTGGCTTTGAGCAAGTAGGAATAGAGTTCGACCGGCCTGAACGTACCGCTGGTGAACCCAAGTTGTCGCTCGCACGCCTCGTACGGCTGGCGCTCGACGGGGTTACTTCGCTTTCGGCCAAACCCCTGCGGCTCGCAACCCTGGTTGGTCTGGTCACAGCGTGCATCGGGCTCGCCTTCACGGTCTATGCCGTCATAGCTCGCCTGACCAGCAGTTCGGTGCCGAGCGGTTGGGCATCGACGATCGCTGTCATTCTGACGATGGGTGGGATCCAGCTGCTGGTTCTCGGAGTGCTCGGAGAGTACTTGGCTCGGGTGTTCGACGAGGCAAAACAGCGCCCGAATTTCATCATCGCCGAAACCACCGGTGAAGGATGAAATGGATCCGCTTCTCTACGACGCCCATGAGCACTATGAACGGGACCACTGGTGGTTCGTTGGGCGGCGGTCGATCATCGAACACGTAATCGACGCACGGCTCGATCAACCCACAGGGCTGCAGATCCTCGACGTTGGCTGCGGAACAGGCGGCATGTTGCCAATGCTGTCGCGGTTCGGATCGGTATCCGGACTGGAGTTTGAGACTTCAGCAGTAGCGCGATGTCGTCGAAACTACCCGGATTTCGAAGTGACCCAAGGCGAGGTGCCCTTCGACGTCCCCGCCGACGGCAGCTTCGATCTCGTCACCTCGTTCGATGTGATCGAGCACTTAGACGACGATGCCAAAGCCGTTCGTTCCTTCGCCGAGGCGGTACGCCCTGGCGGCAGGGTTGTGGTAACCGTTCCCGCGTATTTGTGGCTGTGGAGCGATCATGATGATCTCAATGGTCACCGACGGCGCTACACGGCGGGCAAGCTCGCAGCGGTCCTCGAGGCCGAAGACCTAGTGGTAGAACACGTCAGCTATTTCAACAGTTGGCTGTTGCCGGTCGTCGCGGCGGCGCGAGTTGGATCCCGACTGGCCCGCGTTTCGAAGGCAAAGCCGTCAGAGTTTGCTGTTCCGAGCAGTGCCGTCAACCAGGCGCTGACACGGCTGTTCGCCAGCGAGCGGCACCTGGTTGCAAGCTCGGGCCTACCAGCGGGGGTATCGCTGCTGGCGATCGCTCGTAGGGTTGACCGCTAGCGTTGGCCGCTTAGCCGACGATTCTTGATCTTGGCCTTCACGTAGTCCTTGTTCATTAGCGCTATGAAGTCGAGGCTGATCTCCTTCGGGCACGCCTCGTAACACTCGCCGTGGTTGGTGCAGCTGCCGAAGTATTGTTCCATCGTTTCGACCATGGCCTCGGTGCGCTTCCAACGCTCGGGCTGACCCTGCGGCAGTAGGTTCATGTGCATCACCTTGGCTGACGTGAACAGCTGGGCGGCCGAGTTTGGGCACGCTGCAACACATGCACCACACCCAATGCAGGACGCAGCGTCCATTGCGAACTCGGCTGCCTCTTGGGGTACCGCGATGAGGTTGGCGTCCGAAGCACTTCCGGTGGGGGCGGTGATGTAACCGCCAGCCTCTTGAATAGCGTCCAAAGCCGAGCGGTCGACCGCAAGGTCGCGGATTACCGGAAAGGAAGCGGCGCGCCACGGCTCGATCGTGATGTGGTCGCCATCTTTGAACTTACGCATGTGCAGCTGACAAGTGGCGGTAGCTTTTTCAGGCCCGTGAGCCTTTCCGTCGATCATCAGATCGCACGTTCCGCAGATTCCTTCGCGGCAGTCGCTCTCGAACACGATCGGTGGTGTACCTCCTTCGATTAGCCGTTCGTTCACAAGGTCGAGCATTTCGAGAAACGACATGTCTTCGCTGATGCCCGGTGCTTCGAAGGTGTGGAACTTGCCTTCTTTGCCTGGCTCTTGCCGCCAGACCTTCAGGGTGAGGTTCATCGTCTTTTCCATGGAGTGCTTTCGGTGCTCGTTTGGGAGTGGGCGTTACTTGTAGCTGCGTTGACTGAGCGGAACGTTCTCGAAGATGAGTTGCTCGCGGTGCTCGGTTTGTTCGGTGTCGGTGTCGTGCCATTCCCAGGCTGTGACATGTGAGAAGTTCTCGTCGTCGCGCTGCGCCTCGCCCTCTTCGGTTTGGTGCTCTTCGCGGAAATGGCCACCGGCTGACTCTTCTCGCACGAGGGCATCGCGTGCTTTGAGTTTCGCCAGTTCGAAGAAGTCGGCCACTCGACCAGCTTTCTCCAAGGATTGATTGAGAGTGTCGGCACTGCCTAGAACGCGGACGTTCTTGTGGAACTCTTCCTCTAGCGAGGCGATTTCGCCGATCGCCTTTTCGAGGCCGTTCTTGTTGCGCTCCATGCCGATGTAATCCCAAACCAACTTGCCGAGTTCGCGGTGGTAATGATCGACCGATTTCGTTCCCTGAATCGATAGCCAGCGTTTCGTACGATCGTCTACATCGGCAATCGCCTCTTTGAACACCGGATCGTCGGTCGAGACCGAGCTGCTGCCCAGCTTCGACGAGAGGTAGTCGCCGATGGTGTACGGCAATACGAAGTAACCGTCGGCCAAGCCTTGCATCAGGGCGGATGCACCCAGCCGGTTGGCGCCGTGATCGGAGAAGTTGGCTTCGCCGAGCGCGTAACAACCGGGGATGGTTGTCATCAGGTGATAATCGACCCAAAGTCCGCCCATCGTGTAATGGGTGGCCGGGTAGATGCGCATTGGCTGTTTGTACGGGTTCTCGCCGGTAATGCGCTCGTACATGTCGAATAGGTTTCCGTATTTCGACTGGATGGTGTCGAGGCCGTCGCGTGCGATCGCATCGGCAAAATCGAGGAAAACACCGTTGCTGAGCGGGCCGATTCCCTTACCAGCGTCGACGACTGTTTTCGCGTTGCGCGAAGCCACATCGCGTGGCACTAGGTTTCCGAAGGCTGGGTACTTGCGTTCGAGGTAGTAGTCGCGTTCCGATTCGGGAATGTCGCCCGCAGCCCTCGTTTCGCCAACCGCGTCCGGTACCCAAATACGGCCATCGTTTCGCAGCGACTCCGACATTAGCGTGAGCTTTGATTGAAATGGATCACTCGACGGAATGCAGGTCGGGTGGATCTGGGTGTAACAGGGATTGGCGAAGAACGCACCCTTGCGATGTGCTCGCCACGCTGCGGTCGCGTTGCACATCATTGCGTTGGTCGACAAGTAATAGACGTTGCCGTAGCCGCCGGTGGCCAGCACCACCGCGTGACCCGAGTACGAGCTGATTTCGCCTGTGATTACGTCGCGGCAGACAATTCCACACGCCTCGCCGTCCTTCACCACGAGCTCTAACATTTCCTGGCGGTTGTAGAGGTCGACGTTGCCCTCGTTTACCTGACGCATCAGCGCCGAGTAGGCACCGATCAGCAGCTGCTGGCCCGTCTGACCGCGGGCATAGAACGTGCGACTTACCTGAGCACCACCGAACGAGCGATTGGCCAACAAGCCGCCGTACTCGCGGGCGAAGGGCACACCCTGGGCAGCCGCCTGGTCGATGATGTTAACCGAGACCTCGGCCAAGCGATGAACGTTGGCCTCGCGCGACCGGAAATCGCCGCCCTTTACTGTGTCGTAGAACAGCCGGTGAACACTGTCGCCATCGTTCTGGTAATTCTTCGCCGCGTTAATCCCGCCCTGGGCGGCGATGCTGTGGGCGCGGCGAGGCGAATCGTGAAACGTAAACGCCTTAACCTTGTAGCCGAGTTCGCCAAGGGTCGCAGCAGCCGATGCACCGGCGAGTCCGGTGCCGACAACGATGACGTCGAACTTGCGCTTGTTGCTCGGGTTGACGAGTTTCATATCGAACTTGTGATTGGTCCACTTATCGGCGATGTCGCCTTGGGGGACTTTGCTGTCGAGAACGTCGCTATAGGTGCTCATAAGGTTTTGGTACTTTCGCTATGGCGAATCGTGGTTGTCATCCGTGACCTTCCTTAACGAGTTGCAGCTCGAGGCATTCAAGAACATTTTCGTCCTTCGGATCACACTGGCGCTCGTCCTCGTCGGTGAGTCCGGCAGCGTTGAGGATCGGGAACGATAGGTTTCCGACCAAGATCAGCCCTGCAAACCCGACTGCGAACGCTCGACGGGCCGCGTTGTACTTGGGGTTGTTGATACCGAGGCTTTGAAACATGCTCCAAGCACCGTGAAAGATGTGAATTGCTAGCGCGATGTTGGCGACGATATAGATGATCAGAACCGGGATGCGATTAAAGCTGGCGTCGAGGTTGTGGTAGGGATCGCCGTGCACGAAGTTGTCGCCCAACGTACGGCCCCAGGTGAGGTCTGCGAGGTGAAACAGCACATAGAGCATGATGATTGGGCCGGTCCAACGCATGGTCCGCGAAGCGAAGTTCGCAGCTATGTAGTCGCGCCCGCCCGGATAGGTCTTGCTGCCGTCCATCCAGTTGGCTTTAGTACTCGACTTACGACTCATCTCCTTAAGGGTGTAGGCCGCCCAGATATGAACGCCGAACATCGCGATCAGGCCGAGACGCATGATCCAAAGAACGAACCCGCGAGGGGCGAGACCGCCACCGAGCGTGCGCAAAGTTTCTGCGTATTCGGCGACTCGAGCCGGGCCTTCGTATACGTGAAGGTTGCCGACCATGTGCGCGAAAACGAACCCCAGCAGGCCGACCCCAGTGAGGGCCATCAACCATTTCTTGCCGATTGCCGTCTGGCCAAGACTCAACGGAAACGGTAGTGCTTTTGGCCGCTTGCGGATTGGGTCGGGGCGTTGGCTCCCGCCCGGTTTCGACAAGGTCTGTGCCATCTATAGGCTCCTGTGTTCTACCTGCGGCCGACGGTCTCGCCCGCTGTCTTCAGCCAGCGAAATTGATCGCTCGCTTCACCGTACTGTCACTGATTTGAAAGACACTAGCCCGCCCGAGATAACCCCGAGGCGACTCTGGTTCAGCGCCGGCCGTTCGGGTCGCGACGGCTCGCACCTCCGCCTTCGCCGCGGCGGTTCGGTTGCTGCATTCGAGGTCAGAGGGTCGTTGCGTAGCGGTTGGTAACCATGAGGTCGGGGCCGGTTAGTTCTAGATCGAGCGTCACTTCGCCGCCGACCCGTGGAATCGTCCAGACGACTTCACCAACCCGTGTCACCGTGTCGGCCTCGATCGCTCCCTCCCAGCGCCACTCGTAGGTGTCGACCGGGTCGCGAAGAGTCGCCTTAACGACCGCCACCCCAGCCGAGTCGCGAAGGTCGCTAATGACGTGCACGCCGAGCAACGCCGTTTCGCCAGGGAGAGGATTGTTGGGAAGGGGATCGGCGGTAACAATAATTGGCCGACAAGCATCGACCAAGGCTTGAAACGCTGGCTTAGGGCGACGGTCGTGACCTAGAACCGATGAGCTAATCGCTGGTTGCCCATCGGCCAAGAGGTGAAGACTAAAGCCGCCAGTAGGTGTGTACTTGAGGCGTCGAAGCGCTTCGACCTGTACTTTCACCACATGTGCTTGGTAGCTGCGGGTCGCTTCAGCCCATTCTTCGAAGGTTTCGAACATCGAGGGAGGCACGCGACGAACTAGGACTTCGTGTTCGAGGCCGTGATGTTCGCTAAGTCGCTTCCAGTCGAGCGATGGCCAGCGTTCCGGTTGGCAGAACTCACTGTCGACGGGAACCGATTGAGCACCGAATTCTGAGACAAACCTCACCTGGCGCGGTAGCCGAGCAGCGAAGTCGGCCAGTCCGGTTGCGTGGCTCGGCCCATGCCACCCAAACCAAAGGTGACTATCGGTGCCATCTAGCAGCGGTAGGTGAGGGGGTACCCCTGAGTGTGCGATGACCGGTCGTGAGGGGTCGTTCTTGGTGAGGACGCGCCGGATGGTACGGTCGAGGACAGTGCGGTTCCAACCCGGTCGATTGGTGCGCACTAGCGATGGCGCGGCCGTGGCGGTATCGCGGCCGTCCGGCTCGTTATGGCCGCACCACAAGAATACCGATGGATGGTGTCCCAGCAGGTCGACCATCTCACGAGCTTGTCGGACAGCTTGACCTCTTACGGCTCGGTCGTATCCCTGATGCATTGGGAAGTCCTGCCACAACAGCAGCCCCAGCTCATCGGCCGCACGATAGAGCTCTGGTCGCGCAACATGGGTGTGAACCCTAAGAAAATCGAGGCCTGCTTCTCGGGCCGCATTGAGATCGCCGATGATTTCATCATCTGTCGCATCAGCGATTGCCTGGCGGGTTGGTCCCAGGTTTGCGCCCTTTAAGAACAGTCGTTCATCGTTGATTGAAGTTATCCAGTTGTTAAGGCTCACCGACCTAAAGCCGGTGGTTACCGAGCGCTCGTCGCTGACGAAGTTGTCGTCGAGCAGCACCTCTACCTCAACCTCGTGCAGGTGTGGCTCGCCCAACGAATGTGGCCACCATCGCTCGGGGTTGGAGATGTCGACGGTCCATTCGACTCGGTTCTCTCCAGCGGCGAGTGGTTGGATTTCCTCGTGCTCGGTTCCCGCTACCACCGTACGAAACGTGACTTCGCGACCGGTCTCGGTATGCACGACAGCGCGAATCGCCAGGGTTGCGCTCGCCTTGGTGGCGCGAGTGCAAATAACTCGAAAGAATCGGATAGCTACCGGCCCGGTCGTAACGTAATGGACCGGTCTCCAGATGCCGCCGGGGTTCCACGCCGGGTTGAGGCTGCTGCTGTGCTGGAATGCGCCGGTGAGGTTTCGTTTTTGTTGCCGGTCGAGCTGTGGGCGACAGCTCACCTCGACCGCTAGCTGATGTTGGTCGCGGTCGGCGACTCGCTCGGTGATCTCGAACGAATGCGGGAAGAAGTAGCCGGAAGTCTCACCGAGGTAGGCCCCGTCTAGGAACACGTCAGAGTCATAGAAGATGCCGTCAAAGGTGAGCCAATGGCGGGTCTGGTCGTCCGATCGCTCGGTCTCGAAGTTGGTGCGATGAAAGACGGGCTGGTCTTGATCGGCGAATTGTGTACTCGATCGCCAGTGACCGGGGACGGTTAGCTCAGTCCAATCAGAGTCGTCGAAGTCGTTGTCGGCAAAAGAACGCCGGAGGTCGTCATCGGCGCCGTGTGCCCGCCATAGCCCTTCGAGTTGCACCCGTCGAAGGTATCGCGCCAGCACGCCAGATGCGTATTAGGCCAATCGATTGCGCGCGAAGATCGCTTCCGAATAGCAGTCCGGTTCATCTCTCTGGTCGATACAGGGGAATGGTTCGCGGTATGTTCTCAGCCATGTCGCCCCAACCTGCTGTTTCGACCATCGGTGAGCTTCGCAAATCCGGCTGGGAATCCAAGACCGTAAAAGCGGAGCTGCGCAGCAATGCCATTGCTCGGGTGCGCGCCGGAGAACCGCTTGTTCCCACCGTTCTTGGGTACGAGGACA
Organism: uncultured bacterium; assembly: GCA_965524675.1. Taxonomy (GTDB): domain Bacteria; phylum Actinomycetota; class Acidimicrobiia; order Acidimicrobiales; family SHLQ01; genus CALLQB01. The sequence continues at coordinate 13,713 of CBERPN010000079.1, forward strand.
CTGTGCTGCCACAGCTCGAGAACGCGCTTCTCGCAGGCCACGACGTAATCTTTCTCGGCGAGCGCGGCCAAGCCAAGACCCGAATGATTCGCGCTCTGACCGAGCTCCTCGATGAGTGGATGCCCATACTTGCCGGATCTGAGATCAATGACGATCCGTTTGCTCCCGGATCTCGATATGGCCTTGACCTCGTAGCCGAAAATGGTGACGAAACGAAGATCTCGTGGGTTCATCGAGACGAACGATATGGCGAGAAGCTAGCCACGCCCGATACATCAATCGCCGATCTCATCGGCGAGGTCGACCCAATCAAGGTCGCCGAAGGCCGGTATCTTTCCGACGAGCTAACTCTGCACTACGGGCTGGTTCCTCGAACCAACCGCGGCATCTTCGCAATCAACGAGCTGCCCGATCTATCCGAGCGAATCCAGGTGGGCTTGCTCAACGTGCTCGAAGAACGTGATATCCAAATTCGCGGTTACAAGGTGCGGCTGCCGCTCGATGTGATGCTGGTGGCGTCGGCGAACCCAGAGGATTACACCAACCGTGGGCGGCTCATCACCCCGCTAAAGGATCGCTTCGGGTCGCAGATCCGAACCCACTATCCACTCGATGTCGAGACCGAAATGGCGATCGTGGACGCCGAGGCGGTGTTGCCCGATGCCGCCGATGTAGCGGTCTCAGTTCCAGACTTTATGGCTGAAATCGTGACCACCCTTACCCATCTTGCCCGTCAGAGCAGCAGCATCAATCAGCGTTCGGGTGTTTCGGTTCGATTGTCGGTGTCGAATTTCGAAACGATGGTAGCCAACGCGACCCGTCGATCGCTCAAGCTTGGCGAAGACCGGGTCGTGCCTCGAATATCAGATCTTGCTGCTCTTGCAGCCTCGACTTCGGGCAAGGTTGAGATCGAGTCACTCGACGACGGACGAGAGGCCGAGATCCTCGAGCATCTGATCAACAGCGCAGTCCTCACCGTGTTTCGCGAGGTCGTGCCGCCCGAGACTCACCGAGGAATCCTCGACTCGTTCGACGAGGGAGCCACCGTCGAAGCTGGCGACATTTTGCCTAGCGTCGACATCGCCGGGCGTTTGTCGGAGATTCCAGCGATGGACAAGGCGGTCAAGTCCGCGCTCGAAGGTGAAGCCGATGGCGACGATCCAATCATGGTGGCCAGCGCTGTCGAGTTCATCCTTGAGGGTCTGCACCTAGGCAAGCGTCTAAACAAGAGCGCAGGCTCCTACCAAGCCAAATCCTGACAATCCCGCCGAGTTTGTAAGGCGGACGCCGGATTATCCCTGAGTGATCAACACAATCTTGGGTTAGGCGAGTTGAGCGGTAAGCCAGGTGGCGCTGGGCTTTGGATTTCGGTTGCGGTCGAACAGCCCCGTCGGCTGCTCGAAGCCGTTCAGCCAGCCATAACCATCGATTGCGGTGTCGTGAAAATAGCCGTGGAGCGGCACGCCGTCGGCTAGCGCGTCCTTCAACTGATGAACGGTCGCCTTGACGATGTCGTCTCGCCACCGGTCATCGTCGGTGGCCACACCGTGGCTTGCGATCACTAACGGCTTGCCGGGCAATTGTTCGGCAAGATCGCGTAGCACCTGAGCATCTTGATCGGGGTTCGGCGCGAATCCGGTTCCGTCTACGCGGCCGTCGACCGGCCACGGTACCAGCGTGTCATCTGCCTCGACGGCGACGGGATTTCGAATCGCCAGGCCGATGTAGTCGAACGCGCCCACCCAGTCGGATCGCTCGCGAAACCCTTTCCCCGGG
>CBERPN010000080.1:0-15428 GCA_965524675.1 uncultured bacterium
AGAGGGTATGACACGTCGACCAGAACAGGCAGCGAACACCATCAGATCTAGCTCTGCGGCAACCGGTTATTTCCGTCGGGTGCGGCGTTCGGATCGCTACGAGATAGCTCCACCTCAGGTTTCAGGCGCCGCCCTCAAGAACGGAGATGAACTCTTTGGCGAAGGTGTGCACATCGCCGGGCCAGCGGGCAGAGATGTAGTTGCGGTCGCGCACCACCCACGCCGGGTTGGAGTCGTCGCGGGTGTCGCGTTTGCGGTCGTTCGTCTTAGCTCGAAAATGCACCGCACCCTTCGGCACATCGAGAAAGTCGCCGTCGCTGGCCAACGCACGTTTCACTTCGCTCTCGACACTCATATAGCCCTCGGGTTCGCCATCGATCTCCCGGTAGGTGCGGTAATAGTCGGGGTCCCAGAATCGAGCAAAGTACCGGGTTAGCTTCCACGCCAGCGATTCCTGCCGCCAAGTGAGCGCTGTCGTCTTGCGGCCAAAGAGCACCGATCGGCCGGTCGCTGGCGAACTGGCTCGGGCCGCCAAAACGACACCGTGGCAGATCGCTCCGACCGGCTTTGAATCTATTGGCTCGGCTTCAAAGAAGTCGGCGACAAATGCCTGAAGCACCTCGCTTTCTAGGTACTGCTTCATGCCCGGCCCGTGCCCGCCGGGCAGAACTAGACCATCGAAGTCTGGCACTTGAAGGTCGGCCCAGCGGATTGGTGATGTAAAGCTCGGATCCGCACTCATCGCCCGGCAGGCGGAGCGAGCGTCGCTTCGTGCTCGGAGTGCTAAGCCGATCAGTTTCACCCGTTTGAGTCCGGGTATGAAACCCCAGGGGTCGAGCCCCTCGCCGCTGACCATCAGCGGGTCAGCGGTTGGCTGGGTGCCGTGCTCGGTAGCGATAATCACTTCGTGACCCGCTTCGCGAATCAGAGTCCAGCTTATGGCTGCTTCGGTTGGGTCGAAGTCGCGGTCGGGGAGCGGCATCGCAACCCTCAACTGGCGCGCAACCCTTTTGACCAGTGGTCGATACTTTGGACCAGAGCATTGGTGTGTTCGTCGGTTATGGCCATCGACAAGGCCATGAACCCTCTTCGGGCCAGGTAGAACCCGTCGTTAAGGGCGGCATGAAATAGCAGTTCGAGGAGGCGATCGTCGTCGGCGTGAATGGCAAGCATCGATCCGATTCCTGTCACCCATAGGGGAACTGACGCATCCTCGAACGTCTGATCCAAGCTGTGGCGTAGCCGGTCGCCGCGGTCGTTTGTCGCCGCCAGTCGCGATGGTTCGAGTTCGTGTTGAAGGGTTGCTTTGGCCGCTGCCATCGACACGACGTTGTTGTTGAAGGTGCCAGCCTGGGTGAGCGCACCGCCGGCTTGAGGGTCGAAGGTGGCCATGATGTCGCGCCGCCCGCCGAACGCCCCAAAGGTCATGCCACCGCCTAGATACTTTCCGAGGGTGGTCATGTCCGGCGTCACGCCGAACCGTTCTTGGCCGCCGCCCGGTGCGAGCCTTGAGGTCATTACCTCGTCGAATATCAGCACCACGTTCTTGTCGGTGCAACGCTGGCGGAGTTCGTCCAAGAACTCCGGCGACACCGGTCGACAACCGCCCGAACCCTGCACTACCTCGATTAACACACAGGCCAGATCTGTATCGGCGAAGAGTCGGTCAAGCCCATCAGCATCGTCGAACGGTGCAACGGTAAACCGGTGAGGCACGTTGAGAAGATGGTGGGAGCCGCCAGCTTCGCCGAACGATAAGACCCCTCCGTGATAAGCGAGATCGAACACGCCGACTCCGGTGCGGCCGGTGTGGTGCATTGCGGTGCCGATGGCCATCAGGTTGGCCTCGGTGCCCGAGTTGGTGAAGCGAACCTGCTCCACCGACTTGTAGCGGTCGCAGATGAGTTCGGCCACTTCGACCTCGCCGGTGTGGGTAGCGCCGAACGCCCAACCTCGGTCGAGAGCCGCCACTATCGCATCGCGAATCGTGGCAGGCGAGTGGCCCAACAGCCCGGCGGAGTAATTGCCGCAGAAGTCGAGGTAGCGGTGGCCATCGATGTCGATCAATTCCGGACCATCGGCCTCCATCACCCGAAACGGGAACGGATCGACGTGAAGAACTGTACGTGTGTTTCCGCCGGGGAGGACCGCGCTGGCCCGCTCGTGTTCGAGCAGGCTCTGCGGATGTTCGAGCGAGTATTTCGAGCGCGCCTCAGCGACGCGGCCATCTAAATCACCATCGGGCAATTTGCAGCGAGGCGCAGGGCCCCCGCTCACTTGCGATCGCCGGTGGCGGCCGCGAACCCGGCCGAGATCTGCTCGACAATTTCAATCGGAGCACACCGGGGATGGCCTGCATCGAACGGCGGTTGTGGGTCGTACTCGATGCTCAGTTGAATGGCCTGGGCCACCAAGTCGTCGGTGATTTCAGCGGTTAGTTGCAGCGCCATATCAATTCCCGCCGATACTCCGGCGGCAGTCAAGATCTTGCCGTGTCGCACCACTCTTTCGTCGGTGGGAACCGCGCCGAAGCGGGTTAGGTCGTCGCGGACGTACCAATGGCTGGTTGCAGTCACGCCGTTGAGGATTCCGGCCGCTCCCAGTAGCTGCGAGCCGGTGCAAACCGATGTGGTGTGGGCAGTGGTCGGGTGCACCCGTCTGATCCAGTCGATGATCGGATGGGTACCTTCACGGGTCATCTCGATCGTAATGATCCCACCAGGAATCACGATGACATCGGGAGACTCAAATTCGTCGTAGGCGGCGTGGGCGATCATGGTTAAGCGGCCTCGCGAATCGGTTACCGGTCCGGCCTTTTCGGCAACGAAGGTCACCTCGGTGTCGGGCACGTCGGCCAACACGCTGTAGGGGCCCAGGGCATCGAGGGCGGTGACCTTGTCGAAAAGGGCGATAGCGATATTGGTGGTCATCAAAGCTCCTAAGTGGCGAGAACTCGCGCTGGGGAGTGGATCATTAGTTGGTCGATGAACTTCTCGCCAGCACCGGGCGACGCATCAGGCACTGCTCGGCTCAGCAGGTGCTCGTAAAGGTGGGTGATTCCCAGCTCGCCGACATCCACCGGTCCACGAACAGTCATTACCGAAGCCACGGCCGAACCCTACCCAAACCCCGAACCGGGGTCGAATATGGCCGGGTGGGGCGACCATATTCCGCCCGAGTTGCTTGCGTTTGGGGGAGGGGAGAGGGGCTAGTCGACCTGGTTTTGAAGTGGGGTGCCGTCGAGGAAGCGACGGAGGTTCAAATAGAAGATCTCGGTCACGTTCTGGTCGGTGAGCGGAGTGCGGGCCGCGATGTGGGGGCTGACGATTACGTTCGGGAGATCCCAGAGAGGACTGTGGTCGGGCAGTGGTTCGATGGCGAACACGTCGAGTGCTGCACCACCGAGGCGGCCCGAGCGACAGGCTTCGATGAGCGCGTCCTCGTCGATGAGTTCGCCTCGCCCGACATTTACGATGAACGCGTGATCGGCCAGGGCGTCGATTGCCTTGGAATCGATGATCCCAATGGTGTCTGGGTTGGCCGGAAGCGCCAGCACGAGATTGTCGGCAATTGCCAGAGCTTCATTTAGACGGCTGATCGGCCAGGCCTCCACCGGCTCGTCGCCCTTGGGGCTCCGGCGCAGCACGATCGTGCGCGACCCGAAGAGAGGGAGTAGCTCGGCCACAGCCCGACCGATCGGACCGAAACCTAGAACCACGGTGGTCGAGCCGGGCAAGTCTCGACCCTCGATCCGCTTCCACTCCTTGCGGGATTGTTGGGCAAGAATTTCGGGAAGGCCGCGCGACAGTGCCAATAGGTGCATTACGACCGCGTGGGCGATCGGTACCGCCGACGCGCCCGAGCCGGTGGTTACCTGCACCCCTCGCTCGGCTAGGTCGGCAAAGATCGGATGATCTACTCCGGCCGAGAAGGTTTGTAGCCAGCGCAAGTTCGGAGCTTCGATTGCCGCGATCATGAAGTGCGCTGCTAGATCGGGGTAACAGTCAGGCGAAAAATATGCGGCCTGCGCCTCCTTCGATCGAGCATCGCCGAGCGTGACGATCGACAACTGGGCCGAGAACTCTGCCAAGCGCGGCGCGTTAGCCGCTGCGAACTCTTCGCTCACTAGTAGTTCGATCATTTAGATCCTTTCCGCTGCACAGACAATTGATCATAGATAAGGCGTCATCGCCTACCATCGCAAGCCATGGACACAGCAGATCACGTGAATTTCGAATTGGCTGACGGAAACCAGGGCAAGGCGATGGTGTTTCGTCCCGAGGGAGAAGGTCCATTTCCGGCCCTGCTGGTGTTGCACGACATCTTGGGGTTCAACGATGATTTGGCCCGAATTGCTCGACGCTTCGCCACCGAAGGTTATGTGGCAATGGCTCCTGACTTCTTCGGCGAGGGGCTCAAACCAATCTGTGTAGTCAAGGCGATGAAGACCCTGAAGGCTCAGCGTGGGCAGCAGGTCGATACCCTCGCAAAGGCTCGCACCTGGCTCAAGGGCCAACCCGATGTAGACGAGCGAAGGGTCGGGGCGGTTGGGTTCTGTATGGGCGGAGGGTTCGCGGTTCTTCACGCCGAGCAGCAAGCCCTGGCGTTCGTTGGTGTGTTCTACGGCGACGTGCCCAAGAACAAGGCCGATATCTCCAACTTCCCACCGTGCTTTGCGGGCTACGGCGAACGCGACCAGATGTTTATCAGCCAGGGGCGTCGCCTAAAGAAGCACCTCGACGAACTCGGCACCGCCAACGAGTTTCGTAGCTACGAAGGGGTCGGGCACTCGTACATGAACCAGCTCACCGGCCTCTTTGCTCATGGTGGCTCACTCCCTCCGATGCGAGCAAAGTATGACGAGTCGGCGGCCGAGGACAGTTGGGACGCCATGCTCAGCTTCTTTGCCAGCGCCCTGGGGAGTATCGAAGATGAGTAGCCACTCGCACGGGCCCTGGGTCGACGTCCACGCCCATCCGGGGCGCTGCTTCTTGAGTGGCCTCGACCCAAAGCTTGCGATGGTGGCGATGTTGGGCGGCGAAGACTCCTATGCCCGAGTCCGTTCATCCGCGACGGGCGAGGTCGCGGTGGTCAACTCGGCCACCGTGGCCGACCTAGCGATTATCGGGGCCAACTCGAGCGGAGGGCTGGGCGCTACGAGGGCTTTCGAAGACGGTGAAGCGGTGGCCGACCATCGTCGACAGATCAACGCCCTAACCAACCTTCTGAAGAACGAAGAGATCCGGACGGTCCTAACCCCCGACGACATTCATTCGGTCGCCAACAGTGATGCCACCGGAGTGTTCATTAGTTGTGAGGGGGCCGACTTTCTCGACGGGCGTATCGATGGTCTCGACAGCGCTTATTACGACGGTGTGCGTTCTATAACGCTGGTCCACTACCGCGTGAACGAGTTGGGCGACATCCAGACCGAAGACGCGGTGCACGGCGGTCTAACCAGTTTTGGCAAGGAGGTTGTCCGAGAGATGAACCGGCTGGGCATGATCGTCGATCTGGCTCACGCCACGTTTCAGGCAACTGCCGACGCGCTCGAGGAATCAACTCGCCCAATCCTGATCTCACATAGCCATCTCGCCAGCCCCGGGGCTAGCCACCCGCGGCTGTTGTCTACCGAACATGCGAGCATGGTGGCCGAGGCCGGTGGTGTGATCGGCGCATGGCCCTCGGGAGTGGCGCTCGAGACTCTCGACGACTACTGCGACGAGATCTGTCACATGGTCGATGTTGTGGGAATCGACCACGTGGCCATCGGCACCGATCTCGACGCCAACTACAAGCCGGTGCTGACCGACTACGACCAATTTCCACTGGTAGCGGCGGGGCTCGGTGAACGAGGAATGTCGGCGGCCGAGGTCGATCAAGTGCTAGGAGGCAACTTCATTAGGCTGTTTGAGACGATCACAGCTTTGTGACCGAACTCAAGCTGTTTCCCAAGCCTCGCCTGGTTGATGAAAGCTATGACGCAGGCGCCCCAGCGAACGTCGAAGCCGTGGTCGTAACCGATCGATGCATTGTGGATCAGGGCTACCGCCTATCGGTGTTGGATGGCCGAGTAGAGCTTCGCCACAGCGATGAAGCGGGCCTGCGCTACGGACAGGACACGCTCGCTCAGCTCCGCAGGCAGTTCACAACCAGTCTTCCCGGGCTGATCATCTCAGATTGGCCCGACATCCCCAGCCGGGGCTACATGCTCGACATCAGCCGCGACCGTGTACCGACTATGGAGACGCTCGGATGGCTGGTGGAGGTGCTAGCTCTATGCCGCTTCAACCAACTCCAGCTGTACATGGAGCACACTTTCGCCTTCGCCGATCATGAGACGGTGTGGGGCGATGCGTCGGCGATGACCGCGGCCGAAATGCGCGACCTAGACAGACTTTGTGCCGCCAAGGGCATCGAACTCGTTCCGTGCCTAAACGTCTTCGGTCACATGGGTAAATGGTTGAGGCACGATCGTTACCGTGACCGCGCCGAGTGTCCGGATGGGTTTGAGTTGCCAGGGGTAGGCACGCACATGCATCCCCAAACACTTGAGCCGAGCCAAGCAAACGCCAACTTCGCACTCGAGTTGCTACGAGAACTCACCGACACTGTGTCGAGCAGCAAAGTCAACATCTGTTGTGACGAGGCGATGGAGCTAGGCCTGGGTAAATCACGGAATCTGGTTGCAAAGCACGGGAAGGCGACGGTTTTCGTCGACCAGCTACTTCGCATCGTTGAGCCCCTTATCGAAGAGGGCCGCGAAGTGATGTTTTGGGGCGACATGTTCAGGCTTGATCCCCAACCGATTTCTCGACTTCCACTGTCTAGCGCGACCGCGTTGGCTTGGCAGTACGATCCACCATCGACGCCAACCTCAAAGACTTCGCCGTTGTTGGCGACCCCTGAACTTGCGGAGCTGCTTGGCTTCCCACCCGACCTTCACCTTGGGTTCGAGAGTCAGACTCGACAGTTGGCAGCTGCCGGTTACCCGTTTTGGGTAGCCCCAGGGACTAGTTCGTGGAACTCACTAATTGGGCGCTGGCCAGAGTCACAGGCCAATCTGCTCGACGCCGTGGATGTTGGGTTTGAGGCTGGTGCTGCTGGGATGTTGCTAACCGATTGGGGCGACACCGGACATATGCAGCCGCTCGCGGTGAGCAGCCTGCCGATCGCATTCGCCGGAGCCTTGTCGTGGTGTTCCGATCAGAACCGAGGGGTACCGAGCGCAGCCGTCGTGAATCGTGTGATATTCGGCAACGAGGCAGCGGGTTTAGCTGAGGCCCTCATGACTATTGGGGGCCTCTCTGGTTCGAGTAGCCGGGAGGCGGTCAACGGCAGTTCGCTGTTTTTTGACCTCTTAGTCGATCCACCTCTGCCGGTTTCCGGAACCACAACGCGGTCCGAGATCGACAACTTTGTCGATACCCTGTCGGTAGCCGAACAAGAGATCCTCGATGCCTCACCGACCTGTCGCCAAGGTGCCGAGATCATCGCTGAGATCCAAGCGGCGATCCGGTTGGCTCGTCACGGCGTCTGGCGAGGTGGTCGGTCTCAACACTCTGACAACCTCACCAATAGTGAACTGCGCGAGGACCTTGCCGAGGCTATAGATCTGCAAACTGCGGCATGGCTCGGCCGCAACCGCCCGGGCGGCCTTGCTCACAGCCTCGCCCTCCTGAGCAGGACCGCAACATCTTACGAATCGACCTGATTCTTACGCTTAGGGTCGGTTTCGCTGGGATCGAAGTTATTGCGGCTGTTAATGTGGTTCGCTTTACAGTCTGGGCGAGGTAATTTGCCAATGGTTAGCGAATGGGAACTGATTTCTCGCTTGGTCTTAGCGGTGGTGCTTGGGGCGGTGCTGGGTCTCGAGCGAGAATCCAACCACAAGACCGCCGGAACACGAACCCATGCCTTGGTGGCCTTGGGCGCGGCCCTGTACACAATTTCGGGGGCCTTCTTCGGAGATGAGGTCACCCTGAACCCAACCCGCGTCGCAGCTCAAGTTGTAAGCGGAATCGGTTTCATTGGCGGTGGGGCGATTCTGCGAAGTGGTTTCACCGTCACCGGCATTACGACCGCGGCGAGCCTCTGGATGGCGGCTGCGTTTGGTGTTGCCGCCGGGATGGGGCTCTATTGGGTAGCCGCCGCCGCTGGGCTTTTGGCATTCATTGTTATCGTCGCTCTGGGCCGGGTGGCCGATCTAGTTCTTGGCCGTCGAGGTCTGGCCAACCTAGAGATGTACTACGCGGCGGGTCATAGCACGCTCGGCTTTCTCTTTAGCGAGTTGCGGGGTGCTGGGGGAGTCGTGCGAGGAATGCAGCTCATCGACGACGACACCGACCGCCATGTCGTGCTGTCTGCAACCGGTATATCGGCTGCCGATTTTGGTGAGATCGTGCAGCAACTAGAGGGTCGCGCCGAAGTGACCCGAATCGTTTCGAGTGCTGGCGGAGACTAGAGTCCGGCATATCGAAACGCGATTGAAAAGGTTTTAACACCAATAGCCGCTCAGGAGTGTTAGCTTCTAACGGCCAACATCATCATCGATCTGAGGGATTTCGAATGAAGAGACTAATTGCCCTGTTCTTGGCGCTCGCAGTAATCGCTGCCGCGTGCTCGAGCGACGACACCACCGATACGAGTACGCCAGCTGATACCGGTGATACATCCGATGACGGAGACGGGGGAGACGGCGACGACGCAGCTCCGTCGGGCGACCCGATCGAAATCGAGATGTGGATCGCGTTTAACGACGATGCTCGTCTCAACTTCACCCAGGACCGTGCGAAAGAGTTTAACGTCAAGCACCCCGAGTACGAGGTAATCGTTACACCGTTCGACTCCTACAACACGGTGTTCGAACAGACCGCGCTGGCCATCGAAGACGGTAACCCACCAGAGGTAATCCACTTCTTTGAGGCCGCGACCCAAGATGCGCTCGACGCCATCGACAGTAACGGCGATCCGATCTTCAAGTCGGTTACGGCGGCGGTTGATGGCCGCTCGGAGATCCTCGGCGAAGAGGTAGTTCTCGGCGACGTGGTTTCGGCGGCTACGAAGTACTACACGATCGAGGGCGAATTGTTCTCGATGCCGTGGAACACATCGTCGACCACCATGTTCTCGAACATGAACATTCTCGACGCAGCCGGAATAGCCGAACCTCCCACAACTTGGGAAGGCGTAGAAGCCGCATGTGAGGCCATCGCCGCTCTCGACGATGCTCCCGACAACTGCATCACCTGGCCTAACCACGGCTGGTTCTTCGAGCAGGCGCTCGGTCAAGCTGGTGTCGACCTAGCCAACAACGACAACGGTCGTTCAGCTCGGGCCGACGAAGTCATCCTTAACTCCGATGCCGCTATCGACTACGTCCAGTGGTGGAGCGACCTCGAGGACAGCGGCGACTACGTCTACACCGGTACCCAGCGCGACTGGGGCGGCACCGCAGCGGCCTTCAACTCGCAGAACGTTGCGATGCTCGTCTACTCGTCATCTGACACCACCGTGCTCACCGACGATGGCGCGACCAATGGCTTCGACGTTCGCTCATCGTTCATGCCTTACAACCAGGACCGCGACTATGTCGGCAACCTGATCGGTGGCGCCACGCTGTGGATCACCAATGGCCTGCCTGAAGACAAGGAAGACGGCGCTCTGGCGTTCATTAACTTCTTCTCTAACCCTGAGAATGCGGCTCAATGGCATCAGACAACCGGGTATATCCCGATCACGAATGGGGCTAAGGCGTTGCTCGAGTCCGAAGGTTGGTACGACGAGAGCCCGAACTCTGCCGTGGCTTCCGATCAGCTCGACGCGGCGGCCGACACTCCGGCTTCCACCGGCGCTCTGCTCGGAAACTTTGTTGCCATTCGCGACGTAATGACAGCAGCCATCGAAGACATCTTGGTCAACAACGTTGATGTCACCGAGCGAATGAACTCTGCCCAAGAAGAGGCACAGACTCTGCTCGATGACTACAACGAATTGTTTGGCTAAACATTCAAGGAATCCCTAGTGGGCATCGTCGCTAGTTTCATCGTTGCAATAGCCGTAGGCGTCTTCTCGTTTGGTTTCAAAACCATCCGAGAAGGCGCCATCGGCGCTGTGCTGGGTATTCTTGGCGCGTCGGTGATCTTGGCGGCGATGAACTTCTGTGCGTTCGCCTCAGATGCAGAGTCGACCGAGGGCGTTCTAATGGTGGCGCTGACGGCGACGTTCGCGTGGATATTTGGGGCAGGAACTAAGGCCGTCTTAGGTCAGCAAGCTTCCGACAAGGGAAGCGGCGACATTCGTACCGGAGCGTTCAAGCTCGGTTGGTACTGGCCGTGGCTGCTGTTGTCGCCGACGCTGGTGATACTTGTGTTCTTCCTGTATCTCCCGGCCTACCGGACCTTCACCCTTTCCACCAAGCTGACCCGGCTCGGCACCCCACGGGTTGGCGAGCGATGTCTCAGCAACTTCTCAGAATTGCTGGTCGATAGTCCGTCCGTGGTGGTTCTGTTGCCGCTTACCTCGGTGGCCATAATCTGGGGTGTCGGACTGTGGCATCGCAGGGCTACCCCGGGTTCGTGGGCCCAAGACTTTACTCGGGTAATCAAGCCGTTCGGGATCCTGCTGTTCTTGTTCTCGATCTATTTCATCTTCGAGAACGTAAACGGGGGGTACCGCCAGATCTATCTCAATACCGTAATCATCTCTTCGAGCATCGTGGTGTTGAGCATGCTTTTTGGCCTGGGCCTCGCATATCTCACATATGGGCACGTCCGCGGCATCACCGTGTATCGGACGCTATTGATCTGGCCCTACGCAATTTCGCCTCCGGTGGCCGGAATCCTGTTCTTCATGATGTTCAATGCGACCGGTGGGATCTTCGCCGCTGTTGCCGATAACTGGTTTGGGTTCGATTTTCCGAACTACACCCAGAACGCTGCATTGGCGCGAGGTACGATAATTCTGGCTTCGGTTTGGAAGCTGCTCGGATACAACCTCTTATTCTTCTTGGCTGGGCTTCAGACCGTGCCTCGCTCGCAGATTGAGGCGGCGGCAATCGATGGCGCGAACGCCTACCAGAGGTTCCGCAAGATCGTGATGCCAGCACTGGGTCCAATCGCGTTCTTCTTGCTCATTACCAACCTGACGTTTTCGTTCTTCGATGTTTATGGCACCATCGACTTCCTTACCAAGGGTGCCCCCGCAGGCGCCACGTCGGTTTCGATATATGAGATCATCCGCGTCGGGGTCAACAATGGTGATCTTGGTCGAGGCGCAGCCCAGTCGGTCATCTTGTTCCTGGCCGTAATCGCGCTCACCGCGTGGCAGTTCAAAATGTCTGAGGAGAAAATTAGCTATGGCAGCGCATAGCAAGCCCGGCATCAAGCTCACCGTCGGCAAGAAAGGCTTCGTTCAAGGTCGCGATTGGCCCACACACCTCGGTTTGTGGTTCTCGATGGCTATCGTGTTGTTCCCGCTGTTGTATGCCGGGTTGGTCGCTACTCAGACCAATGCCGAAATCTTTAGGTTCCAATTGACTCCTGGTTCTGGTTTAAGCAAACACTTCGAACAGGTGTGGAGCGACCGAAACCTTGGTCGTCTCATGTGGAACTCGCTTGTCCAGGCCTTCCTGATCACAGTCGCCAAGACGGTGCTCTCGTTGCTGGCCGGGCTGGCATTTGTTTACTTCAACTTCCGAGGCAAGTGGCTCGTCTTCTTCTTTGTCTTGATAACACTGATGATGCCCACCGAGGTCATGATCCTGTCGCTGTTTCGCATCGTCTCGGACCTAGGTTGGAAAGACTCCATGGCTGGACTGGTCGTACCTTTTGCGGCGTCGGCAACCGGAGCGTTTCTATTCCGGCAACACTTCGCCAACCTGCCTCGCGACCTTTCCGAGGCTTCCCAAATCGACGGAGCCTCGCCGCTTCAGTTCTTGTTTAAGATACTGATTCCGCTGTCGTGGAATGTTGTCGGCGCGCTTGCGGTAATCCAGTTCGTATTCGTCTGGAACATGTATCTCTGGCCGGTGCTGATTATCTCCGACCCGGAGAAGCAGGTCGTTCAGGTGGGGCTGCAAGGCTTGCAGACCCTCGATACAGGCCTCACATTTGGGCCTCTCATGCTGGCTGCCCTGATCGTGTCGATACCTCCAGCCATCGTCTTCATCGCGCTTCAGAAGCCGTTCATGGCAGGCTTTGCGCTAAGCGCCGACAAGTAGGCTGGCGACTACGCCCGAAGGGTGTTCCAAGCTGCGTCTGCCAGCAGATCTGCCGCATTGGTGGGCTGTGTGGTGCTGCGCTTGTTGAGCCACTGGCGACTTAGTTCCTGGGCAGGACCTAGCCACAAGGCGTAGAAGAGGTCGGCGGGCAGGGCTCGGATATGACCCTGGTTTACTCGGTTGCGAATCCACTCGGCGACAAACCCATAGAAGCGCCGATTCTGCTCGGGTAAGTCGCCCGAGCGGGCTAGCTGCCGTTCGAGGTATACATGGCCGAGCAGAAACCTTGCATCGGCTGGGTGTTCTTGTGCCCAGCGTAGATGGTGATGAACCACGGCGCTGATGCCATCTTTGGCATCGTTGGTGGCGTTGAGTGTCTCTAGGAAGCCGGTCTCATAGGAGGTCAGTCGATCTAGATATAGCGCAACGGCAATCGATTCCTTGCCGTCGAAATGGTGATAGAGGCTGCCGGTGGACGCCTTGGACTCCGAGCGGATCTGGTCGATGGTGGTCGCTGCGAGCCCTTGGCTTAAGAAGCAGGTGAGAGCGGCGTCGAGGATTTGCTCGCGTCGATCGGGCTTAGTAGCTGTTACCGAATTTCTAGGCACACCCGTTGGCCTTGGTAGCGAGCGAGCGGGCCCGCCGCTGTTGGCGCAAGATGTTGCGGTCCATGCCGTCGGTGAGATAGCTGAACGAGAGCCCGGTGGACGGGTCGGCGAAAGCGAGTTGTCCGCCGATGCCATCGTGACCAAAGGCAGTGGGGTGGGCGCCGTGGCCGAGACCCCGGCCAGCCGACGCTCCATCGGCGCCCGCGATCATAAAAGCAATACTACGGTTGGCGGGAACACCGCGGATGAGATCCATATCGAAGATCCGAACATTGCTTGTGGCATCGGCGAGTACTTCGGGGTCCCAGAGACTCTCGGTATTTCGCATCAGCGCTTGATAGAGCATCGCAAGGTCGGCCGCTCTCGACACGGCTCCACCGCCGGGTAGGCCGAGCGCTATGTTTTCGGCTTCACCGAGAGCGACAAGATTGTCGTCGTTGGCTTCGCCAGCGTCGATGCCGGATATGCCCAGTGCTGCTTGGAACTCGGCTTCGGTGGCCGGTTCGCCGCAAAGGACCGGACGCACAAGTTGAGTCTGACTATCCTCGGGAACGCCAAGGCGCAGCGATTGAAGGCTCAATGCCTCACCGATCCGACGATTGACCGACTTCGAGAAGTCCACTCCTTCAACTTCTTCCAGCAGTGCTGCGAGTACCCAATGACCACTAGTGATGTGGTAGTCGTACTTTCCTATTTCACCGTCGAGTCGCCAGCGAGCAAACTGCTCAAGGCGACCCTCTTTGGTCCACCAAGCGGGCGGGCCCATTGGGGCTCGGGCGAAAGCGGACGTATAGGTCATTACCTGACCGACCGTGACCGCTTCCTTCCCGAAGCTGGCGAACTCGTCGATGATGTCGGCTACGCGGGTATCGAGGCTGAGTCTGCCTTCGCCTAGCAGCTGAAGGAAGGCAGCGGACACGACGCCTTTGGTTGCCGAGTAGATGAGGTACTGCGACTCGTCGCCGTGGACAGGTTCGCCGAGTGTCCGGTCGAGCACGACCTCGCCATCGAGTGCCAGCGCGACCTGGCATGAGGGCAGCAGGCCAGAGTCGATCTCCTCGGCTGCCCGGGCCAGAAGAATTTCTACTGCATTGTCTTTCAGCACCATAACAATCCCTTGTCTCAACCTAGAGGATCGTTCTAGAATAATCCTCTAATCGAGAATTGCAAGCAAAAAACCAACTGGTCGGGCAAATGGCCCCTATAGGGGCCACCTCCCCGACCAGAACGAGGGAGAATCACTTATGGCCTATTCCGAGGGTCGCGTTGTCCATGATGCCGATAGCCATCTCATGGAGACCAGTGACTGGCTCATCGAGTACGCCGACCCCGATATTCGCGAATCGCTGCGACCAATAAACCTTGGCGGGGCGGGGGAGCATGGCAAAGAGCTGTTGGCAATGGCCGATGAGGCTGCTGCGGCGGTAGTTGGAGTTGCTCAGGACAAGATCGAACAAGGCCTGATGGAGCGAAAGGGCTGGCTTGCCTATGGATCATCCGATGGTGCCGAACGTTCGAAGGCGCTAGACCTGCTCGGGTTCGATCGACAGTTGGTGTTCTCGACGTTCGCTACTACCCAATTCGAGGGTCGCGACCTCGATCTGTTTTATGGAGGGTCTACCGCACATAATCGCGGCATGGCAGAGTTCTGCGCTGACGACGAACGTCTCCTCGGGGTTGGCTTTGTACCGCTGCACGATCCCGAGCGCGCCAGCAAGCTGGTAGGCGAGGCGATCGAGATGGGGCTACCCGCCATCATGTTTCCGTCGCATCCGCCCCGCACACATTCGCCGACCCACCCCGATCTCGATCCGGTCTGGGCGCAGTTGGCCGAAGCTGGCGTGCCAGCGATGCTGCATGTCGGGGGCGGAGGCAAGCCGCTCAGGCCTTCGTTTCACGAAAACGGGCGCGCCAAGCCCACCGACCTGCTAGGCGGCGGTGAGAGCTTTCGGTGCAAGGACCTCATGGTGCTTCACAATCCGCCGGAGATCTTCCTGGCGGCGATGGCTCTCGATGGTGTCTTCATGCGCCACCCAAAGCTGCGCTTTGGTTGTATCGAACAAGGAGCTATGTGGGTCGTCACAATGCTTCGGCGTATCGACATGGCAGCCAAAATGTTCTCGAAGACCGAACCGCTGCTGAGCGAGCTAGATGAACTCCCGTCGAGCTATATCCGGCGTCAAGTACGGTTCACGCCGTTTCCAGAAGAGCCGGTCGATTGGATTATCGAGCAAGCGGGCGACGATCTCTTTATGTTCTCGTCAGACTATCCCCATCCCGAAGGCGGCAAAGATCCACTCGGAAAATTTCAGGCGAGCCTCGCCTCGGTCGACGACGCGGTGAACGACAAGTTCTACCGAGCGAACTTCGAGGATATGTTCAAAGGCTGAAATAAGATTTGGCTTCATGAGACGACAGCTGTTGGGTCCTGCTTTAGTGCTGGTGATGCTGCTGGCTAGTGCGGCAATCGGATACTCGATTGGGCGTGGCCAGGAACTGGCAGCTGTCGAGGGTGAGGATGTGACTACCTCCACGACGACGGCTGTCCCTGCTGGGACTTCGCCGCCTACCACCTTGTTCTTTGGCGACTACGTTCGCGG
>CBERPN010000081.1:0-15347 GCA_965524675.1 uncultured bacterium
TGGTGAGCAAAGCGTTCACCCCCAAGAACATTCGGGTATGGGAAGAGGTGACCCGTCAGATCGCGGTTGGTCGTCTCGAGGATTTCATCGCACAAGGCGGCGGCAACTGGGTAGACATCGTGGCCGCCCCGGTGCCCATAAACGTGATCCTCACCATCATGGGTATCCCGCTCGAAGATGCCGACATGATGATCGAGCTGTCGAACTATTTGGTGGAAGCAACCAGCGATAGGCAATCGCTGGCGCCCGATGCCTTCGGAAACACAACCGATCTTCGGCTCCTGCCATTCGGTAGCCCAGCATCGCACGCCCTTTTCGAGTACGGGGGACAGATTCGCGAGGTTCGCGAGGCCGACCCTCAAGACGACTTGGTTACGAGGCTTATCTTCGCCGAGATCGACGGTGAGCGCTTAACAAGATCGGAGTATCAGAACTTCTTTCAGCTCGTGGTGTTCGCCGGTAACGAAACCACCCGTACTGCGATGAGTCACGCTGCCATCGCGTTAGCCGACAACCCGGATCAATGGCAAAGCTTGGTCGATTCGCCAGAACTGCTCGATTCGGCGGTGGAAGAACTACTGCGTTGGGCATCGCCGGTGATGCACATGCGTCGCACAGCGGCTATCGACACCGAACTGGCGGGAACCGCAATCGCCAAGGGCGACAAAGTGGTCATGTGGTACACGTCGGCCAACTTCGACGAAGCGGTGTTTGAGAATCCGTACACGCTCGACTTGGGCCGCGACCCAAACCCGCACTTCGCCTTCGGCGGCGGTGGTTCGCATCACTGCCTCGGAGCGTTCCTTGCCCGGATGGAGCTCAAGGTATTGCTGGAGGAGATGCTGGCCCTAAACATGCGGCTGGAACCCGCTGGAGCACCCGTTCCGGTTCCTTCGAACTTTGTTAGAGGAGTGTTGTCGGTGGAGATGGGATTGAGTCGATGAGCGAGCAGCTGCGGGTCGTGGTCGATGAACACCGCTGCGTTGGGGTGGGCAAGTGCGAAATGCTCGAACCCGACCTGATGGAGATCGACGACGAAACGGCGATTGCAGCCATGGCACCCGACTCGCATCTCTCGGCCGGTCGCGCTGCGAAACTTGTCGAGGAATGCCCGAGCGGGGCGATCAGCATCGACCAGGCCGAAAGCGTTGACGGCCTTACCACGTATGCAAACTTTATCGATGGTGGTTGGCTCGCCGCAGAGCGGGTGATGGAAACCATCAATCCTTATACAGGCGAGGCATGGGCCGAGGTGCCCGACGACCCGGCGGCCGTCGACCTTGCGGTTCGTGCTGCCCGAACAGCCTTCGAAGATGGTCCGTGGTCGCAGATGCGGGGACGCGAAAGGGCCAAGCTGATGAATGAGCTGGGTGCTTTGTTAAGCCGCGACGCTGACGTTCTGAGCCAGATCGAAACCCGCGACAACGGCAAGATAATTCGCGAAACGTCGGCTCAGGCTAAGAGCCTTGCTAGCTATCTCGAGTACTTCGCTGGCATGGCCGACAAGATCATGGGACAACAGATCCCGGCGCCAACGTCGAACTTTCTGATCTACACCGAGAAGGTTCCCAAAGGTGTGGTTGGAGCGATCATTCCGTGGAATTCACCGCTGTCGTTACTCATCTGGAAGCTTGGCCCGGCACTCGCTGCTGGCTGCACGGTGGTGGTGAAGCCATCGGACATCACACCGGTTACGGCGCTACTTCTCGCCAAACTAGCCACCGAAGCCGGGTTCCCGCCCGGCGTGATCAACGTTGTCACCGGCGGAGCCGAGGTAGGAGCGGCGATCAGCTCACACCCCGGTATCGACAAGATCACTTTCACCGGTGGGGGCGACACCGCCCGTCATGTCGCCCGGGCGGCCGCCGAGAATCTGACCCCCACGGTGCTTGAGCTGGGGGGCAAGTCACCCCAGATCATCTTCGACGATGCCGATCCCGAGGCGGCCGTCAACGGTCTTCTGGCCGGGATTTTCGCAGCCTCGGGCCAAACCTGCGTTGCCGGATCGCGGGCCTACATCCACGAGTCGATCGCCGAGGACATCATCGAACGGGTTGTCTCTAGGGCCGACGGTCTCAAGCTAGGCGACCCGAGCGACGTGGCCACCGAGATGGGTCCGGCGGCCTCCGACGCGCAGCGCGACCGGATCTTGTCGATGATCGCTCAAGCCGAGGAAGAGGGTGCCGTCGTTGCCAGCGGGGGCGTTCTCGACCCCAAGTTAGGTGGCCGCTTTGTGCGCCCCACCGTGCTAACCGGCGTAACCAACGACACCACGATTGTGCGTCAGGAGGTCTTCGGACCGGTTCTGGCCGTGATGACATTTGCCGACGAGGCCGAGGTCATAGCACTAGCCAACGATAGCGACTACGGACTGGCGGCTGGAGTTTGGACGGCCGACATCCAGCGAGCGCACCGGATGGCTCGCAACCTCAACGTTGGCACGGTGTGGATCAACACATACCGCAACGTGTCGTACGCGGCCCCGTTCGGCGGCGTAAAGCAATCGGGCTACGGTCGCGACAACGGGCTTGAAGCTATAGACGGCTTTCTCGACACCAAGACGGTATGGGTCGAGATAGAAGGCACCACCCGCGACCCATTCGTCCTCGGATGAGGTTGACCTCAGCCCACTCAAGCTGGCGCTCAGAGATCGTTTGGCCCCAAACGGTTTTGTGATTACAGTCTCGTTTAACGCTCGCAGTCGGTTGCAACGAACCGACACCATAGGAGATTCTGACCATGGCTGACCTTCGACGAATTCTCCTCGATGGCTACCCGACCCATGTAGAACGCGATGGCGAGGAGCTTATCGCGGGCGATGGCCGTCGGGTTGCCGCCGCCGACGCTATTCATCTCGCACCGGTCGAGCCGAGCAAGATCATCTGCGTGCACCTCAACTACGCCAGCCGGGTCGAGGAGTTCATGACCAAACTGCCCTCGGCACCCACCTACTTTCAGAAACCGGTTACGGCTCTCAACGCACACCGCGCCGATGTAGTGCGCCCAGACGGTTGCAAGTGGCTCAACTACGAGGGCGAGATCGCCATCATCATCGGCCGGGTCTGCCGCAATATTTCACCCGGCGATGCTGGCTCTTACATCGCTGGCTACTCGGCCAGCAACGACTACGGCCTGCACGATTTTCGCGACACTGACGCTGGTTCGATGCTACGGGTCAAGGGCAGCGACACGCTCTGCCCGGTCGGCCCCGGCTTGGTCACCGATTGGGACTTTCACGGCAAGCAGATCCAAACCATCGTCAACGGAAAGGTGGTGCAAGATGCCACCACCGACGAGATGGAGTGGGATATGCATTACCTGGTAGCTGATATCGCTCGAAACATAACTTTGGTTCCTGGCGACATCTTGTTGTCGGGCACACCGGCCAACTCTCGTACCGTCTACCCGGGCGATGTGGTTACAGTCGAGGTGGAAGGCCTCGGTGCCATGACCAACACCATCGTTACCGGCCCGACCCCCATTCGTTCCGACGTCGGAGCCCAGCCCAGCGATAGCGAAGAAGTGCACAGCACCGCCCAGGGCGGCGATTGGGAGTTCCGCGGAATCCGTGCCCCTCAGGGCCCCGGTGCCAAGCACTACGAATCCACTCTGGACGACGACTGATGGTCGTCATCGAGGGGGTCGAGGTTCAGACCGGCCACCTCATTGGTGGAGCATGGGTTTCCTCTCCTCAAACCTTTGAGACCCGGTCGCCACTCGATTGGGAGTGGAAGCTGGCCGACATTTCTCGTGGTGATGGCGAGACGGCCGACGCGGCAGTGCGGGCAGCCATCGAAGGGTTCGGAGTCTGGTCGGCGTATGAACCCGGCGAGCGGGCTGCAGTTCTTCGCAAGCTGGCCGACCTAATCGACGAACGCAGCGACGACATCGCCATCGTCGAAACCATCGACATGGGCTTTCGCCACGAATCGATGCGCAAACGCTTGGTGGCTCGAGGTGCGATCAATTTTCGCACCTACGCCGACATCATCGAAGCTCACGAGGATGAACAATGGGATGCCAAGGGCACCGCCCACACAGTAATGCGGATGCCCGCTGGCCCTGCGGTGGTCATCACGCCTTGGAACGCCCCTTTCATGCTGGCCACCTGGAAGCTTGCCCCTGCGTTGGCCTCTGGGAACTCGGTGCTGTTCAAACCGGCGGAATGGTCGCCGCTGTCGGCCGCGCTCTTGGCTGAACTAACGGTGGAGGCAGGGTTCCCGCCGGGAGTGTTCAACCTCGTGCAAGGTATAGGCGAAGAGGTCGGCGCGGCACTGGTGAGCGATGAACGAGTCCGCCGCATCAGTTTCACTGGCTCGCCCGCTACCGCCAAACAGATCGGCAAAGCCGCGGCCGAGAACCTGGTGCCCTTTACTGCCGAACTTGGGGGCAAAGGCCCACTCATCGTGTTTGAAGATGCCGATATCGAACTCGCAGCCGCTAAGGCGGCCGAGCAGTACGAAGACTCCGGCCAAGTTTGCCTGGCCGGAACACGCTTGCTAATCGCCGAGAGCATTGCCGACGAGTTTCGGGCTGCGTTCAAGAAACTTACCGAGGCCCACGTCCTCGGCGACCCGCGCGACGACTCCACCACCGTTGCTCCGGTGGTTCATCCCGAGCACCTCGCCAACATCTCCGGATTGGTAGAACGTTCTAAGGCCGAAGGCGACCACATCGTCTGGGGAGGTGAGCAGCGAGAGGGGTCGCTGCACTACGAGCTCACCCTGATCGAACCGCGATCGAACGACAGCCATATCGTGCAGAACGAAGTGTTTGGCCCGGTGCTCACCATTCAAACCTTTGCCGCCGAAGCCGAGGCCGTTGAGCTCGCCAACTCCACTCGCTATGGCCTCTCGGCGCTGATTTTCACCAGCTCTCGGGAACGTGCTGAGCGGGTAGGGCGCGCCGTGCGGGCCGGAATCATCTGGGTCAACACCTTTTTGGTTCGCGACCTGCTGGCACCCTTCGGCGGAGTAGGGATTTCAGGAATCGGCCGTGAGGGTGGCCGCTACGCCCTCGAGTTTCATAGCGACTTGAAGACTTTGATTATCGCCGACGACACCACCACCTGATCGCCTGCCGCTTACCTAACGAACACCTTGAACCCATCGAATCCGAGGAGCACACTCACACCATGACCGCACACGTTTCCAACGTCTACTTTCAACTCACCGATCTCGAAGTGAGCCACGGCAAGGGCTCGGTGGTGACCACCACCAATGGCGTCGAGTATCTAGATTTCACCAGCGGCATTGCGGTAACCAGCACGGGCCACAGTCATCCCCACGTGGTCGCAGCCATTCAGGCGCAGGCCGAGAAGTTTATCCACGCGCAGGTCAACATCTTTCGCCACGACCAGATCGGCCCCCTAGCTGAGCGACTGACCGAACTCACGCCGCCGGGAATTGACACGTTCTTCTTCACCAATTCGGGGGCCGAAGCCACCGAGTCGGCGCTAAAGCTCGCCAAACAGGCGACCGGACGGCCGAACCTCATCGTGTTCGACGGCAGCTTCCACGGCCGTACCCATATGGCGATGGCGATGACCATGTCGAAGACGGTCTACCGCGCCGGACACGCGCCGCTTCCTTCCGGTGTGTTCTGTGCACCGTTTCCCTACACAGGCCGTTCGGGCGATGCCGAAGCCGATGCGGTTGAACGGGCGCTCGCCGGTTTCGATTGGCTGCTAACCACCCAAACCGCGCCCAGCGAAACGGCCGCGGTGATGATGGAACCGGTGCTTGGCGAAGGTGGCTATGTGCCCGCGCCTGCCGCCTTCATTCAAGGCATCGCCGAACGCTGCAAGGAACACGGCATCCTCTACATCGACGACGAGGTGCAGAGCGGGTTCGGTCGCGCCGGGTCGATGTTTGCCATCGACGATCTGGGAGTAGAGCCCGACATCATCGTTATGGCCAAGGGCATAGCGTCGGGCTTCCCGATGTCGGCAATCGGGATGCGGGCGGAGTTAGACGCGAAGTGGCCAACCGGAAGCCACGGCGGAACCTACGGCGGGAATGCCATTGGTTGCGCGGCGGCGCTGGCGACCATCGACGTACTAACCGCCGACGGTTTCATGGCAAATGTGAACGAACGCGGCGATCAGCTTCGCGCCGGCCTAGAGACGCTAGCGATCGATGACCCAACCTTGATGACGGTGCGAGGCCCTGGCCTGATGGTGGCCAGTGAGTTCCGCCACGATGATCGCTCACCCGACGCGGTTCGAGTCGCGGCGATAGTGGCGCACTGCCGTGAAGAGTCGAACCTGTTGATAATGAGCACCGGAGCCGAGGGCACGATAGTGCGCTGGATGCCCCCGCTAGTAGTAAGCGAGGCCGAGATAGACGAAGGCCTAGCAGCCTTCGAAAAGGCCCTAATAGCGACCCGCTAACCCCTACCGAACTCGTGTCAGATCTGGCGGTCCCAGCAGCCGAATCTGACACCAGTTGCGTTTCGGGGCTCTCAAGAGAATGCTATGGCTGTTGGCGTAACTGTTCCACCGGGGCGAAGTCGTCGCGTAACACTCTGGCGCCGTCGATGAATTTGCGAGTCCTGGCCGTGTCCAAAAACCTGCCCTCTGCTACCTCCGGTTTGATAATCGGTTGGTCGGAGGCGATAAGGATCAAGTTGCGGGTTCGACCGCTCTCTAGCCCGCCGCTCGGCAGGATTAGGGCAACGTTCTCAAATACCGCGTCGAGGGTTGCTAGCTCTGCTCGGGCGAAGTCGACCGACTTGCCGTCGAGCACATTCATCGCCAGCACTCCACTGGGGTGTAGTACGCGTTGTAGCTCGGCCATGAACTCTCGGGTGGTGAGATGCCATGGCACGGTTCCGCCCGAGAACGTGTCGGCGATTATCACGTCGAAGCCATCGGTGGGTTGGTCTCGTATCGATAAACGCGCGTCATCGACCACGACCTGTAGGTCCTCGCCGAGTTCTAGTCCAAGTTCGGCTTGAGCCAACTCGACCAAACGATCGTCGATCTCGAGAACGATGCCGGAAGACCCCGGTCGAACCGCAGCCAGGTAGCGCGGAAAGGTGAATCCAGCGCCGCCGAGGTGCAGGCCCTTGATGGCGCCTGGTCGAGTGGTCTCGACGACCTCAGCAAAGTGACGCATGTATTCGAACTCGAGATAGGTGTAGTCATCGAGATCGACATAGGAGTTGCGGAGGCCGTCGAGAATCAAACTGCGCCCGCCCTCGCGCCCCTCGTCCTTCGTTACCCAGACGCAGGCGTAGGCGGTTTCGACATCACACGGACTGCCGACCCCGAGATTCGCGATCGCCGGAACGAGTAGAGCCACTATCAGTGCTGGTGCGCCTTCGGTCGCTCCTCGGAGGCGATACCAGAGTAGAAGCCCTGCCATAACCAAGGCAGCGCCGAGCAGAAAGATGATCGGTCGCGACGGAAGGGCGGCCACGAGCACGAATCCGGTTACGAAGGTGCCGAACAGAGCGCCCGTTGTACCGGCTGCCGACAGATTCCCGACCACCGAGCCCGTTTCGCCGAGGTCGTCTAGCCGCATTTTCGCAGCGATTGGCGATATTGCGCTGAGCACCGCCGCCGGCGCAAAGAAAGTTAGGGCGACGATGAACACGATGCCGAACGGTGAATTATCGACCGACGGCCCAATGAGCGAAACCAATGGAGGCGCTAGCCAAGTGAGCGCCCCGCCCATGACCAGAATCGGACCCACAAGGGCACGAGGGTCGTTCCGATCTGCGAGGCGACCACCGGCCGCGCTTCCCACAGCAATACCGGCAAGCACAGTGCCGATGATGCCGGTGAAAGTCTCAAGCGAAACCCCAATGAACGGACCGAGAAGTCGCCCAGCGAGGATCTCCAGCACCAATACTGCTGCGCTTGTGCAAAAGACTAGAAACGAAAGCGCGCGCGAACTCATGAAGCCTTGAGACTATGTTGCCCGTAGGCTCAATCCGGCCCTGGCGGGCCTCGATGCGCGCTGCTGAACGCAAGCACTGACCCGTCGTTCGTCCCTCACTCCTTGTCTTCCGGCAGGCTCAATCCGGCTCTGGCGTCCGATACGTTTCTAATTCCTGGCTACAAAGCCAAAAACCTGATCGCACACCCAGGATTTAGAGATGTGTCTGACCCCGTCCACCCAACAAAGCCCATTAGAGACGCTTCATTAGGGACGTGTCTGACACCGTCTCAGCTTGAGAGAGTGCTACTCGATAATTATTAGCGTCTTTAGGATTCGATCTAGAACCCTGATCGTTTCGTCGAAGTCGCCGGCGGGAGGACCAACCGTTGCTTCGGTCGCGGTTGCTACCAGTGCCTTGCCGTCGAGGTTCACTACGACGACTCGGGTTCGCAAGCCTTCGGCGAAGCTGCCTTGACCGTTACTTGCGACGTCGAAGATCGTGGCCGGGTATCCGTTGACATCGGAGGCTCGCGAGTCGAGGAGTCTTGTCGCGTTGCCCGCAAAATTACTCACCCGGCCGAGCACGCTCTCGTAGCGACGTTCGCGAACGATGACGATCTCGGGTGCGTACTTCCCGTCGATGGTGGGCGCGATGGCCCGGCGGCTGAAGAAGCGACATGTCTCGATGCTGCCGGTCGATCCAACAAACCACGACTCCGGATAGTTCACCGAGAACGTAGTGCCAATGCAACCAATGGTTGGTGCAGCGGTCGTTGTAGGGGAGACAGCGGCTTGTGCTGGTGAAATCGGAGTCGACGTAGCCGGTTCCTCGTCGCTGAAGGCCACCGCGGTGGGTGCGGCGCTATCGTCGTTGGTAGCCGTCGAGCAGGCCGACACGAACATGACGAAAACCAGGGTTGAGGCGGCGAAGAGCCATCGATAAGAGAGTCGCGCAGAGTTCATAGGTCTCTGGGTCAATCGGTCGATTTCGGGTCTGCTTTACCTATCCAAATTCGAAATTACTGTTCTAGTGACCGCTCAGCGGTGTTTGCAACAGTAATTTGGGAGGCTGGCGGTTAGCCGAGCGCTGTTGCCGGGTCGACATAGGTCATATCGAGGGCTTTGGCCACAGCTTCGTCGGTGATCATGCCGTTGTGCACGTTGAGGCCGTGTAACAAGTGCTGATCTGCCAAAAGCGCAGCTTTCGGACCCATTGCCAACGCGAGCGTGAACGGCAGGGTGGCGTTGTTGAGTGCCAGCGTCGAAGTGCGAGGTACACCACCCGGCATGTTTGCTACGCAGTAATGCACAATGTCGTCGACTAGGAAGATCGGGTCGGTATGAGTAGTGGCGTGCGAGGTTTCAAAGCAGCCGCCTTGATCGATGGCCACATCTACTACCACCGAGCCTTTTCGCATGCGACTGATCATGTCGGCGCTGACCAACTTGGGTGCAGCGGCTCCGGGGATAAGTACAGCGCCAATCACGAGATCTGCGCCTACCACCTCTTCGTCGAGCACAGCACCGGTCGAGTAAAGGGTCCGAAGCGCGGGTCCGAAACGAGCGCTTAAAGCGCCGAGGGTGCTGGGGTCGCGGTCGAGAACGGTGACATCGGCGCGCAGGCCAATCGCCATCTCGATGGCGTTTTGGCCAACGACGCCACCACCGATTACGACCACCTTGGCTGGAGCAACGCCCGGGACTCCACCGAGCAATACGCCCGAGCCTCCGTGAGGTGCTTCGAGGTGATGTGCTCCGGCCTGGATCGACAACCGACCTGCCACCTGTGACATCGGGGTCAACAGAGGCAGGCGTCCAGCGCGGTCGGTTACGGTCTCGTACGCAATCGCGGTGCAACCGCTACTTACCAGATCGTTGGTTTGAGCTGGGTCGGGTGCGAGGTGAAGATAGGTGAACAGTGTGTGGTCTGCGGTTAGGAGAGCCCGCTCGACGGCCTGGGGCTCCTTGACCTTTACGATCATCTCGGCACCGCTGAAGACATCGGTGGCTGCATCGACAATCTTGGCCGCAGCGTTCTCGTACTCGCTATCGCCAAACCCGGAACCGAGGCCAGCGCCGGTTTGAATCAGAACGTCGTGCCCCCGACCCGTTAGCTCGGCCACGCTGTTTGGAGTTAGGCCGACGCGACGCTCAGCGTCTTTGATCTCTGTTGGTACACCGATGATCATGAGCACTCCTGGATTCGCGATAAGGCGCGCTTCGTGTACGCCTATTGCAGAAATGTACCGAAGTGACGTCCGTCACCGATTGTGAAGATTGGCCCTGGAAGGGCCTCACTCGCAACTAGATTGCGTATTATGCTTGAAACCGACACACTGATTGTGTATGGAAGAACTAGACGCAATCGACCGCCAAATCTTGAACCTATTGCAGGCGGATGGACGCATGCAGAATATCGAGGTTGCCGAACATGTGGGGCTCTCCCCGTCGGCGTGCTTACGGCGGGTTCGAAGGCTTGAAGACACCGGAGTAATCGATGGGTTTGTGATGCTGGTCGACCCAATCAAGATCGGGCGGCCAGTCGACGTATTCATCGAGATCAGCCTCGATAGCCAATCCGAACACAAGCTCGATGCCTTCGAAGCTGCGGTCGCCGATTGCCCCGAGGTGATGTCGTGTCACCTGATGGCGGGCGACTATGACTACATCCTACATTTAGCGGTTGCTGACACCGCCGACTACGAGCGGATCCACAAGCAGTACTTGTCGCGACTGCCAGCGGTGGCGAGGATCCGCTCGAACTTCGCTATTCGAACGGTATACGACACCACGGTTCACGAGCTCGACTAGCAAGTTTCTGCCGTCCATTAGGGACGTGTCTGACACGTCCCTAATGGACGTTCTAACGCACCACTAGCGATATTTGTTGGTTAGACAGTCGCCGATAACAGCGAGCGCGTCTTTCACTTCTGGTGGCGAAAGGACTTCGAGCCCTGCCGCTAGACCAGCTACCTGACCGGCGAGGGCTTGCACCGAGTATGCAGAGATTCGCACGGCTGTTCTTCGGTCTGGTTGCTCATCGCCTAGCTCGAGTTGGGTTCCGACAACGCGATGCAAAATTGGTAGAGTCCAGGGTTCGGCGAGTGCCTCGGCAACGATCGTGCGAGCCTGCTCGTCGTAGGCAGTGGTGATCTCGCTCCACGCTCGCCCGAGGTCAAAACCCGCTGGCCGAACAGCTGGCTCACCCGTCGGTGATGCGTTGGCGACGCGATCGACCCGAAAGGTTCGCTGTCCGTCGGCGGTCTGAGCTACCAGGTACCAGATCGAAGCCTTGACGACTAGGCCCAGGGGATGAACCCGTCGTCGGCTGATACCCGTCCGAGGCGATTCGTACTCGAGATCTATCTGCTCACGTGAGATCACCGCTTGCTGTAGCTGCTCGAGGAACACTGGGCTGTCGAATGTCGGACCGTTCCAACGAGCGGGGTCGACGACTACCGCTTGTACAGCAGCTGCGGCGTCGGCCCGGAATGGTTCGGGCACAGCCTGAACCAGCTTGCGCAGCGCATCTTTGAGGCCTCGCGATGTGCGTGGCGCCGAGCCTGCTGCCAAAAACAAGGCTTGGGATTCATCGGAGCGAAGACCGGTGAGATCTGTGCGAGCACCTCCGAGCAGAGTCCACCCTCCGCCACGGCCAGCCTGTGAGTAGACCGGTATGCCCGCCATCGCCAGTGCGTCTAGATCTCGCCGTGTGGTTTTGACCGAGACCTCTAGCTCTTCAGCGATCTCGGCTGCAGTGGCCCATTTACGGGCTTGCAGAATCAGAAGGGTCGCTACGAGGCGGTCAGCGCGCATATTTCTACAGTTTCACATCAAAGTGGTCACAGCGTGTCCACTTTAACAATCATGATGAAGTCCATGACTAACAACAACATTGTTTCAGTTCCCGAAATCGACCCCGGGTCATTGTCGGCCGACGATCCTCGTATGCCAATGGCTAGAGCGGTGGCGCTTGCGGGGGCTGTCATCTCCCGGGTCAACTCCGAGAACGAAACCAACCCGAGCCCATGCCCCCAGTGGGATGCGAAGGCGATAGCCGGCCACCTTGTAGCAATACTTGACCGACTGGCCGGTTTCCCCGGCGGCATTGATGCGATGACTCTGCCGTTGGTCGTCGAAGGGGTCGACCCCGACCAGTGGCCTGAAGTTCTCGAGACTGCCGCACACGCAGTGCACCAGGCATGGTCGGACGACGCGGTGCTCGGCCAAGAAATGGTTCTGCCATTCGCAACGCTTCCCGGAGCCGCGACCCTCGGCATTTATACCGCCGAGCTTCTTACCCACATCTGGGATTTGGCCAAGGCAATTGCTGTCGAGCCCGAATGGCACGAGGGCGACGTGCAACAATCGCTAGAGATTGTGCAGTTCGGAATTCCGGCCGAACCGCGCGGCGGCGAATTCCCATTTGGCGCCGTCACCGCCACCGACGATGATGCCCCCACTATTGACAAACTCGCAGCCTGGTTCGGACGCAGGGTGTAGCAGCCAACAGAGACTGTCACACCCCACGGCTAGGTTCGATGGTGACTTCCCCCTCAACTCTCTTGTGATAGCTGAGGAAACCCGACACAATGACTATAGATGAACAAACACGGTTCGATCTTCGCTCCTACTTTCGTGAGGCCATGGGCGAAGACCGGCTGGCGGACGCCCTAATGGACTCGCTGCCGGCACTCGACTACAGCCAGCTTGTTACTAAGGAAGACCTTCGTTTGACGAGTTCTGAGCTGCAAAGCGAAGTGACCAAGCTGCGAACAGGGCTACGTGGTGAGATGTCCGAGCTGCGAACAGGGCTACGTGGTGAGATGACCGAGCTGCGAACAGAATTGCGTGGCGAGATGACCAAGTTGAGGGCCGAATTGGGTGGCGAGATGACCGAGTTGAGGGCCGAATTCAAGGCCGATATTGCCGACCTCGAACGGTCAAACGTCAACCAAATGCGAACGCTCATCACCTTTGGCGTTGGGTCGACACTCAGCACTTGGGGAGTTATGGCCACCTTGTTTACTGCTCTTGGGTAGCTAACGGCCACGAATCAGAACTATTCGACGATTTCGAGGTTCTTGGGCTGGGTTGCTACGTTGCTTGCGAATAGCCATGAGATTCAGCCCGGTCTGGGAGCAGCCAAATGACTGAAGTCGTTATCACCGAAGCCGTGCGTAGCCCCAAGGGCAAGCGCAACGGTGGCTTGTCGTCGATGCATTCCATCGACCTTTTGGGCCAAATCCAGAAGGAGGCGCTCGATCGTTCGGGTCTCGATCCGGCAGAGGTTGGCCAGGTCGTCGGCGGGTGCGTGGGCCAGGTCGGAATGCAAACCATGAACGTCGCTCGAAATGCTTGGCTGGCCCAGGGGCTTCCGATCGAGGTAGCTGCATCCACCGTCGATGCGCAGTGCGGATCATCACAGCAAGCCACCAATTTGGCCTATGCGTTGGTCAAGGCAGGCGTGATCGATGTGGCGATGGGCTGCGGGGTAGAGCTAATGAGCCGGGTGCCAATGGGAGCCACCGTCCCCAAAGATCCCCAGGTCGGTAAACCCATCAACCGAAACTATTGGGCACAGCACGAGGCAACATCGCAGTTCGAAGGAGCCGAGCGCATCGCAGAGCAGTGGGGGATCAGCCGGGCCGACGCCGACGAGTTTGGCAAGTTGAGCCAAGACCGGGCAATCCAGGCGTGGGCTGAGGATCGTTTCGCAACCCAGGTCAAACCCATCGAAGCCCCCGACCTTGGCGACGACGGTAAACCCACCGGATCGACCCATCTTGTCGAGCGAGACGAGGGATTGCGCGAAACGACACTCGAGTCGTTGGCGAATCTCAAGCCGGTAGCGCGCGAGAACGGCGTACACACCGCTGGAAACTCGAGTCAGATCAGCGATGGTGCTGGCGCGGTTCTGATGATGTCGGCCGCCAAAGCCAATGAACTCGGGCAAAAGCCAATGGCCCGCATCGTCGACTCGGTGCTGGCCGGGTCCGACCCGGTGTTGATGCTCACCGGTCCAATCACCGCCACGCAGCAACTGCTCGAACGTAACGGTATGGCGATGAGTGATATCGACGTGGTCGAGATTAACGAGGCCTTCGCGTCGGTTGTTCTGGCATGGCAGGCCGAAACCGGGGCCGACATGGCCACGGTCAATCCCAACGGCGGCGCCATCGCTATCGGCCACCCCCTCGGCGGCACCGGCGCGATTCTGCTCACCAAGGCTGTTCATGAGCTGCAGCGCAGCGACAAAGAGTTTGCCCTTATTACGATGTGCTGCGGTGGCGGGCTAGGCACCGGCACGCTGATTCAGCGAGTCTGAACACAGTCGACTAAACGTCCCTGAACCTCACGGAACGAAAGAGAGAAACACCAATGGAAAAGATCAACGAGGGCCGCGTAGCGGTCGTTACCGGAGCAGGCCGGGGGATTGGTCGCGAGCACGCGTTGTTACTTGCTGAAACAGGGGCGAAGGTTGTCGTAAACGACCTAGGTGGAGCGGCCGACGGCGAGGGAACCGATACGACCCCTGCCCAAGACGTCGTAGCCGAAATCGAAGCGATGGGCGGCGAAGCTGTCGTCAACGGCGGCAACGTAGCGGTGATGGACGATGCCGCGGCCATGATCCAACAGGCCATCGATACCTTCGGCGGCATCGACATCCTCATCAACAAC
This sequence comes from uncultured bacterium, assembly GCA_965524675.1. Taxonomy (GTDB): domain Bacteria; phylum Actinomycetota; class Acidimicrobiia; order Acidimicrobiales; family SHLQ01; genus CALLQB01. The sequence goes on from CBERPN010000081.1 coordinate 14,568, forward strand.
GCGGGTATTTTGCGCGACCGCATGGTGTTCTCGATGACCGAGAGCGACTGGGATGCCGTTATCAACGTCCACCTCAAGGGTACTTTCGCCCCGACCAACGCAGCAGCCAAATACTGGCGCGAGCGGGCTAAGGCTGGCGAGGACAACGTCGCCGCGGTAATCAACACCACGTCGCCGTCGGGGATTTACGGCAACATCGGCCAAAGCAATTACGGAGCTGCGAAGGCCGGAATCGCGGCGTTTACTCACATCACAGCACAAGAACTCACCCGCTATGGCGTAACCGTCAACTGCATCGCACCGGCTGCTTACACCCGAATGACCGCAGATCTCCCAGGCTTCTCCGAGATGGATGAGGAAACCCAGGAGAAGATGGGTCCGCGCTGGATCGCCAATGTCGTGACATGGCTGGCAAGTCCTGCCGCCCGCGGTGTGAGCGGCCGGGTTTTCGACGTGGTCGGAAGCCGCATCGGTATCGCCGAAGGCTGGGTGCTCGGCCCACAGGCGCAGCAGAGCGAAGATCCCGGTGGTCTCACCGACGTGGTGGCAGGACTTATGGCCGATGCGCGACTCAACTCAAACATGTTCGGAGTGCCCGAAGAAGGTCCGGGCCGCCCCAGCGCCTCAATCTAAGAAGCCAGCACCCGTTCTGCCACCTAAAAACGCCCCCAGAGGGGCGATCCTCGCTGGCAGAACGGGTTGTGAGCCGTTGGCTCTGAGTGTGCGGTAGTTTCAGACCCATGACGGTTCTTCATCTCCCGAATACTGCTGTTCCTGACG
>CBERPN010000082.1:0-15296 GCA_965524675.1 uncultured bacterium
GTGGTGACGCCCACTGAGAGCAGCATTGCTTGAGCCGCCTCGATGCCAGCTTCGGTTTCTGATTGCTTGGTTGCTGGCAGGACGCGCTCGACCAGATAGGCGGCGCCCTCTTGGAGTGTGCCGTTGGGCGTGCCGTCGGGATCACGCTCGATTCGGCCGTCGTGGGGGTCGGGTGTATTCGAGTCGATTCCCGCCAACTTGAGAGCAAGGCTGTTGGCCCAAGCGGCGTGCCCCTCACTGCTCCCGAGGTAGACGGGACGATCGGGAACTACTGCATCGAGCCACTCGGCGCGGGCGATGCCCTGCGGTACGTCCTCCATCGACCAACCACCACCCAATATCCATGAGACGTCGGGGTGCTCGTTGGCGTACGTACCCACCGTTTCGACGAATGCCTCGATTGTTGAGTGGTGGTGGAGGTCGCAGCGGATGAGGGCTAGGCCACCCAGCGATGGATGCACGTGTGCATCGTGAAAGCCGGGCAGTAGCGTTCGACCGTCAAGATCTAACGGTTCGCCGGGTGGCGGATCGTTCTGGCCGACCGCGTGGACCAATCCGCCTCGTACTTCCACCCAACTGGGACTGGGCTCATCCGGGTCCATCGAGTGAATTGTTCCGTTCGAGATTATTGTGCTCGCCGATTTCACTGCCTGCTACCTTCGATCGAATTAGTGGAGTTTTACCAGCTGTGCGAGCTATTCAACATGACATTGCCGAGTTCATCAACTGAATCAGTTGATTGAGCAGCCAATGATTGTAAGAATGCGTTGAAATGAGCCGATCCCAAGCAATGACCGACCTTGTCGAGCGCGCAAAGCCCGCGGTCTTCTGGACCGACCGGTCCGACAAGCCCAGTGGGGCTCCATGTCTGGAAGGTCCGCAACGCTCGGACCTAGTAATCGTCGGCGGGGGATTCACGGGCTTGTGGGCAGCCTTGCAAGCACTCGAAGACAACCCCGGGCGAATGGTGAGGGTTTTAGAGGCTCAGGTGACAGGGTTCGGGGCGTCTTCACGAAATGGCGGGTTCTGCGACCCGTCGCTCACCCACGGCCTCGGTAACGGTCATTCGCATTGGCCCGACGACATGAACACGCTGCTCCGTCTGGGCGACGAGAACCTGGCTGGCATCCTCGCCTCGATCGAGCGCTACTCGATCGATGCTGCCGCATGGTCGACAGCGGACGTAAGCATGGCCACCGAGCCGTGGCAACTAGACGAGCTGGCCGAGGCGGTGGAGATCTACAGGCACTACGACCAGCCGTTTCGATTGCTGGATCAGACCCAGGCGCAAATGGTGGCCAACTCGCCCAGCTACTTGGGTGGCTTGGTCAATGAAGGGGTGGTCTTGGTAGACCCGGCGCGCCTGTGCTGGGGCTTGCGGCGCGCGGTCGAATCGCTTGGCGGGGTCGTTCACGACCACAGTCGGGTAGTCGATGTTGAGTCCGGCGCCTCTGAGTTGCGGGTGCTGACCGACGCCGGATCGGTGGCGGCCGAACGAGTGATCCTTGCAACCAACGCCTGGGCCGAGCCCGATCGCCAGATTCGCCGCTACGTGCTGCCGATCTATGACCACGTGCTGATGACCGAGCCCCTGTCGATGGAACAACTTGCTGCGATTGGCTGGAATGGTCGAGAGGGCCTCGCCGACTCGGCGAGTCAGTTTCACTACTACCGACTTACCGAGGATCAGCGGATCCTGTGGGGCGGCTATGACGCCAACTATCACTTCGGCAATGGCATGGGGCCAAAGTACGAGTACCAAACGCGATCCCACGCGCTGATCGCGGGGCACTTCTTCGACACTTTTCCTCAGCTTGAAGGGTTGGGTTTTAGCCACCGTTGGGCTGGACCGATCGGAACTACCTCAAAGTTTGCTGCAGCCTTCGGTACCCGCCACGATGACCGCCTGGCCTGGGTTGCCGGCTATACCGGTCTCGGGGTGGGAGCCAGTCGCTTCGGGGCTCGGGTCGCGCTCGATCTGGTCGACGGCACGCCAACCGAGAGAACCGAGTTGGAGATGGTGAGGAAAAAGCCAATGCCGATTCCGCCCGAGCCCTTGCGGTCGGCCGTCGTAGCTCTGACCCGCCGAGCAATAGTGAAGTCCGACGCCAACCAAGGTAAACGTGGCCCGCTACTAAGAACGCTCGACCGGTTCGGAGTCGGCTTCGACTCATAACCACCTGGTGTCAGACACGTCCCTAATCGATACGTCTCTAATTGCTGGCGTTCCCCGGTCACGCAGGCCGCGGGGCTCGGTTCGCCCATGCTTGCTCTGCGGGGCAACGACATTGGCGTCAGGTCATGCGACCGGATTGGTGGGCCCAGATCGCTAGCTCGACCCGGTTGCGGGCGTTTAGCTTGGTGAGGATCGTGTTGATGTGGCTTTTGACGGTGCTGAGCGAGACGTTCAGTTCTTCGCCGATTTCGGCGTTGGTGAGGCCGCGCGCCAATGCTCGGAGCACCTCTTCTTCTCGCCCTGTCAGAGGGTCAATGGGGTCGGCGAGCTGTGTGGGATGCTGCGGATCGGTGAAGTGTTCTAACAGTCGGGTGGTGATCGCTGGTGAGATGAGTGCATCACCGCTGGCGGCGGCTCTCACCGCGTCGATCACGAAACTGGCGCTGGCATCTTTGAGTAGGAAGCCTTTCGCTCCGGCTTGGATCGCGCCATAGACGTATTCATCGAGGTCGAATGTAGTGATGATTACCACCGCTAGTGGTTCGGCTGCTTCTGGACCGGCGAGCGCTCGGGTAGCTGTGATGCCATCGGTTCCCGGCATGCGGATATCCATCAGGCAAACGTCGGGTTGTAGTCTGGTGGCGAGGGCGATGGCCTCGGCGCCGTCGGCCGCTTCGCCAACTACTTCGATGTCGGGTTGGGCTTCGAGGATCATTCGCAGCCCGGCCCGCACCATCTCTTGGTCGTCGGCGATCAGAACTCGAAGCATTAGTGGTGCTTTCCTTCGACGGGAATGGTTGCGCGTACCTGCCAGCCACGGATCTGGCCCGCTCCAGCGCTCAGAGTTCCTCCGAGTAGGTCACAGCGCTCGGTCATGCCGATGATTCCAAAGCCGCGGCGCCCGCTGGCTACGACTCGCTCGCCATCGTCGACTACCAAGACTTCAACCGAGCCATTCTGGCGCCCGATCGTGACATCGATGGCGGTGGCGTTACGACTGTGGCGGCGAGCGTTGGTAACCGCTTCTTGGGAAATGCGAAGGACCGCGGCGGTTATGGCCGAGGGTAGGGTGTCTAAGCCTTCGCCGATATCGAGTTGAACGGCTGGCCCGGGCGCCTCAGAGTCGGTCAGGAGCTCACGAAGTTCGTCGATGCTCGAGTATGGCGCGGCCGGTCCCACCTCGCTGTCGTCGCGCAATATGGCGACCATGCGGCGCATCTCGGTAAGGGTGTTCGAGGCGGTGTTGTGAATGGTTTCAAGGGCTTCGATGGCGACGGCGGGGCTGGTCTGCGCCGCGGCTTTTGCTCCCTCGGCCTGAATGGCGATTGCCGAGACGTGATGAGCGACGACATCGTGGAGGTCGCGGGCGATTCGTTCTCGTTCCTCGGATCGAATCTGTTCGGCTCGGGTATGACCAAGAGCATCGCGGTAACGCACCGCGAGCCCAGATGCCGCGAGCATTCCCCAGATCAGTGCGTCATCAAATAGTTGCACCCAGTCCGGAACTGTCGTTACCAATTCACCTGCGACCCCAAGCAGCGTTGCCGCCCCAATACCGAGCCAGACGTCGCGCCACTTTGCCCAACGACAGAGGGCGTATATGAATACGCCTAGAAGAAAGATCTGCCCAAATGTTGCCTGCATTTGGGTGTCGGCGAGACCCGATGCCATCTCGGCGATGAAACGTGCTGCGAAAGCGATGAGCAGAGCCCCGACAGCGAAGCTTCGCCGCCAGTATGTGGCCACAACTGCGATAAGTATCGATAACGACGTGGCGGGCTCCCATGCCACCGTGTCTTCGGGGATGTCGGCCACAGCGAAGAGAGCCAAGCCAGCGGCGGTGAGCAGGTCGCGGCGACCAGGCGGGGGCGGCGCCGGAGCAGCCGACCCGGGGTGAGGCCATCCTCGGGTCCATCTCATGTAACCAACGATAGGCAGCTTCCGACCGCTTTGGTATCGATCATCTGGCCGGGTGGGTCTCGAACTTTCGGACATTTGAGGTCGGTGATGGTCGACCGATGGTTCTGGTATGCAAATGGCCGGATTCCCGATGTGGCGCGAAGCGGCGACAGTCACCATGGAGTCATGAAAACAATTTGGCGCAATCGAAACGATGAACGAGAGGCGGCCAAGGATGAACTCTTTGCCCCGACGCCGACCGGCAGCCGCTGGCAACGACTGAAGACGACTCTGCCGCTGGCGGCATTCGTCTATCTCACTTCGACCATTGTGGTGATGGCCTCCGAGCGGGTCTACTGGTATTGGGCTGGCTTTGGCGTCGACTCGATGCTGTTCCTCGGCGGGTTCTACCTCATCCCAACCATGGCCGGACTGTGGGCGCTCGCGTTGGGCCGCGCTCGACGCATCCACCACATGATCCTGGCCGGGTCGATCTTCGCATTCGTCGTAGAAGGGGTACTGACCCCGATCATCTATATGGACGGCCCATTGCCGCTAATGGCTGCGATGTTCATTGGGTGGCACGGACTGGTGGCCTTTGTCGGCTTCTGGTACCTGATCCGCCGCTGGCTTCTCGATCGCCGCGCCGGATTGCTGGCGTTGGCGTCGCTGCTGTTCGGTGCCTTCTGGGGTGTATGGGCTGTGTCGTCCGCACTCGGAGATCCGCTGGGTGCCGAAGACATCGCAGAAATGGGGTTTGAACCGGTGATGTTGGACCCTGCGGGATTTGCTGGGTACGCCCTGATGGTGGGCGCTCTGCTGGCAATGTCGCACTGGTTGATCGGCTTTGTGTGGCCTGTCGGTTGGAAGCCGGGTCGCCTATCGACTCGACTGCTCTTTGTGGTCTCTGGGCTGTACATGGCTGTCGCCGTGCTCCTGGTGATTCCGTGGGCACCGCTGAAGCTCGCGGTGATGATCGGCGGAACCTGGAAGCTGATGCGGAGATCGAATACTGGTTCTTCGACAAACCATCTCGAGCCGACGATTCTCGACCGACTCGCTGGCCGGGTTCGACTGCGCGATGCAAGCATCCTGATGCTGATACCAATCGCCGCCGCCACCAGCTACGCCGGAGCCTGGCAGGCTCGGGAGAGCGCTTCGGTTATGGAGGCCACCTACTGGGGCTTGGTAGCGACGCAGATCATCGTCGGAGGCGCAGCCTTCATCTGGGCTTGGTGCCAAGCGCGCCGCCAGGATGTGCCGACAGCCGTAGCCGCACCAGCCCTGGATCGACTCCAATCGACCTTGCAAGATCCGAGGTGTTCAAAGCGCAGTCGAAAGAGCGCACCATGAGGCCTGTTGTTCGTGGCACTAGAACGGAGCGACACAAGGTTGCGAAAAGCAGCGCCGAGGTGATCATCTTGTTCAATAGATCTATCGGTCAACCGTTGCGGAATCTGTCGGGTACCGTTTAACCATGACCGTGGCGGCGGGTGGCGAACCCGAAATCATCGAGTACGGATCACATTCGAGCCAATACGTCGAGTCTTGGCGGAACGACGGCGCCGCTGATGATGCCCCCGCAGCGGTATTGCTACACGGCGGATACTGGCGAGCAAAGTACTCCTGTGACCTTATGCATCCTTTGGCCCGCCATCTGGTTTCGCATGGTTGGCGGGTACTCAACATTGAGTACCGGCGAATTGGCGAGGTCGATCACCCCTGGTTGGCCATGCGTGACGACGTCCTGGCCGGGTTGGCGCTGTGGGCCGACCAGTCGTTCGTTCTAGTTGGGCACTCGGCGGGCGGTCACCTCGCTCTTTGGGCAGCTACAGCAATGGCCGATGCCGAGCCCTTAGCTGTGGTTGCTCTCGCTCCGGTGAGCGATCTGGTAGCGGCCGACGAACTTGATTTGAGTGAAGGCGCTGCTCGCGAGTTGATGGGTGCATGTCCGAACGAGAGCCGCGGCAGTTACCACGCTGCGTCGCCACGTCAGCTATTGCCGCTCGGCGTTCCACAGCTCGTTGTCCATGGTGCGATTGATAACAATGTTCCGCCAGCGATGTCTAAGTACTATGCCCAAGCTGCGAGGAATGCAGGCGACGAGGTGTTGTATATGGCTCCGATGGACGTCGACCACTTCGATGTAATCGATCCAACCGCAGCGGTTTGGGTAGAGATCCTCGAGTGGATGACCACCAAAGGCAATCCAAGCTGATTGCCGCCCCGAAATGGCTGGTCTAGTGACCGCTGAGCGGTCATTTCAACAGTGATTGGGGGTGGGTTACTTGCCAGCTTTTCCTGCCGCTTTGAGTTCGGCTCGCCGAGCCCGCAGGCGCGCTAGAGCCTCGGGGCTGTCGAGATCGGCAACCGACCTTGGCAGGTTGTCTGCGTACTCGCCCGCCATGTCTTTCCAGCCACGAGGTTGTTTGGCGAATCGTTTCGCAAGCACTGCTATGAAGATTTCGGTCTTTTCGGCTCCGAACCCGGGGATAACGAGAAGGCGATCCCTTAGCTTCTCGGCGTCGCGCACGCCTCGCCATACCGCTCCAGCATCGCCGTCGTATTCGTCGACGAGGTGCTGGCACAGGGCCTGAATTCGGCCGCCCATCGACTTGGGAAAGCGGTGTAACGCCGGTTTGGTTCTTACGATTTCGTGGAACGCTGCTGGGTCCATTTCGGCAATCGTTTCGGCATCGAGTTCTCCGCCGAGGCGCTCCTCAAGGCGATAAGGCCCAAGAAACGCCAGTTCGATAGCGATCTGCTGGTCGAGCAACATCCCGATCAGCAGCGCCAGACGGTCGCTGTTGATTAGTCGGTCGGCAGCCTCGTCACCAGTGACCCACAATGTTCCCTTAGCCATAGCCCGAACCGTAGCCCCAATAGCCGTTCTGCCACCTAAAACCGCCCCTATAGGGGCGATCCTCGCTGGCGGAACGATATTGGTCGGGCCGATTCAGCGCTTGGGGTCTGGCTGGCAGGGCATTGAGTGGTGTTGGTGGCTACCGTTGCTTGTATGTCTGATGATCACATGGTGCACGAACATCGAGACGTTCAGGGCGGGCAAGCTCGAGCGGCGGTATTCGGTGTCAGCGACGGCCTAGTTTCCAATGTTGCACTGATTCTCGGCGTCGCGGCCGCCGGTACCAGTTCTGAGACGGTTCTACTCGCCGGGGTCTCGGGGCTGCTAGCTGGCGCAGCGTCGATGGCGGCTGGTGAGTTTGTGTCGGTGAAGGCTCACAGTGAGTTGATCGAACGCGAACTCGAGATCGAGAGAATCTCTCTGGCCGAAAAACCGGTCGAAGAAACCAAAGAGCTGGCCGCAATTTATGAATCCCGCGGCATCGACCCGGCTAGCGCTCATGAGCTTGCGGCGGCGATTATGGTCGACCCTGAAGTGGCGCTCGATGTCCACGCTCGCGAAGAGTTGGGGGTAAACCCCGACGAGGTGGGGAATCCGATCGGGTCGGCGGTCAGTTCCTTCCTAGCTTTCACCGTCGGTGCAGTAATCCCGCTCATCCCATGGTTCTTCGCCGAGGGCACCGCGGCGATTGTGTCGTCTACGGTTCTAGGCCTGCTCGCGGCCGCAGCGGTGGGGGTGCTACTCGCTCGCTTCACCGAACGCTCGATGGTTCGAACCGCGATTCGACAGGTTTCTCTTGCGGCGGCTGCCTGCTTGCTGACGTGGTTTATGGGGCGAATCTTGGGTGACACGATCATCTAAGAGTCTGTGGCTGGTGAAATAGCTCTGCAACCAGGTCCAGGCCCTGATCGATTAGCCGTGAGCTATGGCCTGTTCGGTAGAGCATTAGAAGCGAAACGATGGCGCCGGGATCGCGCAAACGTACAAATCGGAGTTCTGCTGGCTGAAAAGAGCGAACACTTGCTGGCACCACGGCGATACCCTCGCCGGCGGCTACCAAGCCAAGGATCGATGTGTACTCGGTAGCTTCGTACAGGGTGTCATACGCAATCCCTGATGCGGCAAACATCGTCATCAACTGCGCATGGTGGGTTGGCGAGATCCTGCGGTCGAATCCGATGAATCGCTCGTCGTGCAATTGACCGAGCTGAGTCGATGCGAGCTTGGCGAGTCGGTGAGTGCTTGGCACAGCCACGAATAGCTTCTCGTTAAGGAACAGTGTTGACCCAATCTGGCGCCCGGCGCCCATCGCTCGCGCTATGCCAAGGTCGATTTCACCCTCGATCAGAGCAGCATGTTGCTGATCGGACGACATACTCCGCAGTTCAAACTGAACCAGTGGCCAGCGCGCACGATATTCGCGCAGGAACCGCGGCATGACCTCGTAGGCAGACGAATCGACGAAGCCGAGCCGCAGGGTGCCGCTCTCGCCCGCTCGAAATTCGCTCATGACGCGTTCGACGCCAGCAGCATTTGCCAACAATCCTTGTGCTTCTTCGAGCAGTAGATCTCCAGCCTCGGTGAGGGTTACCGACCGGGTTGTGCGGTCGAACAGTTCAAGGTTCAACTCCTGCTCTAACAAGCGAATCTGCTGGCTGAGTGGTGGCTGCGCCATGTGGAGCCTTTGTGCCGCCCTTCCGAAATGAAGTTCTTCGGCGACGGTAACGAAGTACCGAAGCCTTTTCAGATTCATATGCAAATCATATCGAACTGCTACATATTGATACTTAACGCATGAAGATATTCATCTTAGAATCCGGCTATGACCGCCGCCCGACAGTTCTTGTCTCGTGCCAAATTCAAAGGCGATCCGTCGAAACCGGCCCGGTACTCGGCGGCTGGCCTTGTCTCGAAGGGTGCTCGGTCGCAGAACTGGCCGCGTGTCTGGCGCGAGGCCGAACTCAAGAAATCCTATGACGTCGTCATAATTGGGGGTGGCGTGCATGGCTTGGCCTGCGCCTATTACCTTGCCACCAACCACGGCATCACGAATGTGGCGGTGCTCGACAAGGCCTACCTGGGCAGCGGTGGATCGGGACGCAATACCGCCATCGTGCGCTCCAACTACCTGACTCCCGAAGGTGTTGCCTTCTACGACCGCTCGCTGTCGCTCTACAAGACGATGGCCACCGACCTCAACCTCAACGTGATGTTTAGCGAGCGCGGGCACATGACCCTCGCCCACACCGACAGCGCGCTCAGGACGATGCGTTGGCGCGCCGAGGTCAACAAACTTCAGAACATCGATAGCTCGGTTATCGACCCTGACGAGGTGAAGAAGCTTGCGCCAAGCCTCGACGTTTCGCCAGACACTCGCTACCCGATTCAGGGCGCCCTCTACCATCCGCCGGGTGGAACGGTCCGCCACGATGCCGTCGTTTGGGGCTACGCCAGAGGCGCCGACCACCGCGGCGTCGAGATGCACCAGCAAACCGAGGTCTACGACATCTTGTGCGAGGGCGGCGAAGCCACTGACGGGAAGGGACGCGGTGGACGGGTCACGGGAGTTCGAACAAGCCGCGGCGACGTGGCTGCACCAATCGTCGTGAACTGCACCGCTGGTTGGGCCACGCTCATTTCGGACATGGCTGGAGTGAAGCTGCCGATTACCACCCACCCGCTTCAAGCTGCGGTTACCGAACCGGTGAAAGTGTTCCTGCCCACGGTGGTGGTGTCGGGATCGCTGCACGTCTATGTGAGCCAGACCGACCGGGGAGAACTGGTCTTCGGTGCCTCGGTCGACCCATTCGCCACCTACTCGATGAAGGGCTCGCTCGAGTTCACCGAGGAACTTGCAGGCCACGTACTAGAGCTCATGCCCAACATCGGCCGCATGCGCTTGCTCCGGCAGTGGGCTGGGCTGTGCGATATGACCCCCGACTACTCACCGGTGATGGGTTTCACCCCGGTCGAGGGATTCCTATGCGCTGTCGGGTGGGGTACATACGGCTTTAAGGCCGGGCCGGTGTCGGGCGAACAGATGGCCGAGGCGATCGCAACACAGCGCACCCCGAAGCTGATCGAGCCATTCAAGCTCGAACGTTTCGAACAAGGAACCCTCGTCGGAGAGACAGGTGCGGCGGCCGTCGGCCACTGATTCGTGAACCTTCAAAACGCCTTCGCTAGAAAGACCCCATCACAATGATGCTCGTACCATGCCCCAACTGTGGCCCGCGAAATTCGTCCGATCTTCGCTACGTCGGCGAGTCTCATCAGCGGCCCAACCCGAAAGAGGCCTCGCCGCGACAATGGCGGGGCTACCTCTACTGGCGCGATAACCCCGCCGGACCACTCAAAGAGACTTGGTACTGCCGCAACGGTTGTCGTAAGTACTTCACCGCCATAAGGAACACGGCTACCAACGAGTTTGAGAACCACCCACTACCCGGGACTAAGAGCGGTGCGGTAGACCCCAGCTTTCACTACGTGAGCGAATCCACAAGCCAGCTGGAGAGGCCCGAATGACCCGGCTGTTGGCTCAACCCGGGGAAGTTATCGATCGTACGATGCCGCTGAGTTTCACCTGGAACGGCAAGGCGATCGACGGGTTCGCCGGAGACACGATTGCCTCGGCCATCATGGCGGCAGGCGAACGCATCGTCGCTCGCAGCATGAAGTACCACCGTCCCCGTGGCTTACTTACCGCCGACTACTGGGACCCGAACGGCTTCGTGCAAGTTGGCGACGATCCCAACGTGCGCTCTGCACACCGACTGCTCGAGGCTGGCATGGACGTGTCGGCTCAGAATGTTTGGCCATCGCTCGAGTTCGATGTGAAGGCCGCCAATGGCTTGGTCGGTAGGTTCCTGACCGCGGGCTTCTACTACAAGACATTCATGAAGCCGGCGCGCCTCTGGCCAGCCTACGAAAAGGTGCTCGCGCAGTTTGCCCCGGGCGGCAAGGTAGACCTTTCGACGCCACCGCTCTATCACGACAAGCGCTACGCCCACCCCGATGTTGTGGTAGCGGGTGGTGGCCCGGCTGGGATGGCTGCTGCCTTGGCTGCTGCCGAAAACGGATCGCGGGTGATGCTGGTGGAGCACGGCCACCGACTCGGCGGGAGTCTGCTGTGGGGTAGCGAGACCGACCGGGTCACCGCTACGAAGCTCGCTCAGGAATGTGCCGAAGCGGCCAACATCGAGATCCTGCTCGATTCGACTGTCACCGGTCGCTTCGAGGATAACTGGGTTGCCATCGTGCAACGTAGCCATCCAGTAGCTGTGGAGCGCCTTATCAAGGCCCGGGCGAAATCACTGGTGGTCGCACCTGGATTGATAGAGCGACCTTACGTTTTTTCCGGCAACGATAAACCTGGCGTGATGTTGTCGGGTGCGACTCGGCGACTCATCAATATGTACGCGGTCAGGCCTGGCCAACGAGCCGTTGTGTTTACTGCAAACGATGAGGGCGATCAGACCGTTCAAGATCTTGAGCGGGTTGGGATCGAGATCGTTCGGGTCGTCGATGCTCGCCGCGGCGAGAACATCGTCGCAGCGAGTGGCGGAGCCAAGTCGGTTGAATCGGTCGAGTTGGCCGACGGCACCAGCTACGAAGCCGACTTGCTGATAACTGCGGTGGGGTGGACAGCACCCACGTCGTTGCTGAATCTTGCCGGCGATCGACCGGCTTACGACTCCGACGCGGCACGCTTCTTCTCTAGTCAGCTACCCGACAGTATCTTGGTAACGGGTGGCATCGCGGGTGATGGATCGCTCGACCAACTGGTAGAACACGGCCGGGCTACAGGTTTGCTTGCCGCCCGTCGCGGCGATGTTGTGGCGCGGACACTTCAGTCGCTCACCCCGAGAGCGCGGCCCGTCGATGGTGAGATTGTCGAGACCCCGGCAGACGACCGTGACCCCCTCGGACGCGACCCCCATCCCGAATTGCATCGATCCAGCACTCACGGCATGGTCGACTACAGCGAGGATGTCAGCTCGAAGGATCTCTTTGCCGCGGCTCAGGAAGGGTATGACTCGGTCGAGCTTATTAAGCGTTTCACCACCGCCACAATGGGCCCGGCTCAAGGCAAGCTCGAAACGGTAAACACGGTGGCGGTTCTGGCCGAGGCCCGCGGCGAGACCATTGCTGAAGTCGGCACCACTGTCTGGCGTCCCCCATATGCTCCAATAACGCTCGGAGCACTGGGTGGTCGAATCTTTGAACCGGTCCGTGTTTCGTCGATTCAGCCTTGGCACGAAGCGAACGGTGCTACGCCGATCCTGGCGGGTCAGTGGGTTCGTCCCGAGCACTATGGCGATCCGGCAGCCGAGGTTCGCAATGTCCGCAGCAACGTCGGCATTATTGATGTAACAGCGCTCGGTAAACTCGATTTGCGGGGCCCCGACGTCGCCAAGTTGTTGAGTTTGCTCTACACAAACAAGTGGATGAAGTTGCCAGTAGGTGGCGTTCGCTACGGCGTCATGTGTGCCGAGGACGGTGTGGTCATGGACGACGGGGTAACGGCTCGCCTCGCCGAGAATCACTACATGATGACCACCACCAGCTCAGGAGCCGCGGGTGTGTGGGAATGGGCCGAGAATTGGCTTCAGACCGAACACCCTGAGTGGCAGATTCACATCACGCCTGTCACCACCGCCTACACGAGCATTAACGTCGCGGGCCCAAAGTCACGGGAGCTCGTAGGTCGCCTCACCGATATTGATCTAGACCCTGACACCTTTGGGTACATGCAAGTTCGAGAGGGCAGCGTCGCCGGAATCGATGGTTGTTTCATGTGGCGCATTGGTTTCACGGGCGAGCTTTCCTACGAGCTGCACATCCCCGCCGGGCATGGTCTTTGGGTGTGGGAACAGCTCCTGAGCGAAGGTGACGATCTGGGTATTAGGCCGTTCGGTCTGGAGGCTCAACGCATCATGCGACTTGAGAAAGGCCATTTCATTGTTGGTCAGGACACCGATGGTCTCACGCTGATGCCTAGCGTTGGGTTGAATCCGCTGATCAAGCTAGACAAGGATGACTTTGCCGGGATGGCCGAACTCGGTTGGGCATTGGAACGCACCGATCTGCCACAGGTTGTAGCAATCCAGACAACCGATCCGAGCATCGTGCCAGAAGAGGCCAGCCAGATTGTGCGGGCCGGAACCAATGAAATCCTCGGACGGATCACTTCGTCGCGAATGTCGCCGACCCTCAACCGCTCGATTTGCCTGGGTCAGGTTGCGCCCGAAGCAGCTGGGGCCGGAAGCTCGCTGACGGTCGTACTAACTACGGGCGAACGTGTTCAGGCCAAGGTGATGGAACACCACGCTCATTTCGACCCGCAAGGTGAGCGTCTTCGTGTCTGATGGTTTGGCCTGTGCGGTCACTCTCAATAAGCAAGGTGAGCGTCTTCGTGTCTGATGGTTTGGCCTGTGCGGTCACTCTCAAAAAGCAAGGTGAGCGTCTTCGTGTCTGATGGTTTGGCCTGTGCGGTCACTCTCAATAAGCAAGGTGAGCGTCTTCGTGTCTGATTCATTTGCGAGTCAAGTCGTCAAGAACTATCCCCACTCGGACTCTGAGCTGGTGCTGTTAGATGTGTCGGCGACAACTAAGACTCTGGTGCGAGCCGATCTCGACACCACGGCCGCCGCCGAGTTAGGTGTGGGCTTTGGCCAAAGTCGGCCGGTCGACGACGCGCTCATCGTGGGCTCTCGACCAGACGAGTGGATAGTCCTCGGCGCCGTCGATGCGGTGGCAACGATCTGCGAAGGTTTGGACGAGTCCGGGCATGTCAGCCAGATCGACTTCACCCATGGTCGGGCTCTGTTTCGGCTAACGGGTATCGAATCTCCCAGAGTGCTCGAAAAGCTGTGCAGTATCGATTGGGCCGACGCCATGATGCCCGACGGCGCCGTGGTGTCCGCCTCGGTTGCCAAGGTTGGTTGCGACATCATTCGCAACGATGTAGATGCGATTCGGTCGTATCTAATCATGAGCGATAGGTCGTCGGCCCAGTATCTCTTCGACGCGATCCTCGATGCGGGCACCGAGTTCGACTTGGGTACCCGATCGGCCTAGCGAACCGCGCTTTATTCGTTCTGCCGGAACGTTCCGACGACTTCGACAGCTCGTTCCACGGTTTCGAGCGTGATCGGGTCGAGAACAAGTTGGACGTGGTCGATCCCGCTTTCACGCGCCGCTTCGAGCGCTTCCAAAGCAGAGTCGGCGCCAATGATTGGATTGTCGGCATTGCGTCGCTCTGGATTGTCCGACAGTTGGACGAGTAGCGCGGCAGTCTTGGCTATCTCGGTGCTGTCTCGGCCCGCTGCTTCTGCGGCCTTGTCGACCACCGCGATCTTGCTCGGAAGCTGGGCCGGGTCGTTGTCGAAGTCGGCGAACCAGATGTTCCAGGCGTCGATGTGGGGCACCGTTATCGCCATCATCCGTGGGCCGCTCGAACCGACCATCAGCGTTAGGTCGGGCCGCGCTGGCGGGTCGAGGACGCAGTCTTGAAGCTGGTAGTACTCACCAGCGAAGTCGATACGGCCCTGTCGTAGCAGCGTCCTGATGATAGTGAAGGCCTCTTCAAATCGGCTGACCCGCTTGTCGAACGGATAGCCAAAGGCCGTGTACTCGCGATTGTTCCAACCCGCTCCGAGCGCAACGGTGAGTCGGCCGCCTGAGATTTCGTCGACCGTTACGGCCTTGTTTGCGAGCATCGCCGGTGAATGAAAGCTGGTCGACGCCACCAGCGGTGCAAGCTCGATTGTTTCGGTGACGGCGGCCAAGCCAGCTAGCAATGTCCAACATTCCCAGGGTCCGCGCGTCGTGCGATCGGGTAGGTCATAGAGCAAATGGTCGCCGACCCATAGCGAGTCGAGCCCGCCTTGTTCGGCCGCGACCGCCATTGCCTTGTACTCGGGCCACCGCACTAGCCGTTCGACTTCAGGTAGTTGCACACCGATCTTCATCAGAGTGATGACACTAGCGTCACTCGCTCATCTCGGCGTTGTCTTTGCGCGCTGTTCGCTGAACAGCGCGGGCGATTCGCCGACAGCTGTGGTGTACCAATCTAAGGGTCTCGACAAGTTCCACCTCTAGCGAGTAGGCCGAGACTCGTCCCGGTTCAGGTGCTCGGAGCCGTTCGGCAAGGTGCTTTCTCGTCGACTTTTCTAGTTCGGTGAACTCGCTTTTCGAGTCTCTCACCTGTTCGGCAGATGAGACCGATCGCTCTCCAACCGCCTCCAGCGCGGTGTCGAGTGCTTCTAGCGCAGCATTGTGCAGATCGGCTAGCGCCTCGCTGGTGGAATCGCTGATCTCTACGACGTCGTCCAGCCGTTGGTTTCCCTTCTCGAC
>CBERPN010000083.1:0-15128 GCA_965524675.1 uncultured bacterium
GCCTGGTCGGCCTCTAGCTTGGCGAGGGCGTCCTGGTACCCCGACTCGTAGGCATCGGCGCGCTCGGTCGCAACGTCGAGCGGCGAAGCCATCCATCTACCGACAGGGTCGAAGAGCGGTTCGTCCGGGCGGTCGTCTCGCCTCGACAGCATGTACAGCCCAATAACTCCAAGAATCGTGGCAAGCCAAGCGACTGCCTCAACCCAGGTGTAGCCGTAGCTCAACTTCACGTCGGTGCTGGTTGGGACGACGACCATCAGGTTGGGAGCGACTCGATACGGTCCGTCGGCGCCGCTCACTTTCCAGTTCGGAAAGTATGAGGTCTTGACTAGGACGGGCGTTCCGATCTGATCGACCGAGAACGAGATGGTGTTGGTGTCGGATGCGATTTCCGAGACGGTTACCGGCGGTAGCGCGATCCGAGTGGGTTCGACAGTGGGAGCGACGCCCCCGGCCTTTCGCGGCGGAGCGGTCTCGCCCTCGGCAACCGGGGGTAGCTCGACTTCGGCGACGGTTACCCGCTGCCATGCGCTCGGCCCGTCAGCGGTTAAGAAAGACATCATCTTCGCTTTGGTTCTGGAAGAACTCGACACCAACGTCGAGCCATTCGTCCTGCTTAACAGCTACGCCGTCGAGAACCGCTGGCTGAAAGTTGAGCGGCGCGACCAGCTCTGACCCTGCAACCGAGAACGCTACCCACGGACCGCTAGAAGCAACTTCGGTGAGATCGGGATGGACCCGAGCGGCGTTGAGCGCAAGCTCGCTGAAGGCAAGGTAGTACTTGACGCCGTAGAGCTGAAGGTGATCGACTCCGGCGGTGATATCGAAGTCTCGGTATGGAAGCTCACGCTGCGCCCTCGAGTTGCTTTCGCCCAACTCGGATTGAATGAGGAAGTGATAGGGGACGCTGGCCGATGACTCGAAGTACAGCCCCTCCATCGATCCGATGCAGCCTTCGGTGAAGTGCGGCAAAAGCATCGGCGCCATCGTGGTGCCGTAGCGGTTTAGGTCACTAGAAAATTCCCAGAAGGCCCGGCCGCACCCTTGCTGTGCTCCGACGTTTCCCATGTCGACCATCAGCTGGCTGAACTCGGCCCAGCCGCCGCCTGACGCGTCGCCGCTTTTGGCTTGGTAGCCAGAGAAGTTCCACTTCGACCAGCCCGGAACATATGACGAATCGGTCGTTTCTAGCGGACCCCAGGAGTACACGCCGCTGGCATCGCGACCGCCCCCAGGCAGGGCGCGAAGTGGGAGACCGAGCGCTATGAACACCGCCAAAAACGCGACCACAGCACCGGAGCTACGCACGGAGCGCTGCACGAGACCGTCGGCCAAGCCGCCGGTAAGACTCCGTACTCTGGCTAGACCAGCGAAGGATTGAGCGATGAGGCGCAACGCTATTGCCACCCCGACCCCGGCGAGCAAGTAAACGCTCAGGTAGTAGAACGGCAACATGCGAGCGTTCCAGATGCGGCCCTGTGGCATGTAGCGAAACAGCAGCGCAGTGGCAGCTGCCGCGATCGCCAAAACCACACCCAACCGGCTTCGGGTAACGATCGACAAGATCAGGCCTAGGAGACCGACCACGAACACGAGCTGGAAGGGTGGACTGTTGAGTAGAACGTCGGAGGGGTTCAGGTTGTCGCGGCTAAAGAGATAGTTGGAGTAGGTGGTGAGCTTCTCCCAGCCCATGTCGTTGAGATACTCGCGGCGCAACAGAAACGGTAGCAACCAAAAAGACGAGAGCGCAGTGCCACAAATACCTATGGCGATGGCGTTGAGGGTTTGTCGCCGACCAACCCGAACCGTCAGCATGATCGCTGCTACACCCACGGCAAAGATGGCTGGCAACAGGTGACATAGAAGGGTTAGAGCGAACAGAACCGCCGCCCAGCCGCGATTCTTGGCTGTGTCGAGTGCTCGCTGAAAGAAGCCGAGGAACAATAGCGAGAATGAGAGACTGATTGAGAAGGCGAACTCGCCTGCCATCGTCGATGCAGCGTTGCCGCCGTAGATATTAAACGAGCGGTCAAAGATAAAGGGCAGGGTTGCTACGGCAAGCAACGGCGGGATCGGAAATGGCATCGCCGACAATCGGCCGAGAGCCCAGGCCGATATCGGCATGCTTACCAGCCCGCTGACCGCTACCAATTTAAAGGCGACACCGTACGGAATACCGATTGCGAGAATTGCCAGAAATGCGATCAGCGCCGTGAACAGGTGCGACCAGCGACCTGAAATCAGGCCTCGCCGATCGACGACGGTAACCAGCACTGCGAGGGCGGCGAGAAATGGCAGGGCCAAAAGGGTTGGAAGGCCAACGTTGAGGATGACGATGGCCAACGCCGGCAGCACCATGTAGAAATGAAAGGCGGGGAACCCTGCGTACCAATCGGGTGTCCACCCCGATAGCCGCAGCGAGGGCAACAATTCATCGCGTAGGTAGGCGGGACCCCACACATGGGCACCCATATCGCCGCCTGTGGGAAGGGTGTCGTCGATTAATAGCCCCGGATGCATTTCGACCAGGACAAATATTGAACTGGCTGCGACGATAAACAGCGAGACGATAGATTCCACGCTCGGCGGATTGGCTAAGAGCCGACCGAGAGTCGTGCGCTCACCTTGCTGGTCGCTTTCGCCGGGGGAAGGCTCGGCCTCTGCTACCTCTGACACAGCCCCGTCGTCATCGAAGCCCTCGACATCGCTCGGTTCCGCCGAGCCGTCGTCGGGTTCTGAGGATTCGCTATGGAGTGAAGTGACCTGTGACATAACCAGCTCAATAGTCGCGCTGTCGTCGGGGCTTCGGTGGCGCGGCACCAGAAATTGCCTTTGCGGGCCTGCTCATCGTAGCGGCCGGTGATTAGCGCCGACGGTTCTCTTCCGCGACGACAGAGATCTCTTCGAGTACAGAGCCAAGCTGGGTCGGCACTCCATCGGCTTCCCAGAAGCGCCGATCACAATTGGAGCACGAAGACAATCGCCGCGTCGCCTCACCAATAGTCAAGTTGATCGAAATCAGCCGTCCACCACAAGTACAAAGATTTCTCGACATCGATGCTCCTCACCTGAGAGATAGTCGTCCCCCATCGGCGTCAGCTACCGGTCGAGAAGCCACCCCAAACAAGTAAGTCCAAACGGACTATGCCTCCTGCGTTCCCCGGCCACGCAGGCCCTATTGCCTTTCTCCGCCTTCGGCTCCGGCGCTTCGCTACGACCCGTTGCTTTCCAAACTCGCCCTTGCTAGCGCGGCGGGCTACTCTGCTGGCGTTCCCCGGCCACGCAGGCCCTATTGCCTTTCTCCGCCTTCGGCTCCGGCGCTTCGCTACGACCCGTTGCTTTCCAAACTCGCCCTTGCTAGCGCGGCGGGCTACTACAGCGCGCTACTTGCTGGCGCCCTCCGCCCTACCGCGCTCGGGCCGCCCGAACCTTACCGGCGCGCCGCGGCGGCCTCCGTGGCCCGAACGGCCTGCACGGAGTGCAGTAATCATGCCCCGCCCACATCACGGATTCGGCCCAGCCGGTTCCCGGCGCGGCCACGAACAACACCACAGACCGCACACTGGCGGGCACCCGCAAGCCCGGAGACCCGAAACAACGCTCAACGCCGCCAGGTCCAAACTTGGCTGGCGTTCCCCGGCCACGCAGGCCGCCCGGCTCAGACTCCGGGCTACCGCGCTCGGGCCGCCCAAGCTTGCTTCCAGTGCGCCGCGGCGGCCTCCGTGGCCTTGAACGGCGTGCACGGAGTGCAGTAGAGGTCCTCTTCATAGAAACACTAGGTACATGACCGTTACTGCGTTGAACCCTACGTGGGTCCAGATCGCTGGGCCGAGGCGATCGTATTTGTTGTAGATAAAACCTGCGAGCAACCCGAACATGAACAACGCCGGAAACTGCAGTACCTGAAAGTGCACCACCGCGAACACCGCCGAGGCGATGAGCCAGGCTCCCCTAGACCCAATCCTTCGTTCGAGGGTGGTTTGTAGAAATCCGCGGAAGAAGATTTCTTCAACAACTGGTGCTCCGACAACTACCACCAGCACCAAGATCACAATTCCCAGAGGATCGTTCGCGCGATCGGTCAATGAGCGAGCGTCAGCGCTCAAGTCGCGCTCACCAAGCAATTTGAATAGCGGTAGATAGATAGCGGGAACTGCGATGAGCTGTGCAGCCGCGCCAATCGCCAACCCTGTCGGAATATCGCTACGACGAAACCTCAGCTTGAGACCATCGAAAAGGTCCTCGCCAAACAACTTGCTAGCCAGTAGCGGCGCTCCCACCAGGCCAACCCATAGTGGAACTTGCAACAACGCGACCAACGACAGTGGAATAACCCGCGTTTCGATCGGTACCGAAAGTGCGTCCTGGGCGACGGCCCGACCTAACGCTGCTCCAGGGCCACCCGGAACATCGAACAGGTAATCACCCGTCGCAATTACCAGGGCACCTACGAACGCGCTCAGAATAATTCCGACTACTAGGCCGCCAGCCGCGATCGCAAGCGCCAAACCCAGCTGGAACTGATCCGACGAGTCGGCGTCGGATTTCACGCTCTAACCCTACCGTGCAACCGCCAGCGGTCGCTGGCGCGACGCTAGCTACCTAACTGGCCTTGGGTAGCGCCCCAGGATGAGCGACCCGAAGGTCGGCCAAGCTCCAGCCTCGTGGAACCGTCATCGCATCGGCGTGGATCATGCAAAGATCATGGAGCATGGGGTGATCCTCGACGTGGAGATGCTCGATCCATACCGAGGCGTTGTCGTATTGATATGACAACGTCGCCGCCGCAAGGTTGTCGCACACGGGCTTTGCGCAATGTCGAGCCATAGCGTGCAATCTACCTGCGAACATCACAAGAAGCGCGGATAGCCCGTTTCTGCCACCCGAAGCAAGCCGGGCGCCTCTACGATGTACTAATGGCATCTGACCCACAGAACTCTACCGGTCCTGACGATCGCTCCAAGAGCGCTCGCAGCGACCAAGGCTGGCCCCGATGGGCTCTTTGGTTACTGGCCAGCATCGTCATGGCCCTCGTGGCCGTTTCGCTACTGTCCGACACAACTTCGGCAAGCGAAATCTCATACAAGGATTTCCTTACTCACGTCGACAACGGTTCGGTTGAGTCCGTCATTATCAATTCTCAAACCGGCCACATCGAGGGCGTGTTCACCGAAGACTTCGATAGCCCCACTGGCGGCGACAGCTTTACCGCGACGGGTCCCGACGAACTCACCGAAGCCGACAACGAACGCCTTCGCGACAACGTCAGCGACTTCGATTTCACCAATCCTCAGCCCGGGTTCTTGGCCTCTTGGCTACCGCTACTGCTGCCTATTGGGCTACTCATCTTGTTCTTCTGGTGGATGCAGCGGCGGGCCCAGGGCCAGATGAGCGGCATCATGTCGATCGGGCGGTCAAAGGCCAAGACATATTCCACCGAACGACCTGGCACAACCTTTGACGATGTCGCTGGTTACGCTGG
Organism: uncultured bacterium; assembly: GCA_965524675.1. GTDB lineage: Bacteria > Actinomycetota > Acidimicrobiia > Acidimicrobiales > SHLQ01 > CALLQB01. Next base: position 5,483 of record CBERPN010000083.1, read on the forward strand.
CGTCAAGCAAGAGATCACCGAAGTGGTCGAGTTCCTTAAGCACCCAGGCAAGTTCACCGAAGTAGGTGCTCGCATTCCCAAAGGGGTCTTGCTGGTTGGCCCCCCGGGAACCGGAAAGACTCTGATCGCACGCGCAGTTGCTGGCGAGGCAGGGGTTCCCTTTCTCTCGGTCACGGGCTCAGACTTCATGGAAATGTTCGTAGGGGTTGGCGCTAGCCGAGTCCGTGACCTGTTCGAGTCAGCTCGCAAGATGGGTCGAGCGATCATCTTTGTCGACGAGATCGATTCGATTGGCCGCAAGCGCGGCGCCGGGCTAGGCGGCGGCCACGACGAACGTGAACAGACCTTGAATCAGATGCTGTCCGAGATGGATGGCTTCGAGGCCAGCGAGGGCATCGTCATGATCGGAGCCACAAATCGCCCCGATATTCTCGATCCAGCACTGCTTCGCCCTGGCCGGTTCGACCGTCAGGTCATTGTGCCGCTACCCGAACTCGACGATCGCAAGCAGATCCTCGAGGTTCATATCCGCGGCAAACGCATTGCCGACGACGTCGACCTCGACGTCGTAGCTCGCGGAGCACCGGGAATGAGCGGCGCCGATCTAGCGAACTTGGTAAACGAAGCTGCGCTGCACGCGGTGCGTGCTGGCGACGATACTATTCGGGCCGAGCACTTCGACCAGGCACGAGACCGGGTGCTGATGGGCACCAAGCGTGAGTCGATGGTGTTGTCCGACAGCGAGAAGGAAGCGGTCGCCTATCACGAGTCCGGGCATGCACTCTGTGCAGCGTTGCTACCTACCGCCGATCCGCTTCACAAGGTAACTATCATTCCATCGGGAATGGCGCTTGGCGTCACGATGCAACTTCCGATCGAAGAGCGCCACATCTATCGCCAGGACTACATCGAGGATCGTCTAGTGGTGATGCTCGGCGGTCGCATGGCCGAAGACGTCGTGTACGGAATTGGTTCTACCGGCGCCAACGACGATCTAGTGCGGGCCACCGAAATGGCTACCAAGATGGTGCGGGAATGGGGAATGAGCGAAAAGCTCGGGCCGATGGCTTGGGGCCAGAACAACCAGGTGTTCCTCGGCGACGGGATGATGAGCGGTAAGGACTACAGCGACGATACCGCTCGGATCATCGACGAGGAGGTCGAAAGAATCCTGCGCGAACAAGAAAGCCGCTGTCACCAACTGTTGGTCGAGAATCGTGATGCGCTCAACTTGCTAGCCAAAAAGCTCCTAGAAGACGAAACGATTAGCGGCGTCGAGGTAGACCGCCTGATCGACGTCGCCCGAACCCCAGAGCTCGAGCCAGCAGATGCCGACTCCACGCTTACCAGCGCCGCGAAAGATGTGCCCGATGATGTGTCTGGTGTCCGCACCGACACACCAGGACTTAGCTAAGCCTCACCCGCGCCGCTAAACCCCCAAAGAATTCGATGGAACGGCTGATTATTGCAGGGTTGGTTGTCGCCGTGGCCTTGGTCATCGCCTGGCTTGGTCAGCGTCGCAACTCGGTTGCGCCCGTGCGAACCGGCCAGGTTGTTCCCGAGCAGGTCGATCGGTCCGACTTCGATCGACCCGATTCGCAGTGGCTGGTGGCGGTGTTTACCGATGCCAGCTGCTCGACCTGTGCCAAAGCGGTCGACGTCGCCTCAGCGCTCGAAAGCTCGGCGGTCGCAGTCCAGACAATCGAACGCAGTCACGCTCCGGCGTTACACCAGCGCTACACGATTCACTCAGTTCCAACCACACTTGTCGTCGATTCTCAAGGTGTGGTCCGAGGATCGTTCCTGGGCCCGCCGAGGGCAGCCGACTTGTGGGCAGCTGTAGCGGACCTGCGGGACTAATGTCCTAGATCGACCGATTTCAGAGTAGGAACAGGCGGCTCGCTAGCGGTGCCAACCTTGGCCTCCGTGGCCTCGAACGGGCACAGTGCAGCGGAAGCATCGGCGCCTCCGTGGCCTCGAACGGGCACAGTGCAGCGGAAGCATCGGCGCTCAGAATCCAAACCCGTCGGCCTCCTCGGCGAGGGTCGACGCGTCAGGAATGCCTAGCGACATCGAGATTGACGAGAGGCTTATTATTTCCCTGGCTGCCACGATTGGACTGCCCGACTCGAGAATCAGAACCGACGCCGATGTCACACCGAGTTCGCTCAAGAGAATCGCTCGACGCCCGCCGGTGCCAAGCTCGATTTCGGGCAGCAATATGCGGTTCTGGTTCGCGTCGACGAGTTGCAACTCGACGCGGGCGATCGTCTTAAACGACGGATTGAACAAGATCAACGACGAACCGGCATCGCCAGCGGTGATTGGGACATCAACAATCCAACGACTCGCCGCTACCGGCGAGCCAATCATGGTGGACATGCCTTCCACCGCGGCGTCGCCTCCGACCGATAGCTGGCTCAATTCGGAGACCACCGGGACCCCGTTCGCAGAGCGAACCACAACCGAATAGCCTCGCTCGCCAGCGGCCAAGATTTTCATCCGGTCAGCTGCAGTGAGATCGATTCGTTGACGCTGTAGCGCTGGGACTGGAATCTCGAACTCGGGGATCACGACATCAGAGCCGATATGGATCTCGATATCTACTTCGGCGCGTTCCTCGGTCGGGTTGTACACGGTGATCGAGGTAGGGCGGTTGGCAGCAAACTTTGCAACCGGCAGGTACGACACCAACGACGCGGTCGGGGTTCCAGCTGCCGCCGTTAGGCCAGATCCTTCGCCGCGGTCGGTCTTAACGATGACCCTGTTGGCGATGACTCGTCCAGCGTTGACGATCACCGAAGCTGACGCCGTTTCGGCTTGGGCGATTTCCGCACTGACGTCGTAGACCTTGTATGTGCGGCTCGGAATGACGACCGCCTCAAACTTGGTTGGGATCCTTCGGCCTGTGTCGGCGGTAAACGCCAGCTGAGCTACGGCATCTTCGGGAAAGGGGTTGAACAACACGATGGTCTCGTGAGTTCCTTGAATTGTTTCGCCTGCGGGAAACTCCCACCTCGCTGCACTTGTCGACGCACAAGGCCTGCTGTCGCTTCCGATCTCGTTTCCGATTACGTGCTCGACGATCACACCGCCGCCGTCCACCTCGACCATCGTGGAACCTACGAGCTCGCTCGCAATAGTGAGGCGCTGACCGGCATCGATTGTTAGGGGTAGCGACTCTGGTTCGATGCCAGCAACAGTCTCGGCGTTGTAGGCCACGATCCGAAGCAAACGCTGCTGATCTCCAACGTTCACTATCTCGATGCTGTGAGTGGTGACGGCCGCGGTAACGTCTCGGTCGATAACCCCGGCAACACAGAACCAAGTTGCAGCAGCTGAACTGTTCGGCCTCACCACGGTGGCAGTACGGGCCTCGGCCAACGGCGCTGGCTCAGCGGAAGGACGGCCACCGTCGATGAGGAGCGCAGCGATGATCAGAGCCGGAAGCAGGACCAGAATCGGCCAGCGAAACCCGCTCACGACGACTCCACGCTGCTCTCCGGCTGATCGATCTGGCTACGACGCATTGTCCGGCGCCGTTGACTATCGACGCTCGACCTAAGCAGAAGAATTGCAGCTACCACCAGCAACCAGCCCGCTAGCTGAAGGGCGCGGGCCAAAAGGGTGACCGGGGTGGAGACAAAACGCAGCACGGCATCGCCTCCAGATGGCGGTCGAAAAGAGCTTGCCCACCCGAACGCGGTCGACCGCTCGGCCTCGACACCCGCTACTTCTAGCCGCCAGCCAGAGGCGGGTGCTGAACCCACAAAAACAACCGAGTCGGCGTCGATTCGACCCTCGAAGGTGGTAAACCCGGTTTGGTTGACCAACACAGGGGTTCCGGGCCGAGGCTCATCTGGATCGATAACCAGGCCAGCAGAGCGAGTTGGGAACCAAGCGTCGTTTCGATAAACCTCGACGGCTCGGTTGACCGTCGCAACACGGCGAATGTCGAGCTGTCCAGCGAACGACGTGGTCAACACCTCAGGGACCTCGAGGGTTCGATCGACAAAGGGTGCTGGAGCGATTCGCTCTACAAACACCACGTAGCGAATCCCAAAGGGCGCAAGATCGGCACCAAGGCGGCTCGTGTCGCCGGTGACAGCCTTGCGAATAGCCAAACGAATCCGCCTGGTCGCAGGATCCACTCTGCCTATCCACTGATCGGTGATATCGATCCGCCCGCCATCGGTGGTGAAGAACGCCATTGAATCATCGAGTGGCATTCCAGTTCCTGGAAGCACGTCGGGGTCACCGATCCACAGCACTCGAAAAGCGCCGATTTCGGGGTCTTCAGACAAGAACGACATCCGTGAATCGAGTCCGGATCGCGGCATGTTCCAGCGACCGTTGGTCGAGGCCGCGAGCATTGGAACCGCCGCGATCACAACGCCAGCGGTTGCGAACAATGTCGCAAGCTGTCGCCATCCAAAGTTGTGCTGCTTGAGGTCGACTTCAAACGCGATCGCACCGAGCCCACAAGCCATCGCCAAACCAATCGCTGCGACCGGCAAGATGATCTCTGCTCTCGGGAGCGGAACCGGGAGCGCTCCCCAATGCCCTGCCCATAGCAACCCCCAAGCACAAACACTCATCAGCCAAGCCCTCGCGCCCCACACAAAGCGCCATGACCGGCCGATTATCAACACGAATGATGCCGACACGGCGAGCCCGGCTAGCAACGTGGTCAGACCTGTGCGACCAGTGTTGAACAACAGTATGTCGCGCAATGCTAAGTCGCCGACATCGCTGCTTCCGGCGGCGGCGACCGGCGCCCATTGAAGGCCGGGGAGACCAACTCCCAGGAACCAGGGCAAATGAAGCGCTAGGGCGAGACCGCTGCCAAGAACGGCGACGGTGACCATTCGCCAAGTTCCTGCTAACGATCCAGCTACCAAAGACCCGAGTACTAGCCCGGTCGCCATGACGGCGACAACAAGCCAGATCGACGGTACGAATGCTCCGATCAGCCCTAGCAGTAGACCGAGCCGAAGCACCTGGGCCCGAATCCGTCGAGCCAGGGTTGCATCCCGGTCAAAAAATGGTGCGGTGGCGTGAGCACGACCAAGTTGGGCCAACACCCATGGCGTCCCGGCGTAAGAAAGCAACCCAAACCATGAGCCCGATGCTAGTGAATTGAAGCCGACCGGGATGCTCAGGTACACGATCGCCGACACGATCTGAGCGCGACGAGAACCAGTACTGCGCAGCAGCGACCAAGCACCGATAACCCCAACTGGAATGGCGGAGAGGACCAAGAGTTTTCGCAGCAGACCCATCGCTCCGAACAGGCCATAGCCAACGATTGCAAGAAGCACGTGTCCAAACGGTGCTGCTGAGTCGGTTCCTAGTCCGGTCGACCAAAACCCGGACCACCACTCCCCGATGAGATCGCCCGGCGATGACGAGAAGCTAGCGAGTTGACCAACCGCTGGGATGTCGCGCGTAATCAAATGGCGAGATCCAAATATCAGCGTCAGAGATAAAACACCAGCTATGGCTGCAGCCGCACGCACCGACGTCGATTTGAATGAGGCAGAAAAGGCAGCCGCGGCTGACTCGCTCCGTTCGCCTCCGGTTCTAGCAGCGATCGCTTGGCCTAACCAGTAGCTCCCGCCGCGCTGGAGCTCTCGAAAGTCGCCATCTGAGAGCTCTCGAAATGCCGCTAATTCCCGTCGCCTGCGAATGATCTGGTGCGGCCGCCTAACGTTCCAGAGCCAGGCGCCAAGACGGGTTTTTGCCCGACCAACGCGGCCTGTGAGAAGCGCCGAAACAACCTGCACCAGAGTTAGCAGAATTGCTTGTGGGATGACCCTCGCCGACCTGAACCCGCCGTATCCAGAGAGCATCGACCTAAGAGCATGTCGCGACCTCAGTCTGTCGGCGTCTTTGCTCGACAGCGAGTCCTCGCGCCGCGACAGCAGAGCGTCGCGATGTCGCACGACCGCATCAGGAGCGACAACGATACGGGCCCCCGCAGCCTGAACCCTCCAGCAAAGGTCGACATCGTCTCCGTAAAAGGAGATCTCGCGGTCATACCCGCCAACTAGTTCATAGAGATCAGTGCGAATTAACAAACAAGCACCAGCCACCGAAAACACATCGTCGACAGCGTCGTATTGTTCCTGATCGAGGTCGCCGCGCTCGGCGAGCGGAATCGGCACCCCGAACTTGTCGATCGCGAAGCCGACACTCTGAATTACCCGAGGTTCGGACCAATCGACCAGCTTTGGGCCGACGACACCTGCATTCGACTGCAACGCCTCGGTCACCAAGATTTCGACGACCTTTGGGCCGAGTGCAATGTCGTCCTGACAGAGCAGCAACATCCTAGCCTGTTCGCCGAACTCTTCGAGCCCGACCGCTACTGCATCGCCGTAGCCGCGAACGTCGGGAGCGTGTACAACCTTCGCATTTGGCACATGCCGGCGCACGGTCGCGTCCACAGCGCTGTAGCTGGACTCGTCACCCGCAATCACAACAAGAACCCCGAAACGGTCGTAGCTCTGGGCGGCCAAACTGGCCATTGCTTCATCGAACCAAGAGCCCGGTTCATGCGCGACGACAACCGCTAGGACCGATGGCCGGTTGCGAGTCTTTGAACGACGCTCGGGTTGAGTTTTTTCCGAAGCCACGAAGGCATGAGGCTAGCCCTCATAAGCTGTCGAGGGGGAACCGCGGCAGCTCACCCACATTCTGGTCGCGTGCCCGGTAGCGCTACCGTGTGGCTGTGCCAATACGCGCTTATGTAACCGGGGCCGCCGGATTTGTTGGCCGACATCTCTGCGATCATCTCAGGAGCCAGGGCGACACTGTCCTCCAAGCCGATCGGTCGATCGACGGGCTCGACATCACCGATGCAGATGGTGTGCGGAGCAGTATTTCCCAAGCCCATCCCGACGTCGTCTTTCACTTGGCAGGCCAAGCCGACGTTGGCTCATCTTGGGACTCCCCCACCGAGACCTTCGCCGTAAACCTCAACGGGACCTTGAACGTCTTAGCGGCGGCCAGAGACGCTGGCGTTGGGCGCACGGTAGCTGTTACCAGCGCCGACATCTACGGCCGTGTTGAGCCCGCCCAGCTGCCGCTGGACGAATCGACCGAGTTGCGACCAATCAGTCCGTATGCCGCCAGCAAAGCTGCTGCCGATATGGCTTGTCTCCAGGCATTTCTAGGATTCGGGCAAGACGTCGTTAGGGTGCGCGCCTTCAACCACCTCGGGCCCGGACAGAGCGACAATTTCGTAGCCTCCGCGTTAGCGAAGCGGATCGCCGAGAACGAGATAACCGGTTCGGCGGAGGTCAAGGTGGGGAATCTAAGCGCCCGCCGCGACTTCACAGACGTGCGCGATGTGGCGCGCGCCTATCGGTTAATTGCCCTGCAAGCCACTGCAGGCGAGGTTTACAACATCTGCAGCGGTACCGCTCATTCGATCCAAGAACTTGCCGATCGGCTTCTCACTGACATCATCCCCAATTGAATTGGCCGTCGACCCCGAGCTGTTTCGCCCTGTCGACCTTCCAGTACTTCAAGGGTCAGCAGAAAAACTGCGTCAGGCCACCGGCTGGCATCCCGAAATCTCTCTATCCACAACCCTTGCCGATCTCCTAGATTGGCACCGTTCGGAGATCATCAAGTGACTACCAAATCAATAAAGAAGAGGGCCCTGATTACGGGCGTTACAGGCCAAGATGGTAGCTATCTGGCCGAATTGTTGCTCGAGAAAGACTACGACGTAATCGGGATGGTTCGTCGTAGCAGTACGGTCAACTTCGAGCGGATCGCCCACATCCAAGACCAAATCATCTTCGAACCCGGCGACCTTTTGGACCAAGTGTCGATGATCAACTTGTTGCGTGAACATGAACCCGACGAGGTCTACAACCTGGCTGCACAATCGTTCGTTCAGACATCTTTTGGTCAGCCGGTCCTAACCGGCGAGACGACAGCGCTGGGCGTCACCCGTTTGCTCGACGCGATGCGCATAGCTTCGCCCGAGGCGCGCTTCTATCAGGCCTCGAGTAGCGAAATGTTCGGCAAGGTACACGAGGTTCCCCAGACCGAGACCACACCATTTCATCCGCGAAGCCCATATGGGGTGGCGAAAGTGTACGGCCATTGGATCACCGTCAACTATCGCGAAAGCTACGACATGCACGCGTCGTCGGGGATGCTGTTCAATCACGAGAGCCCGCGTCGCGGAATGGAGTTCGTTACTCGAAAGATCAGCCATACAGCGGCACAGATCAAGCTCGGAATGAAATCGGAGTTACGGCTCGGAAATCTCGATGCCCGCCGCGACTGGGGGTTCGCTGGCGACTACGTCGAGGCGATGTGGTCGATGTTGCAGCAAGACACTCCGAGCGACTTTGTGATCTGTACGGGCGAAACCCACCAAGTTCGAGAGTTCTGCCAGCTAGCGTTCGACGAACTTGGACTCGACTGGGAGGCCTACGTCGTCATCGACGAACAGTTCTTTCGCCCAGCCGAGGTCGACCTCCTCGTCGGCGACCCCACCAAGGCCGAGATGGTGCTCGGCTGGAAGCCAAAGACATCGTTCGAAGAGTTGGTCCGATCTATGGTCGCCGCCGATATGGCATTGCTCGAGGGTCGCCTTCGGATCCTCGGCTGATCACCCATGATTGTCGTAATCTCTGGTGGCGTGGGAGCCGCCCGCATGCTGGCCGGTCTAGAACAGGTGGTCGATCCGTCGGAGCTGCTTGCCATAGTCAACACCGGTGACGACCTCATCCTTCACGGCCTCTATATCTGCCCCGATCTCGACACAATCACCTACACCCTGGCCGGGCAGGTTAACCCCGAAACCGGGTGGGGGCTGGCGGGTGAATCTTGGCAGGCGATGAGCGCGCTGGAGGCGTACGGAGGGCACGCTTGGTTTGGTTTGGGAGATCTCGACCTCGGCACTCACCTCTTCCGCACTCAACGCCTAGCCGAAGGCGCCTCGCTTACCACGGTGACCAGCGAAATCGTCGCCCGCTGGGGTTTGAAGCTCGCCATGCTGCCGATGTCGCATGACCGGGTCGAGACTCGCGTCCGGCTGCTCGACGGACCCGAGATTGGTTTTCAGGAGTACTTCGTCAAGCGGCGGCACTCGGTGGCAGTATCTTCGGTTCGTTTCGCTGGCGCAGACAGCGCCGAACCAGCACCCGGTGTGATCAATGCGATCGCGTCAGCAGAAAAGGTCATCATCGCTCCGTCCAACCCTTTAGTCTCGATCGATCCGATCTTGGCAATACCCGGCATTCGCGAAGCGATCACGGCCAGAAGAAAGGATGTTGTTGCAGTATCGCCAATCATCGCAGGAGCCGCACTGAAGGGGCCCGCCGATCGGCTCCTGACCGAACTGGGCCACGATGCCAGCGTGGTCGGAGTAGCCAAGCTTTACACCGGGCTAGCCCGCTCGCTAATAATCGACAACCTCGATGTAGATCGCGTTGCCGAGATAGAAGCGCTCGGCATGCAGGCTGTCGCAACCGAGTCGGTAATGAAAACCCCAGAGATTGCGGCCGCACTAGCCCAAACCGTGCTTACGAGCTGACCGCGAACCAATGGACCCTCTCTCAATTATCCCCATCACCGGTATTGGCGAAATCACTCCCGGGAGTGACCTCGCTGCGATCAT
>CBERPN010000084.1:0-15108 GCA_965524675.1 uncultured bacterium
GCCAGACTGACTTTTTCGACGCTGGGGGTGACTCGCTCAGCGCGCTGCGGCTCGTTGAAGCCCTCGAAGCCGAGTTTGCTAGCCGAGTCGGAATTGGCGAACTCATCGAAGCCAGAACGCCAGCGTCGCTAGCCGTCTTGTTGTATCGAAGCGGGTCGTCAACGCCTGCCAACACCGATCTGTTTGAAGAGCTGCGCCGGGTGCCAGGTAGCTCGCCGGTGATCATGCTCGCGCCCGGTGGTGGAAACCTTTTGGCATACGACGCACTGATTAGGAGTCTCGACGAGGATCAGGCGATAGTCGGTTTCCGTCTACCCGGGGCCGATGGCCGAAGCGATCCGGTGAGTACCATTGTCGAGCAGGCCGACCGGATCCTTCCGCAGTTGCTAGCGATGGTTCCGCCCGCTGATGGATTTGAACTTGTGGGTTGGTCCACCGGTGGACTGTTGGCCTTGGAATTGGCAAATCGGTTGGAGAGTGAGGGATATCCGGTGGCCTTCATTGCGATGATCGACACTATCTATCCCGGCTTTCAGATGGCATCGCAACCTGGCAAGGCCGATAAGTACAGAAGACTCTTCACCGATGGAGGTGTCAGCGCGGTGCGAGATCATGCCCGCCACCGGTTAGCGATCAGAATCCGTGAGTCCAAGGAGATGGCACGAATGCGGCTTGCCGAGCGCACCCGCGACAATGTCGACGCCAAGGTGATCGAGCGGCAACTGTTCGAGATAGCGTTCGCTGCAGCAGAGTCGTATCGGCCGCGGGTGTTCGACGGTCCGGTCGTGTTCTACGGCGCGTCGGGCACCGATACTGCTCGCACCGTAGTCCCTTGGGGAGAGCATTTTGCGCGGGTCGAGGTTGTGATCGTCGAAGGTGAGCACGCTGAGGAAAATGCCATCCTCGACGCCGAAAGGGTCGGCCCGCTAGCCCGCCATCTCCAAAAGCTCCTAACAGCAAACCACTAGCCCAAGCTCCAGTTCTGCCACCTAAAAACGCCCCTATAGGGGCGATCCTCGCTGGCAGAACGAGTTTTTAGGCGTCTACTAGTTGGCGTTCAGGATCTGGTTTGTCATCGGTTGCCGAGTCGCTGTCGTGATGACCGCCCTCGACATCGAGTTTGGGCAGAAGTCGGTCGAGCCAAGCTGGTAACCACCAGTTTCGGTCGCCGAGCAATTCCATCGTTGCGGGCACAAGTAGCATACGAACGATCGAAGCATCTAGAAAGATTGCGATCGCAAGGCCCGATCCGAACAGCTTGATAATTCGATCGGTTTCGAGCAGGAAACTCCCAAACACAAAGACCATGATCGCAGCCGCGGCTGTGATGACCCGAGCGGTAGAGGCGAGACCATCGGCGACCGCGGTTGCGTTGTCGCCGGTGCGGTCGTACTCCTCGCGCACTCGGCTGAGCAAGAACACTTCGTAGTCCATGGACAGGCCGAAGACGATCGCGAACATCATCATTGGAATGAACGGCTCGATCGGCCCTCCCTTGCCCACTCCGACGAGATCGACCAACCAACCCCATTGGAACACGGCGACGATGATGCCGTACGCGGCTCCGATCGAAAGCAGGTTCATGATGACCGCTTTGAGAGGCACGAGAACCGATCGGAACACGACCATCAACAGCATGAAAGACAGCGCCAGAACAGCACCAAAGAACACTGGTATTCGCCGCGCTAGATGTTCGGAGAAGTCGATTCCGATGGCCACCGAACCAGTTACTTTCACATCGATGGAGGTCTGAGGCAGGACCTCATCGCGCAGCCGCTTAACGAGGTCGCTGGTAGCAGCAGCTTGAGGCGATGTTTCGGGTATGACCTGCCAAAGCACAGCCTCGGGTGCCTCGGGGCTATTTGGGACCGGTGGCGTAGCGAACGCCACGCCCTCGGTGGCTTGCAGCGTTTCGGTGATGGCGAGCAATTCGTCGCGATCAGCCGAGCCGGCCTCGGCCACTAGTAGCAACGGTCCGTTAAAGCCCGGTCCAAACCCTTCTGCCAAAAGATCGTATGCCTGACGGGCGGTGGTGTCGTCAGGCAGGTTGCCGGTGTCGGAGAATCCGAGCCGCAGCGAAAGTACCGGGATTGTCAGAAACAACAAGATGAGCGTGCCAAGAATGGCGAAGGGCCACGGATAGCGCTGAATCAGACGGCTCCAACGATATGAGAACGTCTGCTCGACCGGCTTGGTCTCGCGCTTCTTAACCTCTTGTTTGAGGGGACCGACAAAGAACCCTGCGATCAGAACTATGACCGCGACCGGAATGGCGACCAGCGCGATCTCTGGAAGCTTGATACCGATCCCCACTAGGGCGAGCGCCACCATCGACGCAGCGATCAGGCCGCGTCGGCGAGTGACTTCTACTCGGTCACCAGCGAATCCAAGAAGCGCGGGAAGTAGAGTTACCGAGGCGATCATGGTGATCATCACGGTGATGGATGCACCGATGGCCATGCCCGAAACGAAGGCCAAGCCGATTATCAACATTCCGAGCAGCGAGATGACAACGGTGATGCCAGCGAAGAGAACAGCACGCCCTGCGGTATCGATGGCGATTGCGGCGGCCTGACTCGACGTGGCGCCAGCGTGAAGTTCTTCGCGGAAACGGGTGACAATGAAGAGCGCGTAGTCGATGCCGACGCCAAGGCCAATCATCACGCCGAGCGTCGGAGCGAACTCGGGCATGTCTATGAACTGGCTAGTGAGCCCCATCACCATTGCGCCCGACCCGATTCCAGCTAGCGCGGTGCCGATGGGTAGGCCCATCGCGAGTACTGATCCGAAGGCGGCAATAAGGATAAAGATTGCGAACGCTAGGCCTAGTACTTCGGATTCCGGCGGAGCGAACTCGACGAAGAGGTCGCTTCCGTATTCGATTCTGACGCCGTCGATTGTGGGCCCAAGATCGCGAATAGACTTGCCGAGGCTCGCTACTTGGGATTGGCTCAGTTCTAGCGGGCCTTCGAGCGTGGCATAGGCGACAGTGCTCTGTGGGTTGATTTGGCCCTGCGCTAGCTCGCTGTACGGCGACACGATCTGTACGTTGTCAAGATCTTCGAGAACGGCGAAGAAGGCCGACATTGGGGCTCTGACTTCGTCGCTTGTTACATCGACGGCGCTAAAGACGATTTGCCCAGCGGTACCGCTGCCGCGACCACCAAAGTACTGGTCGAGCAGATCGAAACCCTCGGTAGCGTCGCCGTCTGGCGTTTCGAACCCGGTGCCGTAGTTATTGCCGATCGTCGCTGTTAGAACTGCGAGCAACACGATTAGCCCCACCCAAGCGAGTGCGACGGTGCGGCGAGAATCGTGGCAAAAGCGACCAAGAGAGTTGAGCATGGAAACCTCCGAGGCTTCAGGGGGGTGCCTTCGCCGTCTATCCAATCGGCAATGGTGCTAGGAATCTACCGGAAACGGCGTGACAATCGTCATGGCAACGTGTGGTCCTCAAGCATCGGATAGGTTCTGGCAATGGCTGACGACGTCACGTTCTATGACGAGATCGAAGGATACTGCGGGGAGTTGTCTTACGTGCAGGGCGACGAGCTGACACTGCATGTCTCGGCAAAGACCGAGAGGTTCGATGTCGTTATTGAACGTTGGGGTGCTGCACGAACCGAAGTTTGGCGAAGCGATAATGTAGCCGCCGTATTTAGCCCTGCGCCAGGCGACGCCGACTCAAGGGGGTGCCGTTGGCCGGTCAGTCTCACGGTCGAGATCGCCGATTCGTGGCGGTCGGGCTTTTACCTGGTAACGCTTACCGCGATTGGGGCCAGCGATGGGCGAAACGTTGCCCACGCCGGTTTCGTGGTGCGCCCGTCGAGGTCGAATCGCCGCAACGATGCCCTGCTGGTGCTGGCGACCAACACTTGGAATGCGTACAACCCGTGGGGTGGATGCTCGCTGTACACGGGCGCCGTCGAGGTCTCGTTCAAGCGACCAATGGCTCGTGGAATGCTCAGCCGCGAGCCCGTCGATCGAGACGACCGCAAGGCACGTCCCGCCCGCTGGGGCGAGACCCCCGATACCGATGGCGAGCATTTTCAGCGATACCGCTTTGCCAACGGGTACCCGGCCGCGATCGGATCATCGGGTTGGTACCAGTACGAGCGGCTGTTCGTCGAATGGGCTGAGGCGCAAGGAATCGAGTTCGATTATGCGATTTCTAGCGATCTCGAAGATGGGTCTGTGGTCGAGGGCTACGACCAAGTAATCGGTGTTGGCCATGACGAATACTGGTCGGCGGCGCAACGCGACACGGTCGAGGAACATGTTCGTAGTGGTGGTGGCTATGTGAGTTTCTCGGGCAACACGATGTTTTGGCAGGTACGGATCGAAGCAGGACCAACAGGTCCCCACGACACGATGGTGGGTTACAAGTACAGCGCACATGAGCTCGACCCGGCGATCGCCGCTGGCCATCCCGAGTCCATGACTGGGATGTGGGCTGATCCGTTGGTGAATCGGCCAGAAGCGAGCTTTTTGGGTGGCGGTTCGGCTTGGGGATTGTACAGCCGCTTTGGGCAGGCGACAGCGCGGGGTTCGGGCGCATTCACCGTCTACCGCCCGGATCACTGGATCTTTGCGAACACTGGCCTTGGCTACGGTGATCTGCTGGGCCAGAAACATGGTGCGGTTGGCTATGAGACCCTCGGCTGTCGCATCCAGTTCGATGAGTTTCAACAACCTGTACGTGCCGGTGGCGACGCTACCCCAGAGAGTTTGGAGATCGTTGCGTTCACCCCGGCTTCAAATTGCGCAATAGGGGAGTACCCGGCTTCGATATCGGCACTCAATGACCAGGGCGACCTCGAGTTCATAGCCAGCCGAATCCATGGCGGCCTCGACAAGGAGTCTTTGGACCGCGCTCGCTACGGAAACTCGGTGATCGTTACCTGCCGACCATTCGCAGACGAGGGGGGAGAGGTGGTGGCCGTCGGCACCACCGACTGGGTATTCGGCCTAGCCGACGACCCGGCGGTGGCTCAAGTAACGCGCAACATCCTTGACTATCTTCGCCGCTAGCATCCTAAGGGGCGGGCTGTTCGGTCGTTAGACCTTGGCGACCCAGCCAGCTACGTGACCAGCTCGTTCGATTTCGCGGTCGGCGCAGATGGTGCAGCGCTGGCCATCGAGACAGCGCCTGCTACGGATGGTGGTTACTACAAGACCAATGATGATCAAGGCTAGTCCAGCGAGCAGCGCCCGTCCTTGCCATAGTTCGATTCGATCGGCCCAGAAGGCGTAGTCGAGCAACGGCTCTTCGGTCTCTGTCTCGCGTTCGGTGAGCCAGCGCGATCCGCGAACGAGCGGATACCCGATGACTACCGAGCTGACGGCAAGTGCCAACCAGGCACTAGTGAAGTGCTGAAACCAACTCTTGGTAGCTACCCAGAACGCTCGCATGCTGTCAGTTTGCCCGGCTGCTAGAGATAACGCCAGTGTCGAATCCGGCCAGGTGAAGGCCTCCATGAAAACGGGCGTGTTCGATCTTGAGACAGCTGTCCATCACCACGTCGAGGCCAGCGGCCGACGCGATCTGAGCCGCTTCGGGGCTCCAGAGGCCGAGTTGAATCCATAGTGCTGATGCACCGATTCGCACAGCGTCATCGGCGATGGGCGGACAATCCGAAGCCTTGCGAAACACGTCGACAATGTCGGGAGCATCCGGCAAATCATCGAGGCTTGGATATACCTCACGGCCCAAGATTTCGGTTTCGCGGGGGTTGACCATCCAGACTTCGAAGTTGGTCGACCCGAGCAGGTAGGTGGCGACGAAGTTGCTGGCGCGGGCCGGGTTCGACGATGCCCCAACTATCGCGACCGTCGCTGAATCATCGAGGATGCGTTTGCGCTCGCTTGCCGTGGGGTTGTTCCACCCAGGGACCGCTTCGTGTTCTGCCATTACTTCTTGCTCACCTCTACCGAGTTCGGCCGGTTTGTGAAATCGTCAGTGCTTGGTCGAGATCCCAGAGTATGTCATCGAGATCTTCAAGCCCGACCGATAACCGCACCATGTCGGGACTGACGCCAGCGGCCTTTAGATCGACATCGCTCATCTGCTGGTGGGTGGTTGAAGCCGGGTGGATCACCAGAGTCTTGGCGTCGCCTACGTTGGCTAGGTGACTCACCATTTGTAGTGATTCGATAAAGGTCGACCCAGCGTCGCGCCCGCCCTTTACGCCGAACGTGAAGATTGCCCCCGGCCCTTTGGGAAGATACTTAGCGGCCAGATCGTGCCATGGTGAATCAGCGAGCCCTGCATACTTCACCCACTCGACGCGATCGTCGGCTGCCAACCATTCGGCAACGGCCTGAGCGTTAGCCACATGCTCTTCCATCCGCTGGGGGAGGGTCTCGATTCCCTGAAGTAACAAGAATGCATTGAACGGTGAGATTGAAGCACCGACATCGCGTAGTTGTTCGGATCGAACCTTGGTGCAGTATGCGTACTCGCCAAAGTTGTCCCACCAGCGCAGGCCGTTGTAGCTCGCGACCGGTTCGGTCATGTTGGCAAAGCGGCCCGACCCCCAATCGAACTTGCCCGACTCGACCACTACGCCCCCAATGGAGGTTCCGTGGCCTCCAATGAACTTGGTTGCGGACTGGACCACAATGTTGGCGCCGAACTCGATCGGACGACAAAGGTACGGCGTGGCAAAGGTGTTGTCGATGAACAGAGGTAGCCCGTGTGACCGAGCCACGTCGGAGATCGCTTCGATGTCGGCGACTGCGCCCGACGGGTTCGAGACCGTCTCGGTATAGAGCAGCTTGGTGTCGTCGTTTATGGCCTGAGCAAATGCGTCGGGGGAGTTGCCGTCGACGAAGGTCGTCTCGATACCGAAGCGGCGTAGCGTGATATCGAACTGTGTGTAGGTTCCGCCGTAGAGCCCTGCCGCTGAAACGATGTGATCACCTTGGCTAGCCAAAGCGGTAACCGACAAGAACTCGGCCGCCTGCCCGCTAGCGGTGGCCACAGCACCAATGCCACCTTCTAAGCTGGCCATCCTTTCTTCGAATGCGGCCACGGTCGGATTAGAGATTCGAGAGTAAATGGTGCCGTATTTCTGCAGGGCGAACAGATCTGCAGCGTCGGCGGTGTCTTCGAACACGAAGCTCGTCGATTGGTAGATTGGTACCGCCCGCGCTCCGGTGGCGGAATCGGGTTGGCCACCCGCATGAAGTGCCCGGGTCCGAAAACCCCAATCACGATCGGTCATCACCGCATCGTAGGGTCAGAGGGAGGTCAATGCGTTGGTCAGAGTTGTGTCGACTCTAACCGAGGGCTTTGGCGGCGGTGATTCTGGCGATCTGATCGTCGTCGTAGCCGAGCACATCGCTAAGAATTTCGTGGCTGTGCTGGCCTACCGTGGGCGCCATCGTGGGTATCGGAAGCTTTTCGCCTGCGATCTTTAGCGGCAGCGGAAGCTGTTCGGCGCCCACCTGTTCAACCGAATACAACGGGAAGCGGTGTTGAAACTGTGGATCATCCACCATGGTTTCGCCGTCGTACACCGGGGCTATCGGAGTGTTTGCCTCGATGCTGAACTCCAGCCATTCGGCGGTTGTTCTGATAGCGAAAATCTCGCGCAGTTCGTGCTGTAGATCGAGGTTGCCGCGGGCGTGGTCGGCATAGGTAGAACCCGGGTTCCGCTCGAACAAGTCGGATCGACCAACCGCCTCGCAGAAGTTCTTCCAGAAAGCTTGCTCGCTGGCCATGAATAGGACATGGCCGTCGGCCGACCGGTAGATCTGATAGCGCACGCCCTCGTACAGCCCTGCGAGCCCAGCAGGTCGACGCTCGTAGTCGTCGGAGGCGTTTCCGGTAACGACGTCTTCGGGACGGCCATATGCCAGGTTCGTTTCGATGACGTACCAGTTCATGTAGGCGGCTGCGTCACTTTGTGCGATCTCCATTTCGCAGCCGATGCCAGTAGCTCTCGCCCGAGTAATTCCGGCTAGTAGGCCGAAGGCCCCGAGCATCGGTCCCACGTTGATGCCGATATTTGGGAAGGCGGGGATGTGGGTAAATCCAGCGGCGTCGACCTCCGGTGGTATCAGGCCAGCCCAAGTGTCGTAGGCCACGCCGTGGCTTGGCATGTCGCGGTAAGGGCCGCTGGCTCCGTAGCCGCTGATGCCACAGAACACAATGGTGGGATTGAGTTCTGTCAACCGTTCGAAGGTGAGTCCCATTCTTGCCAGAGCACCGGGTCGCATGGCCTCGACCACCGCGTCGGCGCCCCTGATCAAGTCCTCGAACACAGCCAGGCCATCTGGATTCTTGAGGTCGAGTGTAATGCTGCGCTTGTTGCGATGGGTGTGGAGGTGAAGTAGCGAGACGCCGTCGACAATGGGCCAAGTCATCTGGCGGATGTAGTCGCCAGCGGGTGGTTCGACCTTGATCACATCGGCGCCCAAGTCGGAGAAGAATGTGGTGAGCAACCCCGGGCCGAGCATCGATAGCTCGATGATCCGCAGACCTGCGAGCAGTGGAGGCGGTTCTGTTGCTGTCATTGGTTCGCCCCTGCCTTAATCCGATAGTGCCGACGCGAACGACTTGACGGCGCTGGTGACGTTGTCGCGGGAAATTCCGAGGTGCACTACCAGGCGGGCCGACTCCCCAGACATGGCTACCAAGATGTTGTGACTCGACTTCAGGACATCGGCGAATTGTGAGCCGTTCGCCTTGTTTGACCGAGTGATGGCTGTCGAAAAGTCGCAGAACACCATGTTGGTGTTCTGCGCGGTAACTTCGACCCCCTCCAACGCGCCTAGCTGTTCGGCTAGCAATGCCGCGTTGTCGTGGTCGTCGGCCAAGCGCTCGATGTGATGAACGAGGCCATACTGTCCGCCGGCGGCGATGATTCCGGCCTGACGCATCCCGCCGCCCAGCATCTTGCGCCACTTTCGCGCTTCGTCGATTAGCTCTTGACTTGCTGCCAACACCGACCCGACCGGCGCTCCGAGCCCCTTGGAAAGACATACCGACACCGAGTCGAACGGGGCAGCGACGTCGGCGGGTGAAACATCCAACGAGACCGCGGCGTTCCACAAACGGGCGCCGTCTAGGTGGTAGCTAAGTCCGAGGTCGCGGGCCACCGCGGCACCGGCAGCCAGGGTCGCTAGATCAATCGCTTTGCCATCGGTTGTGTTCTCGACACACAGAAGTCGACTTCGGGCGAAGTGAGAATCGTCGGGCTTGACCACCTCACGAACCTGGTCGAGGTCGATCATTCCGGATTCGAGCATGCGGACAGGTTGTGGTTGGATACTGCCGAGAACTGCGGCCCCGCCACCCTCGTAACGGTACGTGTGGGCGTGGTCGCCCACGATGTATTCGTCGCCTCGCTGGCAGTGTGCGAGTAGGCCACAGAGGTTGCTCTGGGTGCCGGTTGGAACAAACATCGCGGCCGCTTTGCCCAGCAGTTCGGCCGTGTAAGCCTCGAGTGCATTGACGGTCGGGTCGTCACGAAAGACGTCGTCGCCGACCTCGGCGCTGGCCATGGCAGCACGCATGGCGTCGGTAGGTTGGGTAACGGTGTCAGAACGAAAGTCAATCACTTGGGAGAGTCTGCTACATCCAAGCGCCAGTGTCGGATTCGACTGCGAGCAGGACGTCGTCGCGCAGCCCTTGGGCAACCTCGATCGGGAGATAGGGCAATCGCAGTGATCCGCCAGCAGTGCCGAACTCTATTGTCGCCAAGCCGTTACGTCGATGCCACCAGCCTTGGTGCAGCCGGACCGATTGCACCTTTCTGATCGCGACCGCCACCCGGGAGATGTTGATCACACCGTTCTGGCTGTTGATGACCCCGCAGTCGATTCCCCAACGCCAGCCGCGATGAACCCTTCGGGCTATGAGCCGAGCGACGATGACGAACGAAATAGCAACAACTCCTATGACGATGGGTAGCAGCGTGAGCCCTTCTATCAGAGCTGAAATGGTGGCGATGAGCAGGAGCATCAGCGCTGGAACTAGTCCGCCCCACAGGGTCCAGCGAGTGATCGCATTCTTTGAGATCGCCTCGTTGAGTGGTGGTCGTTCGGTGGGAAGAAATTGACTCGTAAGCTCGTCGAGCCGAGAATCTGGCGCACCCGGAACGCCGAACAGTTGCCGGGTCGCCGCACCCTCGATTCCGCCCCCGGTGGCCGACGCCTGTGGAAAGTATACCGAGGTCCGGTTGAACCATCGTTCGACGAGGTTGTTTCGATAGCGGACCAGTTGAACACGCTCGGTCCGGGCGAATTGCTCGCGTTTCTTGAATAGCCCAGCGGTTAGTCGCAGGCCCTCGTCGCTACGCCAAACAGTGAGTTCAAACTCGCGTAGCACGGTGCTCGCTATAAGCACCACTATCAGGATGGCCAGACCGACGGCGCCGAGCAGCATCGCTGCTATCGAACCGATGTCGGAGTCGGCGAGAAGCGAGCGAACCACTCCTCCTAGGCCGAGAGTCGACACGGCAACTATCGCAGCGAGCAGCTGCCCGTTGGGTCGGGCTACCGCCAATTCCACTAAGTCACGAATCTCGTGGCGCAGCAACATCGTACGTCGATCTTGGCGATCGAGAACTCGGCTTTCGGTCGCCAAACCTGGTCTAGGTTCATGCGGTACGGCGATTCCATCGACTGGGGGAGGTGGAGCGGTTCCCGCCTTGTCAGCACCAACAACTGCTTTTCGAAGCTGCAAGACGACCGCGTCGTCGACCGCTGAGAGGGTGAACTCAGCAGAGGCCGAACCAGCGGTATCGACTCGGATCTTGCGGACGTTGAAGATCTGTTGAACGATGCCTTGTTCGGTCGCGATCTGTTGGATTCGGTCAAGGGGAATCTGTAGTCGGCTGCGGTTCAACAGACCCTTTTCGAGCACCAGCTCATCGTTCTCGACCCAAAACATCGTGCGACGCCACTTGACGATCAGAATCGCTCCGACCGCTAGTAGCACCAATGGAAGCAGCGCGATGAGCAATGTTGGGCTTGTGGCTACACCTATGAGCAGCAGTGGTAGCAACCCTTGGGCGAGGTTGACGAGAAGTTGAACATTGAACAACTCGGCCAATACTGCGATTGGTGATTGACGCTGCGGCGTAGTGAGATCGACGGTATCGGTAGACGTTGGTGGAGGGGTAGGAGTCGATGGGATGTCGCTCACGGCTCTGGCGTGGCCGTGCTCTGACCGGCCTTAGCGACCGCGGCAAGAATCAGGTCTTGCATCGTGGCCGCATCGTTGGCGGCGAGGCCCTCTATTGCGAGGTCGGCTCCGGAACCACCAGCGGTGAAGACCCGAATCGTGGAAAGACCAAAAGCCCGCTCGATCGGGCCGTTGTGAAGTGCCGCATGCTGAACTCGGTTGAACGGTACCGAGGTGACCGAACGCAGGATTACTCCTCTTCGAACGGTTAGGTCGTGTTCGCGGACCGCGTAACCCCAGAACCGAAAGCTCAGGCGGATAACCCCAACTTGGGTAATCGTCGCGACGAGAACCAGCGCTAGGGCTACAAGCCCCAGCCAGCGAGCCGAGTCGAGAAGCGATGCGACAGCCACGGCGCCGATCGCTAGAACTGCGTTCGGCACGAGGATTAGGACCGTTCTCATCTGAAGTAGGCGTGGGTCGAGGCGCTGAAAGTCTTTGTCTTGCAGGACCGGCCGTTCGTCGAGTGGAATCGACCGGTTGGTAAAGCTGGTGTCGGACACTAGTGGTCCGCCGGATCTTTGCTCGCTACAGCTGACAACTGCGAGCTGAGGCCATCCATAATGGTGTCGAATCCAAAATCGAAGCGTTGGTCGGGGGTCCAGGCATCGCATGCCGTCATGAAGTCGAAGGCGTCTAGAAGGTGCTTCGGCACCTGGCTGCGGTCTAGGTCGGTATCGGTTTCGGCGAGTCCGGCCATCAACCCGATTTCGAATCGAACCGCTCCGGTTACCCAGCTTGCGGTCATATCGAACGCGAGCGCCGCTTGCTTGAGCGAGAAGCCAGCCCGGCGAAACAGTTCGTAACAGCTCTGTAGAAAATCGATTCGGGTCTGGGTTGGAAGCGGTCGATCGAGCATCAGCGAAACAGCGTTGGGATGTTCTAGGGCGACCTGGCGAAAGGTGGAAACCAAGGCGTAGGCGTCGTCGCTCCAATGAGCTAATGGTGCAGGATCGTAGCGGCCCAACACCTCTCCGTAGAGCAGCTCACCAATGGCATCGAACAGATCATCCTTGTTGGATACATGGTTGTACAGCGACATTGCCTCCACGCCTAACGCCGCGCCAAGTTTGCGCATGCTGAGCTGTCCGAGGCCGTGCTCATCCGCAAAGTCGAGTGCCGCGGCGGCGACGCGTTCGCGACTTAATGGCTCGCGCGGCTTACGTTGCATACCAAAAGCCTATCCCAACCGTTCAACTAGGAGTAAGTGGTTGCGGACCTGCTGCGGGTGTTGACGAAACGGCAGCGGGTGAAACGATTTGGTCAAGCACCAGAACCGCTCGACCCTCGTCGCGCGATGCAGCGAGGTCGACGTGACCAGCGAGGTGCCATTCGTGATGCTGCTCAGGGTCGGCGATGATCTGGCGTACCTCATCCGATGTCGTGTCGAAGAGAAATAGCTCGGGGCTGCGCGCCTCGGCTCCGGTGAGGATCTCGCCAGCCGTCTCACGGTAGGTGGCCATTTGATCGACCAGTTGGTCGGACGAAAATTCGGGAGCGAGCTCGGCGAGATCGGAGAACTTCTTGCGCGACAACAACTGAATCCAACGAAATGCCTCATTGCGAACCATCACCCGGAATGCTCGTTCGTTGCGGGTGACATCGGGTCGTTCGTCGTTTGTTTCGGTGGCCGCGTCTTGCTCCGGCTCGGGGTTTCGAAGCCGCTCCCACTCATCGATGAGACTTGAATCGACCTGGCGAACCATTTCGCCGAGCCATTCGGTGAGGTCATAGACATCGTCGGTTTTGCGGTCCTCGGGTACGTTCTGAACCAACGCCTTAAAGCAGTCCGATAGGTAGCGAAGAACCACTCCTTCGCTGCGCTTGAGTTTGTAGTGGTTGACAAATTCACCGAAGGTCATCGCTCGTTCGTAAATGTCGCGCACGATTGCCTTCGGTGCGATGTTGTCGCCGCCCACCCACGGATGGTGTTTGCGGAAAATGTCGAACGCTGGGAAGAGGAAGTCGGCTAGCGGCTTGGGCGCCTCGAGTTTGTCGAGCTCCTCCATCCGCTCGTCGTACTCCATACCTTCCGCCTTGAGCCGACCAATCGTCTCGCCGCGGAGCAGATTGAGTTGAGCCGCAACTATGACACCAGGGTTTTCGAGGACGGATTCGATAACGCTCAGCACATCGAGGCCGTATTGAGGATCCTCCATGTCGAGTGCTTCGACCGCTTCGACCGCAAACGGCGACAGTGGTTGGTTCAGCGCGAAGTCTGACTGAAGATCGATAGTGACCCGGACCAGCCGGCCTTGATCGTCGGGTGTGTCGAGCGTTTCTATTACCTCGGAATCGACTAGCGACCGGTAGATGGCGATGGTTCGACGAATGTGGTTGCGTTGACGGCGCCTCGTCTCATGGTTGGTCTGAAGCAGTGTCTTCATCGCGCCACAACCATCGCCCGGACGGTCGAGCACGTTCATCACCATGGCGTGCGATACATCGAAGCTCGATGTGAGCGGCTCTGGGTCTCCGGTTGTGAGCTTGATGAAGGTGTCCTCGCTCCAGTGGGCGTAGCCGCGCTCGGGCGGCTTCTTCTTTATTAGCTTGCGTTTCTTTTTCGAGTCACCGCTGAGCTTCTTCTCCGCTCGCAGGTTGTCGACTACATGGGCTGGTGGCTGAACGTGTACAAAACCCTGATCGTCGAACCCTTTGCGACCGGCACGACCGGCTATCTGTTGGAACTCGCGCACCGACAGCACCCGAGTTCTCCGTCCGTCGTACTTACACAATTGGGTAAACAGCACGCTACGAATCGGCACATTGACCCCAACGCCGAGCGTGTCGGTGCCGCTTATTAGTTTGAGTAGCCCGGCCTGCGCCAGCTTTTCTACAAGCAATCGATACTTGGGAAGCAGGCCAGCGTGGTGAACGCCCACCCCGTGGGTCAGGAAGCGGCGAAGGTCCTTGCCGATGGGGCTATCGAAGCGAAATCCGCCAATCAGCTCGTTTACCTGCTGCTTCTCATCCTTGGTCAAGACATCGATGCTGGTAAAGGCTTGGGCCGCCTCGGTCGCTTCGCGCTGGGTGAAGTGCACCACATAGACGGGTGCTCGGTCGGCCTCGATCAGCTCCTCAAGGGTTTCATGCAGCGATGTGTCGCGATATTCGAAATGAAGGGGTACAGGCCTTTTGGTCGATTTTACGAGCACGGTGTCGCGGCCCGTGCGTTGCGTTAGTTCGGTTTCGAAGCGCTCGGTGTTGCCGAGTGTCGCCGACATGAGCAAGAACTGCGTATTGGCGAGCTCCAGGAGTGGAACCTGCCACGCCCAGCCCCGCTGTGGGTCGGCGTAATAGTGGAACTCATCCATGATCACCATGTCGATGGCCGCAGCGGCGCCATCTCGCAGAGCCATGTTGGCCACGATCTCAGCGGTACAGGCAATGATCGGGGCGTCGGCGTTCACGGCCGCGTCGCCGGTGATCATGCCAACCCGCTCGGGGCCGAACTCGCGCAGCAACGCAAAGAACTTTTCGCTAACCAAGGCCTTGATCGGAGCGGTATAGAAGCTACGTCGATCATCGGCGAGAGCCGCGAAGTGTGCCGCCACTGCCACCAGTGATTTTCCTGAACCGGTCGGGGTGTTGAGGATTACATTGTTGCCCGACAAGAGTTCGAGGATCGCTTCTTCTTGAGCTGGGTAGAGGGTCAACTCCTGTTCGGCGGCGTACTCGACGAAAGCATCGAGCAAAGCATCAGGGTCAGGCGCTGGTGGCAGCTTCGCCACCAGCGGCGGCATCGACATCATGGAGCGACCTTATTACTAGCAGGCGCAATCCGGCCCTGTCGGGCCTCGATGCGCGCTGCTGATGCTGGCGCCTGACCCGTCGCTCGTCCCTCGCTCTTTGTTTGTTCGCAGGCGCAATCCGGCCCTGTCGGGCCTCGATGCGCGCTGCTGATGCTGGCGCCT
>CBERPN010000085.1:0-15053 GCA_965524675.1 uncultured bacterium
AGTTCTACCATTGGATCAGAGCGTCTGGTCGAGGTGACCAAGTGGCTGAGCGACCGACACGAGCGCGGATTCTTAGGGGAATTCAACGGCAGCGCCGATCAAACCTGCCTCGAGGGTCTCGACGACATGTTGGGCTATATGGACGAGCACTCCGATGTTTGGATGGGCTGGACGTACTGGGCTGGCGGTCCTTGGTGGGGCGACGACGATCTCTACTCGATCGAGCCAGTCGACGGAACCGACCGTCCACAGATGGAGGTGCTCGCGAGCTTTCTCGAAACCGACGAGCTAGCACAACCTCGGGTGCCCGCGGTCTGTGCAGGGTTTACCAACGCCAACATCATTGTTGGGACCTCGGGACCTGACGTGCTCAATGGAACCTCGGGGTCAGACATCATCCTGGCCGGAAAAGGAAACGACAAGATTCGTGGTCGCGGCGGGAACGACTGCATTGTTGCCGGGCCTGGTAACGACCGGGTCCGTGCTGGAAAAGGTGACGACCTCGTCATCGGCGGAGCAGGGCGCGACCGGCTACGCGGTCAGCAAGGCGATGACACACTCATCGGCGGCAAGGGTCGAGACGACTTGCACGGCGGACGGGGCAACGATCACTGCTCCACCGACCGTCGACTCCGAAGCTGCGAGCAGATCCTCGGGTAGATCATGCTTTGGGCTTTGCTCTTGCCTAAGTGTCCTGAGTCTTAAGTTCGGTGAGTATTTCGGCGATCACTCAGCGTCAATCTCAAGGACACAGGAGTCGATACTACCCATAGGTAATTGAGATGACGAGGACGCAGAGAGTGGCGGTGAGGGTCGTCGAAATGACGGCGTAGTTAAGACTCGGGACACTAGAGACGAGGCGCGACATACGTTGCGACAGCGGGTCGTGTCATGGTGGTGCGTGATCTCTAGAGGACTCTCAGTGCTAGTCGCCTCAGCCTTGATCGCCGTCGGCTGCTCAAACGAAACCCCCGACTCATCTAGGGACTCAACCGCAACTACGACAACCTCGCTAAGCCCAGCTACCACCGAACCGCAGCCTGAACCGGCCCCGATAAACCCTGAGGCCACCGGCCAGATTGCGTTCATCGCCAACACCGGCGACCTGATGGTAATCAACCCTGACGGCACCAACCCCGTGTCGTTGACCAATCACCAAGACCAGCGCGTATCGCAACCGGTGTGGGCTCCGGGCGGCGGTGCCTTGGCGTGGACCGAAGTGGGCGCTGAAGCCGAATTGGTAGTTGGCAGCGCTGACGGCCGCCTCGAAACCCGTGCCGTCACCGCGGTCGCTTCTTTCTACACAGCGTGGAACGAATCAGGAACAGCATTAGCTCTATTGGGCAACGCCGACGGCGGGGTTGGCATGTCGTTCGCCGAGCTAGAGGGCGGCGAACTCACCGCCAGCTCATCGCTCGACGACGCCGGAACGCCTTACTACTTTGACTGGCTTGGCGACGATGAGCTGTTCGCGCATGTTGGAGGCGACATCCGACGCGTCAGTACCAATGATCCGCTTGGCGAGTCGAATGAGATCGGCACGGCGTTTCAGGCCCCAGACGTTCTGTCCGACGGGACCGTTCTTATCGCCGAGGTTAGCGATGGTCTCACCGAGCTGGTTCGACGCGATATTGCGTCGGGCGAGAGCACAACGCTGGCCAGCTATGCCGGTAGCGCGTTCTTTGTGGTCGATCCGACCGAGACCCGGGTGGCGGCACATCTTCCCGGCGGCAGTGCGAGCCCACCGAGCACCTTGGTCACCACGCTGCGCCAACCCGACAACGCACTCCTGACGGGTGGCGTTTGGGTTATCGATCTTGAGTCCGGGGCTAGAGTTCAAGCAGCTGACACGACGCGCTTTGCCGCCTTCTGGGATCCCACCGGTACGCGTCTGCTCATGCTCGAACCCAGCGAAGGCGGAACTCGCTGGCAGGTTTGGGCGCTCGACGGTTCGAGCATCCGTACCGACAGCTTCTTGCTTTCGCCGGTCCTCTTTGGAAGCTATCTACCGTTTTATGACCAGTACGCGAAGAGCATCACGTTCTGGTCGCCCGACGGCTCGAGCTTTGTGTACTCAGCGATGCGAGAGTCAGGGGTCCCGGCCATCTTTGTTCACGACGCTGCGACCAATGGCTCCTCGGTTGCAATCGCCACGGGTTCGGTGGCAATTTGGTCGCCTACCGCTAGCGGCGCCGCAACCGAGTCGCGACTCTAGCGGTGCGAAGCTAATGCTACCCCTGTCGAAAACCGAGGCTGGCCGAGATTCGATTGGTTCGATCGACTACCTGTGCCGTGATCCATGCCTCCTGACCCGCGATGGGGAATCGATATGAGGGCCCGTGGCAGTGCAGTGCTCCGATTATCGTTCCTGCAACTCCGTAGATAGGCGCCGCCAAAGAGCTGAGACCGACCGCCAATTCGTCGTGGGTCCAGGCAAAACCGTCTTTGCGCACTTGTTCGATTCGACGGTGCAGTTCTACTGGGTCGTTGATCGAGTCGGGTGTGAACTGATCGAGCTTTCGTTCAAGAAAAGACTCAAGATCTGTTTCATCCCAGTGTGCCAAGAACACTAGACCCGACGAAACGACGTGCATCGGCAAGCGCTCGCCGGTCCAGTCTCGGACCTGAACTTCGTTTGGGCTGTCGACTTGGGTCACGTAGTGAACGTCGTAGCCAACCTCGATCGATAGCCCCGCCACCTCTCCAAGTTGCTCAACCAAATCGACGAGATGTGTCTGCGCAACGGCGGTGATGTTTCGGGCCGGGTCGACACTGGCTGCCATCGTCAAAATGCTTGAGCCGATCCGAAACAGGCCTTGATTGGTCCTCTCGACAGCACTCAGTTTCTCAAGGGTATCGAGCAGCCGGGCGACGGTACTGGTAGCGAGATCTAGCTCGCGCGAAAGCTCGCTGATGCCGCTCGGCCTTCTAGAGATCGCCTCGAGCAGCGAGAATGCGCGGTCGACACTCTGGACAGAGCTCATTTCTCAGACACATCATTCCCGAATTCTTGTCGTCGATAGGTAGACATCTGTAGCCATCTAACGTACCGTTAGCTTACCACCATACAGTGCCTTCCCATATCGTGGGAAGCCCTCTTGAAATAGGAG
This sequence comes from uncultured bacterium, assembly GCA_965524675.1. GTDB lineage: Bacteria > Actinomycetota > Acidimicrobiia > Acidimicrobiales > SHLQ01 > CALLQB01. Next base: position 3,111 of record CBERPN010000085.1, read on the forward strand.
AATCCCACGATGAGCGACCCATCGAACGAAGACGGCGCAGAAGATGATGGTGTGGAAGGTGAAGAAATCATTCTCGCCGATCTGTCGGACGAAGATCTCACCGCCCAGATGCACGACGACCTATACGACGGTCTCGCCGATGAGATCGCCGAAGGGACCAACATCTTGCTCGAACGAGGTTGGGGACCCGACAAGGTGCTCAACGACGCTTTGGTCGAGGGCATGCGCATCGTCGGTATCGACTTTCGCGATGGCATCCTGTTCGTCCCCGAGGTGCTCCTCGCAGCCAATTCGATGAAGGCGGGCATGTCGATCCTTCGGCCACTGCTCGCCGAAACCGGTGCTCAGCCAATTGGAAAGGTTGTGATCGGAACCGTAAAGGGCGACATCCACGATATTGGTAAAAACTTAGTAGCGATGATGCTCGAAGGTGCCGGCTTTGAAGTGTTTGATCTCGGCATCAACACCGATGTCGATCAGTTCCTGGCAGCGTTGGAAGAACACAAGCCCGACATATTGGGCATGTCAGCACTGCTTACCACCACCATGCCCTACATGAAGGTCGTCATCGAGACACTCGTGGAGAAGGGCCTGCGCGACGACTACATCGTGCTCGTCGGCGGAGCACCGCTCAACGAAGAGTTCGGAACCGCGATTGGAGCCGACGCCTACTGCCGCGATGCTGCGGTCGCTTCCGAAACCGCTAGGGAACTAATTCAAGCGCGCCGGGCCGCGGCCTAGCGGCTCGAAAGCTCCGATATCGAGTGGTTGCAACCCCATGAATACCCGACGAAGCCGCAGAAGCGGAAACCCCGAAGTCACGATCATCTGTTGGCGCGACATCCCAGCACAGGTGACCGCCAAGGTCGGTGGCGAGAAATCAACTCACCTTTTACATGCACGGTTCCAGCATGCGATCGATAGAGCTGCGATGGTTGCCGGCCTCACAGGCACCGACTCCTACGTTCAGCAGTGGACCCGCATCACCATTCCCTTGGTCGGTGATGCTCAAGGCGCAGTGTCCAGCGAGGCCGAACGACTCGAAGCCGACTTCGCAAGAGACAAACTCGAAGCCTTTGTTAGCAACGGCGGACTTGATCCCGCGATCCACCCCGACGCGTACGCAGGAATCGACAAACCCGCAGAAAGCGAACCACCCGAATGACCGACACCGTTATTTCCTCAGCAACTAGGGAGGTAGTCATTGGCTCTGGGCGTCCGTTTGTGATGATCGGAGAGCGAATAAATCCGACCGGCCGCAAGCTCTTAGCCGCCGAAATGAAAGCTGGCGACTTCAGCCGTGTCGAAGCCGATGCGCTCGCCCAGGTCGCCGCCGGGGCACAAATGCTCGACATAAACGCCGGCATCCCGCTCGCCGACGAGCCAGCGCTGTTGGCACGAGCCATCAAACTGGTGCAATCGGTCACCGACGTGCCGCTATCGATAGATTCTTCGATCGTTGAGGCACTCGAGGCCGGGCTCGCAGCATACGACGGCAAGGCGTTGGTTAACTCGGTCACCGGCGAAGACGAGCAGCTCGAACGAGTCCTGCCACTCGTGGCCAGGGCAGGGGCCGCCGTAGTCGCTATCTCCAATGACGAAACCGGTATCTCCGAGGACCCCGATGTGCGCTTCGCCGTCGCCAAGAAGATCGTTGAACGCGCTGCCGACCACGGAATCCCGAAGGTCGACGTTGTTGTCGACCCGCTGGTAATGCCCATCGGCGCCATGGGCACAGCCGGCCAGCAGGTATTCAGGTTGTTGCGGCGACTCGACCAAGAACTCGGTGTCAATACCACCTGTGGGGCATCGAACGTCAGCTTCGGACTCCCCGCTCGTAACTCCATCACCGCCACATTCCTAGCGATGGCGATCTCGAATGGGATGACATCGGCCATCATGAGCCCCTTGCATGACGAGGTAAAGACAGCGGTCAAGGCCGCCGACGTACTGGCAGGCAACGACGAAAATTGCGCGGCATGGATCGCCGCCAAACGAGATCCGGAAGCGGGTGGCGGCGCGGGCGGGGCGCGGCGCCGCAGCGGTGGTCGCAAACGTCGTACCGCGAGCTAAGGGGCCGAACCTGTAGATGAGCAAATCCGAGATTCGTGTCGTCTTTACGCCGTCCGGTCGCCAGGGCTTGGTTCCCGCCAACAGTTCGGCCCTTGAGGCGGCGCGCGCACTCGGCGTCGACCTCGACACGGTTTGCGGAGGACGCGGCATCTGTGGTCGCTGTCAGGTGGTGCCATCATTTGGCGAGTTCTCGAAGCACGGAATCATTTCCGAACCCTCGGCTATAACCGACGTCGGCCCCACCGAAGCCGACTATGAAGGAAGGCGTGCCATTGCCGAAGGTCGTCGGCTCGGCTGCCAAGTGCGACTCCAGGGCGATGTGGTACTCGACGTTCCACCGGAGAGCCAGGTACACCGCCAGGTCGTCCGCAAACGGCTGGAGGTGCCCGATATCGATATCGACCCGGTGCTCCGGCTCTATTATCTAGCCGTACCCGAACCTCAGCTCGACGACCCACAAGGCGAGCTCGCCAGAGTACGTGAGGCGTTGCAACACGACTGGAACCTCGGCCAAACCAGCTGCGGAGTCGACGCGATTATCCAGCTGCAGGCCGCCTTGGGTAAATCGCGCGAAGTAACGATCGCAGTTCGAGATCAGCGAGAGATCGTCGCGACTTGGCCCGGCTTTGTCGACGAAGTTTTTGGGGTCGCGATCGACGTTGGTTCAACCACCATCGCGGGCCATTTGCTGAAGCTCTCGTCGGGCGAAGTTAGGGCGTCGAGCGGGCTGATGAACCCTCAGATCCGCTTTGGCGAAGACCTGATGAGCCGGGTCTCTTACGTGATGATGAATCCCGCCGGAGCCGATGATCTCACCAGCAGTGTCCGCAAATCGCTCGACGAACTCGTCGCTGAACTCGCAGAAGCTGCTGCAATCGATCTCGACAAGATCCTTGAGATCACGCTGGTCGGCAACCCGGTAATGCATCACCTGGTGCTCGGCTTTGATTCGGTACCGCTCGGTGGCGCCCCCTTTGCGTTGGCCAGCGACGACGCGATCGAGGTTCCTGCAACCCGAATCGGCATCACGGCTCACCCAAATACACGGGTGTACGTGCTCCCCTGTATCGCTGGTCATGTCGGTGCCGACACTTCGGCCGCAATCCTGTCGGAGCGTTCTCACGAGGCCGACGGCATACAACTGTTGGTCGATGTGGGCACCAACGCCGAGATAGTTCTCGGCGGTTCCGATCGCTTGTTAGCAGCGTCTAGCCCCACCGGTCCAGCCTTCGAGGGTGCCCAAATCAGCGCTGGTCAGCGCGCTACCGCTGGCGCTATCGAAAGGGTTCGCATCGACCGCGACTCTCTCGAACCTCGCTTCAAGGTGATCGGCTCCGATCTGTGGAGCGATGACCCCGCGTTCGACGAAGACACCAAGAACCTGACCATCACCGGAGTATGCGGATCGGGGATCATCGAGGCGGTCGTCGAGATGCACCTCGCTGGCATCGTGACCACCGACGGAGTGATCGACGGAAGTCTCGCGGCTCGCTCCGACCGGGTCTCGGCCGATGATCGCACGTTTTCTTATCTGTTGTTCGATGGCGAGCCCAGACTCTTCGTCACCCAGAACGACGTTCGGGCAATCCAACTCGCCAAAGCCGCACTCTATGCAGGTGTACAGCTACTCCTGGATCATCTCGAGGTCGATCACGTCGACAGCATTCGCCTCGCGGGCGCCTTCGGTAGTCACATCGACCCCGTGTACGCGGTAGCCCTCGGCCTGGTACCCGATTGCGACCTCGCCCAAGTTACCTCTGCCGGAAACGCTGCCGGGACGGGGGCGGTTATTGCCTTGCTATCCAATTCGGCGCGCCGCGAGATCGAAGCGATAGTCGACCGGGTCGAAAAGATCGAAACCGCCACCGAACCCAAGTTTCAAGACCATTTCGTCGACGCTATGGCAATTCCTCACGCCACCGCTGAGTATCCACATCTGTCGAAGCAGATGACCTTGCCCCCTAGACAGATAAAGCCCGCCGTTGCAAGGAGTGGGCGACGAAGGCGACGCCAGAAGGAGAATACCTGACATGACGGGCACAGAACAGAATCCGACAGGCGAGGACGGTAAGCGTCGCCGCCGGGGCGGTGGCCGGGCCGCACGACAGGCTCAACGAGCCGACGGCACCGTCGAGGCTAAGCCGTATCTCAAACGCAAGCTGAAACCGTTCGAGATCATCGACGAAGCAGGATACGAGATCATCGAAGCCAACGCCGAGACAATTCTCAGCGAGATTGGCCTAGATTTTCGCGACTATCCGAGCGCCCTCACGATGCTGCGCGACGCTGGAGCCGAAGTGACCGGAGAACGGGTTCGTTTTCCGAAGGGAATGTGTCGAGAAATCGTCCAGGCCACCGCACCTAACAGTTTCACCCAACACGCTCGCAACCCGGCCCGCAGTGTTGAAATCGGCGGCATGAACACAGTGTTCGCCCCGAACTACGGATCACCGTTTGCCTACGATCTCGATCGTGGCCGGCGCTACGCAAGCATCGAAGACTTCCGCGACCTCGTCAAACTCACCTACATGCTCCCCCATCTGCATCACTCGGGTGGAACGGTTTGTGAACCAGTCGACGTGCCCGTATCCGAGCGGCACCTCGACATGGTTTACTCCCACATCAAGTACAGCGACAAGGCATATATGGGCGCTGTGACCTCCGCCGAGCGAGCCATCGACTCCATCGAGCTTTCACGGATCGCGTTCGGAGGCGATCTCGCCGACCGCACGGTGATGACATCGCTGATCAACGCGTCGTCACCGCTTAGTTGGGACGCGACAATGCTAGGAGCAGCCGAGGCGTATGCACTCGCCAACCAGGCATGCATCTTTAGCCCGTTCATCCTCGCTGGGGCGATGGCTCCGGCCACCACCGCTGGGGTGTGCGCACAAAGCCTCGCCGAGGCGTTGGCTGGCATGACCTTCGCTCAACTGATCCGACCTGGAGCACCGGTGGTATTCGGAACCTTTGCTGCGTCGATGTCGATGCAATCTGGTGCACCTACGTTTGGCACCCCTGAGCCGGCGCACGTGAACTACATCATGGCGGGCCTGTCGCGCCGACTCGGAGTGCCATTTCGGTCTGGCGGATCTCTCTGCGCCTCCAAACTCCCCGATGCGCAAGCGGCCTATGAGTCGGCCAACACCTTGCAACCCGCCGTGCTTTCGGGGGTCAACTTCATGTTGCACGCGGCGGGCTGGCTCGAAGGTGGCCTATCGGTCGGTTTCGAGAAGCTGATAATGGACCACGATCAGCTCGGTGCGATTTCGAAGTTCGCCGAAGGCGTCGATCTCTCCGAGAACGCGCAGGCTATGTCGGCGTTTCGCGAGAACGAACCGGGCCAGCACTATCTGGGCACCGAACACACCCTGGCAAACTTCGAGACTGCGTTCTATCGCAGCGAGGTGGCCAACTACGACAGTTTTGAGCAGTGGGAAGAAGAGGGTGGGCTCAATACAGCCCAGCGCGCCAACGGCATCTGGAAACGTATGTTGAGCGAATACGAACCGCCCCTGCTCGACGAGGCCATCGATGCCGAACTAAGCGAGTTCATCACTCGTCGCAGAGCCGAGGCGCCACACGAGTTTGGCTAGTGTGAGCTCGAATACCCACGCGAACAAGTCTGATCCCATTGTGACCTCGGCTACCACTAGTATTAGGCCAAGCCGCTCACCCGCGGGCGGCAAGTATCACCGAAGAAGGTAAGCAATGGGATTCCTCGACAAAATCAAAGGCAACAGCGACAAGATCACTGACGGCCTCGACAAGGCTGGCGACATGGCTAAAGACAAGCTGGGCGACAAGCTCGGCGGTCACGCCGACAAGGTCGATATGGCTGTCGACAAAGCAAAAGATGCCGTCGACGGCTTGGACGACGACGCCGTTGAAGAAGCAGCCGAATAGCGTCCACTCGCAATTCGTCGAATAGTTCGTACGCGGCCCGGGCAAACGCCCGGGCCGTTGCGCGTCCGGTACTGTCTTACCCATGTTAATCCACGCGCATGACCAGGCCCCCGACGATGGGGCTTGGCGGCGGTTTGCTACAGATCAAGGCTTTGGGCACCTAGTCGCCTCCGGCCGTGGCCGCGACACGGCGGTGGTTGTACCCACACAATATGTTGTTCGACCAGACGACGTCATTCTGCATCTGGCAAGACCTAACCCGGTCTGGGCTGCCATCGAGGAGAACTCGAAGGTTGTTCTTAGTGTCGCTGGCGACTGGGCCTACATTCCCGCAGCCTGGAAAGCGATCGGCGTCGAGGACCCAACGATGGGGGTCCCGACCACCTACTACGCAGCGGTGCAGATTGAGGGGACGGCCGAGGTAGTCGACGAGCCCGACCAGATCGCCGAGATCCTGCGGCTCCAAATCGGTGAGTTTGAGCCAAATAGTGACATCGCTGACCCAGCCCAACACACCGGCAAACTGCGAGCGATCCGCGGCCTACGAATCACAATCGATGAGGTGCGCGCCAAATTCAAATATGGCGGCAACGTCGATTCCGATCACCGTGCTGCCATCGCCGCCAGGCTCGCCGAACGGTCGAACCCGGGCGACGCCAGCGCCCGAAGCCACATCGCCGACCGGTAGTCCCCGGCCGCTTAGAGCCCCAACCGTTCGAGCAGCATTTTGGTATCGGGCTCGGGGCGCATCGACGCGTCGTCTAGCAGCGTTAGAAGTGCATCTGCAGCCCGCCGCGCGCCTGCGCGATCGCCCCAGCCAAGCATCGCTCGAATCTGAATGCGGTGAGCGGGCTCGCTTAACGGCTCGAACCTCAAAGCTGTGCGAGCAAAGTCCATCGCTCGCTCTGGCTCGCCACGCGCCAGTAGTAGCTCCCCGGCACGATTCGCGGCTTGCACGAGCTGGGACCGGTACCGGAGCCGTTCGAAAGCACCCCAGTACTCGTCCTCCCACGCCTCGAGGTAGTCGCCGTCGTAGATTGCGACCGCTTTGGCGAATAGGTCGAGCGCCTCGGAAGGAACACTTCGGTCGAGGGCCCTACGCGCAGATTTGGTCAGCTCGTCAAAATGCCACGCATCTACATCGACCCTCGTCACATGCAGCACGAGCTGTTCATCGTCGGCGCTGATGAACCAGGGCGCGACCCCTTCAGTGCGGTGCGGTTCGAGAACTTTTTGAAGATAGCTGAGGTTTACTCGAAGATTTACCAACGCCTTGCTGATCTCGAGGTCGGGCCACATTTCGGCGGCCGCACGGCGCCGCGCTATCGTCTTATGTTCAATCAGGTAGCCAAACAGACGCCGGACCCGTTCGCGCCGGGTCCACAGGTCATCGTCAACCGGCTCTCCATCGATGCGAAGGCTTAGCGGGCCCAGTGCGCAAACCGATAATTCGTGTGGGGCGGCTGTCGATAGTTCGGCAATTAGGCGCTGCGCTTCGTCGGCTATTGCCGAATTGCTGTGGCCACCCAGGGCGCGCAAGTGTCGGCCAAAGTCAGGAATGGTTTGTAGTACCCGTTCAACACTTGGCGGGGCGTCGCCGGTGGAGATCGCGGCGACGGCTAGCTCGACTATGTGCGGGGGCCAAAAACCTGAGCGCAACCGGTTTGGCTCATGCCATGGAGCCTCGAGGGCCGAGTCGCACGAACCGCCTTGTCTAACCATGATCAGAGTACGCGCTACCTCGACAAGATCGCTGATAACTGCGCCAAACTCCATCTTGTCAACAGCGTCGCGGGTGCTAGGTACCAACAGATAGATCGTGCCGATCACATGCAAGTAAGTCCTAGGAATCCAAAATCCGATTTCCAATTCGGCAACGAGGTCGGTGAGGCGAGCGGCCGCGGCCGACTCGTCACCCAAGGTGCACTCGAGCGCCGCTTGAGCGATATCGCCATAACCGGAAGCGAATCGCCCGAAACGCCTTGTATCTAGCGCAGCAAGGCGTTCGACATGGTCGGCCGCTACTGCGATCTCCCCCGCCGCTACCGCCACTCCCGTAACAATGGCCAACGACAACAACGATTGATGCGGCATTCGCTGGCTTTCGATTACCTCGACGAGGTCGATGCCTAACGGCAGCGCTAGCTCTGGGTCGAGGTCGCCCCGCAACCACAGCGCTAGCGCAAAGTTCAGATCGAGTTCACGGCTGCGGGTCTGCTCCTCGATATCGGCTGGCACTCCGGCGGCACCCACGAGTTCGGGTCGACCAATGTCCATGTGGATCTGTTCGCAAAGCATTGTCGCGATGCGTTCGCCAAAGCCATCGAACTTTGCAGTAGCACTAAGTGCACCTTCGGGGTCGCCAGCCATTAGTAGTTCATAAGCTTGGTGACGGGAGCGCATGGCAACCGCCGACGCTAAACCTGTCTCGGCCAGTTCAGCGGTGCGACCTTGAAGATGAAGCGCTGCGGGCAGCCCATGCATGAGACCGTGAAGTTGGGTGGCCAACCATATCGACCTTGCCTCGATCTCTGTGTCGCCGTCGGCCCTGGCAAGCTGCGCTGCTATCTCAAAGCCCTCGATCGCCTTCATTTCATGACTTCCGAGCAGCGCGAATGCTGAGAGAACAGCGCCGACAGAACCTGCCCGGAGACTAGTTGGGAGCAGTGCGTGGATCTGGCGGGCATCATCGACGTCGGTGCGGGTAAGCGGCCGAAATACAGCGGCGGTGGCGGTTGTTCTTAGACCGTCGGTGTTCTCCGCTCGCGCGAACGCTGACGCTGCCGCAAATAGGCGATTGTTCTCAAGCAGCCACATGCCTCCACGACTAAGGGCCGCCGAGCGGTCATCAGGTTCAAGTTCGCGCTCGAGCGCTGTACGCCAAAGGTCGTGCAGCCGCCTGCGTCCATCCTCACTCATCGACACAAGGGGTAAACCGTCGAGAAGAGCCGCAGCTCCGATCTCGAGACCGGTAACTCGTTGCACAAGCGAGTCCTCGATTTCGTCGAAGTGGCTCACCTCGGCAATCGCTCGCCGCCGCTGCGGCGAGATAGACCCGAGAACCTCCTCCCACAGGTATTCAATCGCGCTACCGGTGCCCGCAACGGCTGTGAGTTGGGCAAGAGCGGGCCAGCCGAGATCGCTCGTTGGGTCGAGGTCGTGGATAGCCGCAAACTGTCGTTGTTCCCGATCGCTAAACGCGAGGTCGGCTTCGCCTATCTCGATGAGGTCACCGGCCGCTCGATAGCGCCCGAGCGCCACCGAAGAGCGGGTGCGAGCCGAGATGACTAGGTGCCCGTTCTCCGGCAGGATTCTGCCGAGGTCAGCGACCAGTTGATGGCCATCGCTGTCAGCAGGGACCAGATGGAAGTCATCGAGTATCAAAGCGACCTCAACCGGCGCCCTCGACCAAACCGCATCTGCGACCGCTCTGGCAGGTTCGGTTCGACCCCACTCGGGAGTCACATCCAGTCCTTCGAAAATCGCTGTCGCCAAGGTGTGTGCATCGCCATCACCGGAATAGCAAGCGACCCAAACATCGAGTCCTGCCGGCACCAAACGGTTCTGGACAATCGCCTGCGAGAGCAGTGTTGTCTTTCCGAAGCCCGGACCACCGGTAACCATCACGACGCGAGCCTCGTAGCGCTGAGACAGTTTGCTAACAAGCGCCTCGCGAAGAACCAGGTTTGACGAATCGATCGCCGGGGGGCGATTGCGAAAGCTCATGATTGTTCCCCGTACACCTGTGCTACCTGTATCGACCGTCTGTCGAAATCCTTTACCACTTCGAGCGTAAACCACTGCGTAACCAGTTCCAAGACAAAGCGGCGTCGTTGTGGCTAACGGCTTCATATCAGTCTTTGTCGCGTGCAAACAGTCTTGAAATCAGCTCGTTCTCGTGGCGACAGCCAAGCGGGTGGGCGAATAGGTCAAATACAGTCGAAGTCCGACAGCGGACTAGACGATGCCGACCTTGTGAAAAGCACTCTGGCAGGCGAGAGCGCAGCCTTTGGACTGCTCTACGATCGCCATCGCCAAGCGGTACTCACCGCTGTCTCGGCACGTATTAGTGGCCGCGAGGTTCAGCACGACATTGTTCAAGAAGCGTTCACCACGGCGTTTGCGAAAATTGAAATGCTTTGCGATCGAGGAGCCTTTCGGGCATGGGTACTTCAGATTGGCCGAAATGCGGCAACCGACCAGCTGCGCATGCGAAACCGATGGGGAATCACCGAGTGTCTCGATGAGCTATCTGCCCCTCCTGCCTCAACCGACCCCGATCCGGCGGCTATTGCCGAGCTGCACCAGCTCGAGGCCCAGGTTTCGGCAGGGTTTCAATCGTTAAGCAAACGCGACGCGACAGTACTTGGGCTATCGATTCATCTAGGACTTGGCCCTTACGATATCGCCGAGGCGATCGGCGTTACCCCCAACAACGCGAAGGTGATTCTGCATCGGGCGCGACAACGGCTACGCGCCGTTGTTGACGAGCTGGCCGTCGCATCGTGACAAAGGTCGTTGTTGCTCGTCAGTCTGCTCTCTCAGAGTCTCTGGGATCGGCGATTACTGACTTTGGAGACTCGGTCCCGACGTCGAGCGGGTTGAGTCGAAGCGCGGCAGCCAGTCCGGTTGGAAGCGCTGCTGGGGTCCACTTCGCGGCCACACGCTTAGTCTCTCGTTGGTCCTCATTCGCCTGTGCTATCCCAGGAGTGTTCAGGCTCGCGAATAGCTGCCGGTCAGCCGAGTCGAGTTGTGCGGCAAATTGCCGAAGCCGCTTCAGGAACTCTGTCGCCGCCGCAACCTCTAGTGGACCAGCGCTGCTGTCGGAATCGATGTTGTCGCTCATTGCATAGTTCCTTCGCAGCCTTTATCTCCCAGACGTCAGAACGCCACCGGGTTACACCCTGTGCAGAATCCCCGCCTCCCTGAAAGGTTCAGCTAGCCATGACCCGCAGCGACGTAGCCGAGAAGTCGGCTAGGCCAACCGAGTGCCTTAGCGCCGTTATCGATGCCGCCGTCACCGCAACGGGTGCGACCTCTGGCTGGATTCTTAGGCTGGCGAGCGACGACTTTGTGGTCGAAGCAGTGTCGGGTGCACAGCCATCCGAGCGGTTCGTCGAACTTCATCGTCCGCTCGACGGAACTGCTGGCTACGCCGCTAGTTCGCTACAGCCCACCGCCATTCGGACACGATGGTGCGACGATTCCAACAATGGAGCAGGCGGCTTCGACGGTATTCCTCCATGCATCCTCGCCGTCCCCTTTCTGCAACAACAAGAGGCTGTCGTAGTTCTAGAACTTGCCGCCCCAGCATCGGTCTCGTTCTCGTTCGATGATGTCGAATTGGTGGGTCTTCTGGCCAGAGTAGCGGCTGCCTGCCTCGCCGAGAGGCAGTAGCGACTCGCCTCGGCCGAGAGCCACTCGTATGCTCACCGCATGATCGAACGAGCGTGGCAATCCGAAGTATCGCGCAAGCGGACCGCAGAAATACTTGCGAGCGGCGTCTCGAACACAACCGCTGCGATGCGCGACCGCATCGATGATCTAATCGAGCGAAACGTTGCAATCCATTCCCGCGAATGCCTGAACCTGAATCCGGCTACAAATGTGATGAGTGCTCGGGCCGAAGCCGCACTCTCGGCTGGGCTTGGCTCGAGGGCCTCGTTGGGAAACGCTGGCGAGAAGTACGAGATGGGGCTCGAAGCGATCGAACAGCTCGAAGTGCTTACCGCTGAGTTGGCGTGTCGGGTCTTCAACAGCGACTTCGCGGAGATTCGTGTGACTTCAGGGGCGATGGCCAATCTCTACGCGTTCATGGCTACCTGCAAGCCCGGCGACACCATCATCGTTCCGCCTCCATCGATCGGCGGGCATGTAACCCACCACCTCGCTGGAGCTGCTGGCCTCTATGGCCTCGATATTCGTGAAGCACCCATCGATTCCTCGAACTACACCGTCGATGTG
>CBERPN010000086.1:0-14889 GCA_965524675.1 uncultured bacterium
TAAGCGTCGAGCACTTCGAGCCTCGGCGGGCTACATCGTCAACGGGTCAAAGAAGTTTTCGTATCTCGACGGGTGGCTCAGCGACTCGTCGGTCGACCCAACAAGAGCGCTGGTTGCGTTAGCCGAAATGGCAGTGCCAGCAACCATGTCCAGTGCTCCACCTGCGAGTGCCGGAGGACCGCTACGACTGCTAATCGCGGGCTACGTGCAGAACTGGAGCCGCCCAGGAGGCTGGCTTACCCAGCTCGCCAGTCGACTCGGCGACGACGTTCACCTCGATGTCATGTTGCCGCCGCATTGGGGTGGAGCAGCTGGCCAGCGCACTGCAGCTGCCGACCTGTCGGTGCTCGATCACCATCCATCTGCCAGGCGAGTCGGTTCGATGCTGTTCGCTGACTACGCACGCTTCGTTGCCTCGCACCATGTCGCGATCGACCTATTCAATGAGACCGCAGAACGCAGGTTGGCGATGGTCACCCGCACGGTCACAGCGCTGGCGAGCGGCACCCCGGTGATTCACCCACCGTTCACCGAGGTCTCCCCCTTAATCCAGAGCTACGACGCTGGCTGGCTGGTCGATCCTGCCGACTCGACGGCCCTGGGTGAGGTGCTAGATGAAATCATCGAGGATCGCGAAGCCATCGAAACAAAGACGGCCAACGCAGCCCGGCTCTGGGCAGAACACTTCGACCCCGCCGTGGCCACTCAGCCACTCGTGGAGCTTCTTGCCCAGGTCGCCAGCAGATGATCGTCGACGCGTTAGCCGGTCGCCGGCTCCACATAGTCACACCACATTTCAATCCCCGCGGCGGCGTAATCAAACTGCTCGACTACGGCGAACACGCGGCCGCAGCCGGGATGAGGGTCGCCGTTCACAGCGACGATTTTGCCGACCCCGGCCTGCCACTTTTTGCGGTACAACGCTTCGCTGGTATCGCCGATCGCCTCGACTTCTAACAAGGTCTAGACTTCGAGATCAAACTCGACGACCTAGTTATGTTTACCTGGCCGAAAGACTACATCGTGCTCGCGGCGGCGGCGCCGCAAGGCTTCGATGGACGACGCTTCATCCACTTGGTTCAAAGCACCCAACACCCCACGGTGAGCTTCGCTAGGGGATACGGTCGGCGCTTGCTTCGTCAACCAATCTCGCGAATTGCGGTTAGCGACCCGGTACGCGCCTCGATCGACCGATTCATACCTGCCAGTTCTCCGGTGGTCACGATCGATGAGGGACACGACTGGCAGTACTTTCAGGCCGACGCATCCAAAGGACCCCAATGGACCAGCGCTGAGCGGCCCTTGCGGATTGGCCATGTCTCATGGAAGAGCCAACTCGGACATCGGCTCGCTCAGCGTCTTGCGGGCAGGCAAGAACTTGAGTTTCGTTCTATCGACAAGGTGGCGACTTGGCCCGAGCTTCGCGACCTTTACCTATGGGCCGACGTTTTCCTCAGCCTGCCAGCCGCCGAGGAAGGCTTCTACATGGTCGGATACGAGGCGATGGCAGCAGGTGCATTGCTCGTTACTCCCGATGTCGGCGGCAACGCTGCGTACTGTCGATTTGGCGAGAATTGTCTGAAGGTCGAGTACGAGGATCTCGACTCGTATTCCTCAGCGATTGACACGGTGCTGCAGATGACCTACGAGACAAGCCAGGCGATGCGCTCTGCAGCGATCGACTCGGTGCAGTCATTCGACCTGGCTGATGAACGCGGCTCGTTCGAAACCTTTCTAACCGAACTGCTCGGGTTGGTCCGATGACATTGCTCGGCGGCCAAATCCTCGTTGTCGGACTCGGCCCCGCCGATGAACGCCTGATCACCACCGAAACTCGGCAGCTTCTCGATCGGGCTCATAGCGAAGGTCGGGTGGTACTGCGAACCAGTCGCCATCCAGCCGCAGCGATCGTTCCGGAAGCCGAATCCTTCGATCATCTTTACGAGACGGCGACCTCCTTCGGCGAGGTGTATGAGGCGATTGTGGATGGCTTGGTCGAACGCGCCGAGCGAGCCGACAACCCAATCGTGTACGCGGTACCCGGGTCGGCGAGTGTCGCCGAGCGTACTGTCGAACTCTTATTGGCCGACGACCGAGTTGCTGTCGAGGTTCTTCCGGCCATGTCGTTCGCCGACCTGGCGTGGACCCGACTCCGGATCGACCCGCTTGCCCTAGGAGTGCGAATCGTCGATGGCCGCAATTTCGCGGTCGAGGCAGCGGGGGAGCGGGGGCCGCTACTGGTCGCGCAATGCGATCAAAACCACGTTCTCTCCGACATCAAGCTTGCAGTCGGTGACCCAGGTTCTACCGAGATCACGGTGATCCAGCGGCTCGGGCTCGACGATGAGGAAATATTTCAGGTTTCGTGGAACGACCTAGACCGAGTGGTTGAACCCGATCACCTCACCTCGCTGTACATCCCGAAGATGGCGGCGCCCATCGCAGGCGAAATTGCTCGCCTTGGTCAGCTGGTGGAACGGCTCCGCCAGGACTGCCCTTGGGACAAGGCGCAGACCCACGAATCGCTTCGCCGCCATCTGCTGGAGGAAACCTATGAGGTCTTGGAGGCGATCGATGAGCTCGAGGATTCTACGGAGGGCTTTGAAGCACTTTGTGAAGAGTTGGGCGACCTGCTGTTTCAGGTATTCATACACGCCGAACTGGCCCGAGAAGCCGGACACTTCACCATTGTCGATGTGGCTACAGGAATCTACGACAAGCTCTACCACCGCCATCCCCACGTATTCGGAAACGAACCCGACGGCGCAGAGGCCACAACGCCAACTGTCACCGCAGCTGAAGCCGTCGCCTCATGGGAGCAGGCAAAGAAGGCTGAGAAGCAGCGCGATTCGGTAATGGATGGCATCCCCCACAACCTCCCCGCATTGCTGTTTGCGAGCAAGATTCAGGCCAAGGCAGCGGCTACCGGTAGACCACTTCCATCTGTTGTGGCAGCGGCCATTGACGACGAGTCTTCAGAGACCGACGTCGGAGAAGCCGTTTTCGCCCTGGTCGACAAGGCCCGGTCGCTAGGCATCGACACTGAACAAGCGCTGCGTGTGGTGGCCCAGCGAGCTGAAGCAAGTTTCCGTCTCGGCGAGAACGAGTAGCATCGAAGGGTGCTCGATCCGCCCCTCACCGTCTCCACGGTTACCCCCGTCTACGGAGGTGTCGATCATCTCGAAGCCTTGGTCGCTCGAATCGGCTCGGTCCGCGATCAGCTAAACGCCAGCGACGCTCCGATCGAGCTCATCGAATCAGTCTTTGTCGACGACGGATCTACCGATGGCTCGTCAGAAGTATTAGAAAAGCTTGAAGCCACCTACCCGTGGATCAACGTGGTCACCTTGTCGCGAAACTTCGGTCAACACCCAGCTACTGTCGCCGGACTCCTGCACAGTGCTGGTGAATGGATAGTCACCCTCGACGAAGATCTTCAACACGAACCCGAACACATCGAGCAGCTGCTCGAGGTAGCGGTGGCCGGCCGGCACGATCTGGTATACGCGGTTCCGGCCGGCGATAACCACTCCACGAGCCGCGGCATCCTCAGCCGCGGATTCAAGCGCTTACTCGTCTGGTTATCGGGAAACGAGAGCCTGTCGCTGGCACAGAGTTTTCGGTTGATTCGCGGAGACGTCGGCCGCGGCGCGGCAGCCGCAGTCGATCACGAGACCTATCTCGATGTGGCGCTCAGTTGGTTCACCGACAGGGTCGGGTCGGTCGAGATCGAGATGACCGACGAACGGTTTCAGAGCCAAGGTCAAAGTGGCTACGGCCTCAGGTCGCTGCTTAGCCACGCCCGGCGAGCGGTCATCTCCAGCCAAACAAAGCTATTGAGGATCGCCGCGCTGGTGGGGCTCATGGCCGTGGTTACCGCGATCGTGTTGGCTATCAAAGCCATAGTCGGTGTTGTTGCAGGCGACGTTTCAGCGGTTGCTCCAGGTTGGCCGTCGCTGTTCATGAGCGTTCTGTTCTTTGGCGGAGTGCTCAGCATGTTGCTGGTAGTGCTACTCGAGTACTCGGTGAGCGTGGCTTTGCATCTAAAGGGCAAGCCCGCATTCTTCCCGGTCGATCGACGCCGCGACGCCTTGCTGCGGGAGTATTTCAGCACGCGGTGAGGGTCATTGTCCTCGATGACCTTCATCGAGTCATCGTGCTAGGCGAGGGACAGATTGGCTCTGCGATTGCGCGGTCGTTGATCGGTTCGGGCACTGTGAGCGAATACCGCCCAACCTTTCGCACCGATTGGTCGACGCCCGCGACCGCAGGCGAGTCGACCTCGGCTGCACTAGCTGAGGTCGAAGCGTTGGGTGACGGTCGAACGACGGTGGTGTGGGCTGCGGGCACGGCAGGAATGACGACTTCGAAACAGCGCTGCGAGCAGAACCTCGAAACTATGATTTCGGCGGTCGGCGCTGCTCTTGAGTCGGCTGGGCCCGGCGGTAAATCCCGCGTTCATCTGATTGGTTCAGCCGGGGCACACGCCACCGGTCGCCCGAGGTGGGCGGGCGCCAATGCACTCGTGTCCAGCGATGGCACGAGGTCTAACGACGTGCCCTATGTGTGGCTCAAACTAGCTGAGGAGGATTGGGTTGCTTCTTTAGTCGACGTCGACTCCATTGTGCACCGCGTGTCGTCGGTGTACTCGCGCCCCAACGATCCCGGTCGTTCTGGGATGATTGCCGCCCTTATCCGTAACGCCGCCCGAGGCGAGGTAACCACGATCTACGGTGGTTGGTCGACGCTGCGGAACTACGTGCACGCCGACGATGTTGGCGACTACGTCGCGAGAACCGTTCGTTATGGCGGTCCGGCTACGACCCTTCTGGCCGACCGGCGAAGTTATGCGATAACCGAGCTTGTGTCGCTGGTCTCTCGCTATCTGCGAAGGCCCGTTCCACTGCGTATGGCAGCCGGATCCAACTCGGAACACCATTCGTTTGATCCCGGCGCTATCTCGAACGGATTTACCACCCGCCCGTTGGCGACCGCAATCCGTCAGATACTGCTCGACTCTGGGCCGTGAGCGAACTGTCTACTACCCCCGGTCGCGCCGCGGACCTGACGGGCGCGGCAGCTGTCGCTGCGCTAACCGTCACCAACTTCGCGTTGGTTTTCGTGGGTCTGCTGGCAATAGCGTTTCTTGGCGATGGCGATATCGATCAAGGGCTAGTGAACGTCTGGTCGATTTGGGGAATAGCCCACGTCTCGATGGGGCAAAGCATTCAGGTGATGGCCGCTCTGAGCGCGCCCGGGAAATCGGCTCGCGGATACTCCTTCATTGTGGTAGCGACCGTGCTGGTAGCTGGGTTGCTGATCATCGCGTTCAAGTCTTCTCTCTTCGGCTCGCTTTCGCTGTGGTGGGTAGTGGCCGCGTTGCTTGCTGTTGGGTCGGCGAGTGTGGCCGGGGTGCTACGTGGCCGGCTGGTAAGAAGTGGCCAAGCCTCGGTCGCCTTGGCGATCGTCTGTGCTGAGAACGGGCTGCGCGCGGCATTGCTGACCATCGGTCTTGCTATTGGAGTATCAGATTCGCTGATTCCGTTCGCCGTTGTGGCGCCGTTCGCTCTGTCGATTCCGTTGTTGTTCAAGCTGTGGTCGCGACCCGGCGCAGTGGCGATTGCTACGGCCCCAGCATCGTGGGGTCGTGCGATGCTTCCAATGGTTCCGGCGCTCGCCTCCTACGGCCTGGTTCCGGCTTTATCGGTTTTGGAACGACTTCCGGCAAATGTCGATGCCTTGGCGATCGACGCGGCTCTGGCGCGCGGGCCGGTTCAAGTGGCGGTGTTCCTTGCGCCAAAGCTGCTCGAGTACCTCATGGATTCGGCGTCGACTACTCGCCGAATCGAGCTATCTAGCCCCGCAGTAATCGCGGTCCTCGTCGTAGCGTCGCTGCTCGCATCGCTACTCGACGGATCGGAAAATTTTCTCAACCGGTTGCTGGTTGCGGCGCTCGTCGGTGTCAGCGCTTTGATCGGATACCTCGTACTACTCGATGGGGTAGACCGAGGGGGACGCTCATTTCTGATCGCAATCAGCGTGGCAACCATCGCTGTACTTCTCTTTGGTGCCGGTGTCGCGGTCGGCGGCGACGCTGTCGGGCTCGCCCCGGCTAGCTGGGCTGTTTTAGGGGCCGTCGCTGTCACGGCCATTTTCGACAGGGCATTGGTAGAAAGATGCTGATCATCACTGGAATGCATCGCTCGGGGACTTCGCTGGTGGCCCAACTGCTGCGCGAACTCGGTGCCGATTTCGGCCCCGATGAGCTGTTGTGGGAGGCCGATCGATGGAATGTGAACGGCTATCTGGAACGCCGCGAAGTAGTCGACTTCAACAGCCGCCTACTCACAGGCTTTAACCGCACCACCAGCCGGGTCGCAGCAACGCTGTCCCAAGCGTCCTACTTGCGCATGCCCAAGCCGGCTGTGCTCGACAAACGGGCGGATAAGTGCGCTGAAAAACTGCAGCTGATCCGCCAACGAGTCGACGGTCTGGCCGTGAAGGATCCTCGCTTCTGTCTTACAATCCGGCATTGGCAGCGCGTGGCTCCCGTTGTCGGAGTTGTGGTAGTCATCCGACATCCCTCAGCATCGGTGGCATCGTTGGTCGCCCGCAACAAGATCCCAAGCAACCTTGGGTTTCGGTTCTGGACATGGCACATGATCGAATTGTTGAAGTCGCTCACAGACGACGCTGTGGTCGTTCGCCACGCCGACTTACTCGGCCCCAATCCCGCCGCAGTTATTGATCGACTTGCACCGATGGCATCATTGGTCGGCTCCGGACGAGTCGCGGGCGACGCGTTGTCTTTGCTGGATCCCACGTTGGTGCATCACGCCGTCGATGATTCACAGGTTCCGATCGAGGCTCGGAGGGTATGGGAGCAGTGGTTGGATCGGTGCTGACCGAGCCTGTCGCCGATAGTCTCTGAGGTACGCCAAGCCAAAGAAGAGCAGGGAACAATCCACGTGAGCGAAATCGAACTGGTCAGGTCGCGCGAGGTGCTCGACAGTCGGGGAAACCCAACGGTCGAGGTCGAGATCGGACTCGATTCCGGTGCGCTTGGCCGTGCGTTGGTTCCTAGTGGCGCATCGACAGGCCAATTCGAGGCGGTCGAGTTGCGCGATGGCGGCGAGCGCTACATGGGCAAAGGTGTACTGACCGCCGTCGGCAACGTCAATGGCGAAATCGCCAGCGCGGTCGTGGGGCTCGATGCTCTCGATCAACGAGGGATCGACCACGCTTTGTTGGCTCTCGATGGCACCCCGAACAAGGCCCGCCTTGGCGCCAACGCGATCTTAGGTGTCTCGCTCGCGGTCGCCCGGGCCGCGGCAACCGAACTCGACATGGCGCTGTATCGCTATATCGGCGGGGCCAATGCTCATGTCCTACCGGTGCCGATGATGAACGTGCTCAACGGTGGCGAGCACGCTGATAACAACATCGACCTCCAAGAGTTCATGGTCATGCCGGTCGGTGCAGCATCGTTTTCTGAAGGCCTGCGCTGGGGCGTCGAGACCTACCACACCCTCAAAGCAATCCTGCATGACAAGGGCCTTTCAACCGCGGTTGGCGACGAGGGTGGATTCGCCCCGAATTTGTCGTCGAACGAGGAGGCGGTGCAGTTACTGGTCGAAGCCATCACCGCCACTGGCCTAACCCCGGGCGACGATATGGCCCTGGCTCTCGATACCGCGTCTAGCGAGTTCTACAAAGAGGGTATGTACGTTCTCGAGGGCGAAGGCCGGTCCTTGAACTCTGAAGACATGGTGGGTTACCTCGCCGAACTGAGCGAGAAATATCCAATCGTGTCAATCGAAGACGGACTCGATGAGGACGACTGGGACGGATGGAAGTCCCTCACCGAAGCTATTGGCGACAAGGTGCAGCTGGTGGGCGACGACCTGTTCGTGACCAATACCGAGCGTTTGGCCCGCGGGATCGAGTCGGCAACCGCCAATTCGATTCTCATCAAGGTCAACCAGATCGGTACGCTCACCGAGACTCTCGACGCCGTCGGGATGGCTACCTCGGCCGGTTACACGGCGGTGATGTCGCATCGCTCGGGCGAAACCGAAGACAACACCATCGCCGACCTTGCAGTCGCAACCAACTGTGGCCAGATCAAGACCGGCGCACCGGCCAGAAGCGATCGAGTCGCCAAGTACAACCAGCTACTGCGGATCGAAGATGATCTCGGCGAATCGGCAGCATTTCGTGGGCGCTCGGCCCTCGCAGGTGGCGGTACGTGACAACAACTACCCGACGAAAGACCAAATCCGGGACGACCAGGCCAACTCGTCGCGGCTCGTCGCGGCGTGCCAGCAAGCGAACTGGCGCTAAGGGTCCCGCCGACACGATTGTTCTCCCTGCGTTTCTGCACCCACGTCGCCTTGCTTGGACAGCCCTGGTGCTCACCACCGCGGTCGTAGCGGTGATGTTCATTCTAATTCCGGCGACTTCGTGGCTCGAGTTGCGTTCCGATGTCGATTCTCGCCAGACCGAATTCGATCGGCTCGAGGTAGAAACCGCTCGCCTCGAACAACGGGTTGTAGATCTCCAAACCGATCGAGAAATTGAACGTCTCGCCCGTTCCGAATACAACCTCGTATACCCGAACGAGGAGGCCTACGCCGTGCTACCCCCACCACCCAAGAACACTTCATCTAGCGATATCCGCGAGTGACGGCCATGGCGCCAGTGGTGGCGAACGGTTTGGTAAAACGGTTTGGCGATATTACCGCTGTGGCCGGAATCGATCTTCAAGTCGACGCGGGCGAGATTTTTGGATTCTTGGGGCCCAACGGAGCCGGTAAGTCGACCGTTGTTCGAATGCTCACAACGCTGCTGCGCCCCACTGAAGGCTCGGCGCATGTAGCTGGCTTCGACGTGGCTACCGAAGCGCCGATGGTGCGACGCTCAATCGGAGTTGCGCTCCAAGACGCTGCCATCGACCCGATGATGACCGGGCTGGAACTACTGAGGCTCCAGTCGGTTCTGCACGGAATTTCACGCCGTGACGTGCAAGCCCGCTCCGACTACCTGCTCGAACGGGTTGGCTTAACCGATGCCGGATCGCGACGGGTCGGCACCTACTCCGGCGGAATGCGTCGTCGCCTCGACCTCGCACTCGCATTGGTTCACGAGCCAGTCGTGCTCTTCCTCGACGAACCGACCACTGGCCTCGACCCCACCAGTCGACAGGCCGTTTGGGACGAGGTGCGGGCTCTCAACGATTCTGGAACCACCGTGTTTCTGACCACTCAGTATCTCGAGGAGG
The DNA here is from genome assembly GCA_965524675.1 of uncultured bacterium. Taxonomy (GTDB): domain Bacteria; phylum Actinomycetota; class Acidimicrobiia; order Acidimicrobiales; family SHLQ01; genus CALLQB01. The sequence continues at coordinate 9,281 of CBERPN010000086.1, forward strand.
CCGATCAATTGGCCGATCGCGTGGCCATCATCGACGGCGGCTTAATCGTGCGCGAAGGAACTCCTTCGGCGCTAAAGGCTGCGGTTGGTACACCCACCCTGAGGGTCGATGTCGACCCTGCCGACAACGCCGAAGCCAAGCGGCTGTTGGCAAGCTTTGGCGAGTCTCGGCCGAGTCGACCTGGGCGTGTCTCGATCGGGCTGCGCGACGGGGTGAAGGCGGTCGCTGAGGTGGTTCGCCAACTCGACGATGCGAAGATCGCGTTGCATCACCTCGAACTCGACGAGCCATCGCTCGACGATGTCTTCGCGGAGGCCACTGGCCGACGTCTAGAAGGTGCCGGTTCGAGCGCCACGCAGTCTTGAGCACCGTGACAACCTCGACCAACAAGCTCGAAGCGGACTCTTGGTCGGGATACTTCGACCATCTGCGAGCCTTGTCGATTCGCTCGGTCAAGACCTCCAAACGCAACGCCTTGGTGTTCCTTCCTGGACTGGTCTTTCCGCTGCTTCTCGCTGCAGTGTTCAGCTCACAGTTCTCGCGCGCTGTCGATCTGCCTGGCTTTCCCGAGGTCGACTCGTTCCTAGATTTCGTGTTGCCCGCCGTGATCCTGCAATCGATTGCGTTTGGTGCCACCCAGGCCGGAGCCGATATGGCGCTCGATGTAGAGAACGGCTTCTTTGACCGCTTGCTGACATCGCCCATTCACCGGTCGGCGATCGTGCTCGGCCGTCTCGCCGGTTCGATGGTGGAGACGGTTGTGAAGTTCGTGTTCTTGATCGGTGTTCTGAGCCTTTTCGGAGCGCGGATCAAGGGTGGTCTTGCCGCGATCTTGATGTTGCTGCTCGCCGCACTGTTCTTGGCAATCGCCATTGGGGGCTTCGGTATCATGCTGGCGTTTAAGACCGGATCTCAGGAAGCGGTCAATGCCACCTTTCCTCTGATTTTCGTTTTCGTCTTCGTAAGCTCGGCATTCTTTCCGACGTCGCTGATGAGCGGTTGGTACGCGGCGGTGGCCAAAGCCAATCCCATCACCTGGATAATTGACCCCCTACGGCGGCTCATTATCGACGGCTGGTCGTGGAGCGACGCCTTCGCGTCGGTTGCGGTCGCCGCGGCGTTAGCAGGTCTCTCCGTCATTGTCGCGACCCGATCACTCGAACGACGGGTGGCCACACAATGACTGCGGCTGCTGCGACTGTGCAGGATCCGAGCCTGCTCAGGGTTGTGCTGTACACCGTGTTTCGCGGTGTGAATCGTTTGAAGCGACGGCCATCGATTCTGGTTCCGAGTGTGGTGATGCCGGTTTTCTTTGTGATCACGTTTTCGAGCTCGTTTGGGGGAATCGCCCGAGATCCCGCCTTTGGGACCGACAATGCCTTCAACTGGATGACCGCCTACGGGGTTCTTCAAGGTGCCGCGTTTGCGGGGACGGGTGCCGCCGGAATGACCGCGGAGGATCTCGAGAACGGGTTCTTCGATCGCCTATTGCTAGCGCCGGGTTCGCGATCGGCGCTATTGCTCGGACCGCTTGCTTTCGCTGCAATACGTGCAGTAATGCCGGCAATCTTGGTGCCGGTCGCCGCCACGATCGTTGGTGGGCTAGATATGCCGGGCGGGGTTTTAGCAACGTTTGGCATGGCGTTACTTGGCGCCGTTGGTACTGCAATCGTCTTTGGTCTGCTCAGTCTGGCGGCGGTTTTCGTCATGAAATCGCAGAAGGCGCTGTTGGTTTCATCGCTGTTTGTGTTCTCGTCGCTCTTCATGTCGACCGGACAGGCACCGCTCGACTTTCAAGTCGGATGGCTTCAGGGGGTAGCGAGGCGCAACCCGATCACACCGGTAATCGACCTGACCCGCCAAGGCTTCATTGGTGACGTGACTTGGGCCGGAACTAGGCCCGGCCTGATCTCGCTAGCGCTAATGGTTGCGGTGTTAGGGGCGCTCGCCCATTGGCTCTTATCCCGCCTTGCTCCGTAACACTGCTCGCAGTTCCGGTGTGAAAGCTGTAGTAAGTGCCTGCTCCGGTTAGGAATCTGGGTTCGAGGTGGCTTGCGGCTTCGTTGCTGACGCTGGTTCGGCTAGGTTCAAGCAACGCGTCAGTTCTAAATCGAATCAATACAAGGGGTTGCCAAGTGCAGGTCTCGATGAACGTCAACGGGAAATCTGAATCCCACGACGTTGAAGCACGAACATTGCTAGTGCACTACATCCGTGAAAACTGTGGCCTTACAGGCACCAATGTGGGTTGCGACTCGTCGTCTTGCGGCGCATGCACCATCCACATAAACGGTGAGGCGGTGAAGTCGTGCACCGTATTCGCGGCGCAGGTCGACGGCGACGAGATCGACACCATCGAAGGGCTCGCCGACGGCGACACGCTTCACCCTATGCAGCAAGCCTTCCACGAATGTCACGCGCTGCAGTGCGGCTACTGCACACCGGGAATGGTCATGGCGGCGGTATCGCTGCTCGACGAACAGCCCAACGCCGATGAGGCGGCAGTACGCGAAGGCCTCGAAGGTAACCTTTGTCGCTGCACTGGCTATCACAACATCGTAAAGGCCGTTCTTTCAGTTTCGGGAGGTGCGAAGTGATCCCCGCAGCGTTCGACTACAAGCGTGCCGGCTCGGCCGCCGAAGCGATCTCGTTATTGGTCGAGTACGGCGACGAAGCCAAATTGCTGGCCGGAGGGCACTCGCTGATCCCTCTAATGAAGTTTCGACTGGCCTCGCCTGCGGTGCTCGTCGACATCGCAAAGGTCACCGATCTGTCCTATGTCAACGATGCTGGCGACCATCTTGCAATCGGCGCGCTCACCCGGCACCGCGACATCGAGATCAGCGATCTAGTCGCTAGCCAAGCTGGCCTGCTCGTTGCTGCGACCCGCAACGTCGGCGACCCGCAGGTTCGTCACCGCGGCACCATTGGTGGGGCCATTGCCCACGGCGATCCGGCATCGGATATTCCTGCGGCGATGCTGGCCATGCGCGCCGACTTTGTGCTGCAAGGCCCCGACGGCGAACGAACCGTTTCGGCCGACGACTTCTTCACCGGTTTCCTTGAGACGGCGCTGGCTGAGGACGAAATGCTTACCGAGATACGCCTTGCCAAGACACCCGATGCGAAGTTCTCTTTTCAGAAGTTCAACCGCCGAGCCCAGGATTGGGCCATCGTCGGCGCTGCGATTCAGGTAAACAATGGCAGTAGTGGTGTCGCGCTGGTCAACATGGACAACCGTCCAATCCGCGCCGCTGGCGTGGAGGCTGCCCTCGCATCCGGGGCATCGGCCGCCGATGCCGCCGCTGCAGCCGCCGAGGGTGCCGAACCACCAGCCGACCTAAACGCCAGCGTCGAATACCGCCAGCATCTCGCACGGGTGCTAACCCGGCGCGGCCTCGAAGAAGCAGGCGTCTAACCAAGTTCTATGGCCTCCATTGCAGTCGATTCGGTCGATGAGCTAATCGAACAGCTCGACCAACACGACTACCTAGCCGACGAAGGGCTCGCTACCGCAATCTTCTTGGCCCTAAAACTCGAACGCCCATTGTTGTTAGAGGGCGAAGCGGGCGTCGGAAAAACCGAGGTCGCAAAGGTGCTCTCTCGCTGGCTTGGCGCGGATCTCATCAGGCTTCAATGCTACGAGGGCATCGATGTGCACCAAGCGGTGTACGAATGGGATTACTCACGCCAACTGCTGCACCTGCGAACCGCCGAGGCCACTGGGTCGGCAACCGAGTCATCTGCTGATGACCTCGAAGACGAGTTGTACTCCGAGCGGTTTCTTATTCGACGCCCGCTGCTCGAAGCGATCGCACCGCGAGACGGCCAGCGGCCGGTACTGCTCATCGATGAAGTCGATCGGGCCGACGATGAGTTTGAGGCCTTTCTACTGGAAGTGCTGAGCGAGTACGCGATAACTATCCCAGAACTCGGCCGCTTCGTGGCCGACGAGCCACCGGTGGTGATCATCACTTCCAACCGAACCCGCGACGTGCACGATGCTCTCAAACGCAGGGCGCTCTACCACTGGGTAGAGCATCCCGATTTCGATCGTGAGGTGGCGATCTTGCGAATGAAGGCTCCCGAAGTTTCGGAAGACCTCGCTCGTCAGGTGGCTGCGGCCACGGCTGAGATCCGCTCGGTAGGGCTCTACAAGCCGCCCGGCGTGGCCGAGACAATCGACTGGGCACAAGCGCTAAATCTCATCGGTGCCGACGGTCTCGACGCTTCTGTCGCTGATTCAACCCTCGGCACGTTGCTCAAGTACCGCGAAGACCAGATGAGGGTCCGTGGTGTTGGTCTTGGCGAGATCATGCAAAGGGCGATGAACCGTCCAGGGTGACATGGCCGTTAACGATGTGAGCGCCACGGTGCTGGGTTTCGAACATCACGCCCTCGGTTTCGTCGATGCTCTGCGCAAGGCCGGGCTTTTGGTTCCGGTTGGCAGGACGCTGACCTTCATCGATTCGATTGCGGTGTTAGGAGTCGAGCGGGAAGCGCACGTGTACTGGGCTGGTCGAGCTAGCTTGCTCGACCGACCCGAAGATCACGAACTGTACGACGCAGTGTTCCGTTACTGGTGGCGCCAAGACCCGAGCGCGATGCGCGAGAAAGTCGTCGAGACCGAGACGATCACTATCGCCGTCGACGACGAAGGCGACGACCCGCCGGCCGACGATGACGGCGAGGATGACGACGGCGATATCCAACAGGTCCGTTTTAGCGCCGCAGAAACCCTGTCGGGCAAAGACTTTGCCGACTGCACCGATGCCGAGTTGTCCGAGGTGTACGAGCTGATGTCGAAGCTGCGCATGGCCGGGCCGTTCCGTGAGTCGCGACGCGAACGAAGGTCTCGCCGTCGTCAACGGCCCGACCTTCGCCGCACGGTTCAACTAGCGCTCCGCTCGGAGGGCGAACCGATTCGCCGCGCGTTCGTGCAACACGGCGAGCGACCCCGCCGGTTGGTGTTTTTGCTCGATGTCAGCGGATCGATGGAGACTTACGCTCGGGTCCTCCTACGATTTGTGCACGTTGCTGTAGTCGGACGTAAACGTGTCGAAGCGTTTGCGTTGGGCACTCGACTCACCCGGCTAACAAGGGAGTTGTCGTCGCGCGACCCCGATGCCGCTCTTGCTAAGGCTGGCGACGCCGTTGAGGATTGGTCGGGGGGCACCCGTTTGGGCGAGGTTCTCGGGCTATTCAACGATGAGTGGGGCCAACGCGGAATGGCACGAGGGGCAGTGGTAGTGGTGCTGTCGGATGGTTGGGATCGTGGCGACCCACTGGTGATGTCCGAACAGATGGCTCGGTTGCAGCGGGTTGCTAACCGGGTGGTGTGGGTCAATCCGCTGAAGGCTTCGCCGGGTTACGCGCCGCTGGCCGCCGGAATGGCCGCCGCTCTGCCCTACGTCGATGAGTTCATCGAAGGACACTCCCTCGACTCTCTTGCCAAGTTGGCTGCGGTAGTAGTGGACTGATCGGCCTAGCATTGAGCTGTGCGAGAACTACTGAATGATCTCAACCGCTGGAAGAGCCAGGGTAAGAAGATCGCCGTCGCCCGAGTCGTCGAGCTTGAAGGCTCGGGGCCACGGCTTCCAGGTGCTTCC
>CBERPN010000087.1:0-14868 GCA_965524675.1 uncultured bacterium
GGTTGACTAGCCCAGCCATGGCTCGACGTATCGGAGCTTCGGTGAACCGGTTGCGATCGCCAATATGACGCCTCCGCGTCGAGTCGTGGACCAAGTTTTCGACCGGCACTCCAATGAGCTTGTCGGTGCTCGTACCAAATATCGCAGCGAATGGCCGGTTGACATTACAAACAACTCCGTCACCGTCGACCAACGCAACACCATCGTCGATGGCATTCCACAAGTCCGGCGCAGACATTACCGGAAGTCTCATTTTCGACGATGCGAGGACTGGCTTCGCTGCGCAGTCGCGAACCTGCCTGAGCTCGCGATGAACGCACCCCAAAAATCAGACCTTGGCCATTGAGTAGATTGCTCGTCGTTGCACGCACTGCCCGCCACTATTTCAATGGCCTGGCGCACATTCTGGCCGACCGGCTGGGAGGTGTCGAGGCTGGTGGCTTCGTTCCACCGGTCGCTCGAGTTTTTCATGTGGTCGACGATCTCGGGAGTTGCATCCGATGGGCTCCAACCATCAGCCAACCGTCGAGCCACGCGTTCGCGGGCGATCGTCGGGTCAATGGTGCAATCGATCTCGACCAGTTCGACAATATGGCTCGCTGCCAGCTTTCTCGCAGCTACCCGGTACCGCTCCTTTGACCACGACGCGTCGATGACCACACTCTGGCCAGCATCTAGCAACAGTTCGGTTTGACGGAGCAACTCTGCGTAGGTGGCGTCGCTAGCTGCGGCCGTGTAGATCCCCTCGTCGGGCTTAGCGACTGCTCGTGAAAGCCGTTCGACCCCCTCCAGATCCTTGCGAACCGGATCTGACGACAGAACCGGCCAACCATAGTGTTCAGCGACGCGACTTGCGATGGTTGTCTTGCCTGCACCCGGACCGCCGCCAACTAGAACCAACCTGGTTCTCGACCTTTCGAGTTGATCAAGCGTTAATCGGTGGTACATACGTGCGACTGCCCCAAACTCCGGAGCGCCCTGTTCCCACCTCAGTGCAGCCACTTTGCACCGGACGTGGGCTCGGTAGGCCACATAATGATGGGCCAGCGACCCGGGGTGCTGCTCGCCGGTGAACTCGTCATAGGCGGCAATCAGCTCACTCGCCGCCTTTGGACCAGCGAGTCGATGCAGATCCATTGCCAGAAATCCAATATCGGACAGCACATCGCCAATACGGAGATCGTCTCTGAAGGCTAGGCAGTCGAGAATCCTTGGTCCATCGTCGAGACAAAAGATGTCATCTGCAAGCAGATCACCGTGTCCGTCGACAATGTGACCGTCGACAATCCGCTCATCGAATAACTGTGGGTGACCATCGAGATAGGCCGTTGCGAGAGCTACGATTCGGTCGTTGGTCGTCGGATCGAGAATCTGACCGACGAACCGGTCCAACTCGGCAAAACTGTCCTCCCAATTCTTTCGCTGCACGCTCGCCGACCCCGGCCCATTCGGATCATGAATTGGTTCGAGCCCAGCGTGAAAAACGGCCACCGATCGAGCGACCGATCGAAGGAGATCCCTCGTCAGTTCGCCGCGTTCGATGAAACTGGTGAGGCTGAGCTCGGCGGAAAGTCGCCGCATCACGATCATCCGGTCGACCAGTTCATCGTGTTCCACAACGTCGGCAAGCCCTAGATAAACGTCGGGAGCGATGCGACGGTTGAGGTCGAGTTCGCGCTGCGCGGCCTCTACTCGAACGCTAATAGAACGGTGGTCGAGAAAACTGTTGCAGACCGGCTTCAGCAGTTTGAATACCCGATCGGCTGTAAAGAACAGCGTCGAGATGTGTGTTTCGAACACACTTGTTCCAGCCATATTCTCATCATCGACGATGCGGGGCATGAGCGATAGGGAAAGAAGTCCTGTAGCTCTAGCCAAGATGACCTTTGCCTCTTTTAACTTCGTGCGACAGCTGCTGTAGTCAACTTGACCTTGGCGACCGGCAGGAGACCACAATGCCCAATGTAGAAGCCAACCCATCACAAACCCGAGAGGTTGCGGTGACGCTCGATGGATCTGGGCGCGACGCGAGGGCACTAACAGTGGTGACAGATCTCGCCGAGAGGTTCGCCCTGTCGGTGGTCGCGGTAACCGTCGCTGTAGAGGACAGTGAGTTCGACGACAGAGTGATTCAACTCAGCGAGGCGGTCGGCGATAACGGATTCGCGATGACAACAATCGTCGATCATCACATCCCAAACGGAATTGTGCGAGGGATTCAAGGCCGTGTCGCGGTGATGGCTACTAGGGCCGACCCCTTTGTGCTCGACTCTTATGCTGGCTCGGTCGCCGAAGCGGTCGCTTCCGCAACGACGGCATCGCTCGTGTTGGTAGGTCCGTCGGTAGACACCGACCGGGCCTGGGACATAGATCAGGTCATCGCCCCGGTGTCCTCAAATCTGGAATCGCTGGTAGCGATACCGGTTGCCGCTGAATGGGCGCGGCGATTCGACGTACCGCTGACGTGTGTTCACATCGACGACTCCGGAACGATCGCTCATGGTCCGTCGTGGTGGCCGCCGCGCCTGTTTGGAGAAGAGACCCTAATCGTGGCCGACAGTTCGGTGGCAGAGGGGATTGGTTGGCAGGCGGGCAAGAGATCGCTACTTGTAATGGGCACATCGGCCCGCCAGGGCCTAGCGCGTATCGCCGAAGGCAGCGTGATGACAGAGGTAGTCTCGCGAGCACAACACCCCACGATCGTCCTCGGGCCACAAGCCCATCTGTCAGCGGCACCGTTTGCCTAATGCCTAGGGGTCTGGAATCCGCGGAACCACCCAATGAACGATCGTTCCTCCTCGTGGACCCGCAACCACAGATACTTCGCCGCCCAGTTCGTTAGCCCTGGTCTCGAAGTTGGTAAGCCCAAACCCTCGCTCCGATGCGGAGTCGAACCCGACGCCGTCATCGATCACCGACATAGAGACTCGGTCATCAACCCTCAGTTGCACATCCACCTTTGAGGCCGACGCGTGCAAAAGCACATTCGAGAGGCTCTCATTGAGCACCGCTATTAGATGAGCCACGACGGTGGCGTCGACAGACTCGAGATCACCTTCGATGCCCACGGTAATGTCAGTGCCACCAGCCAAGAGATGTGTTTCGGCCACAATCATCAGCTGTGCGCGCGGGTCGGTTCCGGTGCCTGCCAGCTCAAATATCGAATCGCGAATCACCGCGATAGTTTCATCTAACTCCCCCACTAGATTGCGCACCTTTTCTGGGAGGCTGGACGGGTCAGCGAGCGATGACTGCATATGCATGCCAGCGGCGAACAGCCGTTGGATCACCAAATCGTTGAGGTCCCGACCGATTCGGTCGCGCTCTTCGGCCAGAAGAAGTAAGCGTTCGGTACGCCGCGCTCTCGCCAACTCAAGAACTAACGCAGTGTTGTGGGCCACCGATGTCATGATCTCGTGATCCTGATCATCGTACGGTTCGGCCCCGATTCCTCGACCCACCACCACCAGCCCTTCAAAAATATTGTGAGCCCTGAGGGGTGCGACGATTGTCTCGTTTCCAGCCGCCCAACCATCGAATCGCTCCCGCCGCTCCAGATCCCAGAAATTGAATACCTTCGGATCGGGCTCGCCAAAGACTGCCTCGATATCGTCATCAAAGGGTACGAGGCGGGTCGAAGGAACCTCGGACCCGCTCGTCGTCGCGAAGCTCAAGATTCGAAGACCATCGGCGTCCGGAATCAGCACGGCAGCGAAGGCGGCGTCGTGAATCTGAACCAGTGAGGTGCAGATGAGCTGCAATTGCTCGGCTCGAGGCTTGCCGGACAGCACCGCTGTTCCGAAGTCGCCAAGCATCCGCAGAAACCGTTCACGTCGGTCGCGGTCGTATTCGGCGCGGACCCTCCGGGTGATGTCGATGATCTGCGCAAGGCTAACCCTGCCGCCGTCGGCTCGCTCTATCACTACAGCCTGAAGAGCGCCCCAAACAGTGCTTCCGTCGGCGTGGATATAGCGCTTTTCTAACCGACTGATCGAGCCTCCGGCGCGAGCGCGATCTTCCGCCGCTAGTCGACTCGCCAGCCGGTCGTCCGGATGCGTCAGTTCATCGAATCCCATCGAGCACAGGTCGTCGCGGCTATAGCCGAGCATTTCTCCCAGCGCTTCGTTGGCATCGAGAATCGGCCGCTTTACCGGGTCCGAGATATCGGTGATCGCAACGGCGACAGCCGCGTTGTCGAAGGCCGACCGATACAGCGCCTCGCTCGATCTAAGCGCAGCGTCGGCGGCCGAACTTATCGAAACGTCGCGGATCGTCGCCATGACCGCGAGTTCTTCGCCTAACCACACCGGACTCAACGCGATGTCGACAGGAACCGCACTCCCGTCAGCACGCCTGACGCGTACTTGCGCCGCCGGGTCGGCCATGCGACGACTCTGCGGATCCTTTGAGTAATCCAGCCGAAGCATCTTGTGTTCGTCAGCTAATCCCAAGGGGACTAACTGCTCAACTGATTGCCCGATGATTTCGGTTGCCGAGTATCCAAACAAACGCTCTGCCTGGTCGTTCACAAAAATAATGCAACCGGTGGAATCAACGACGACAACGGCATCTGGCGCCGCAGAAACGAACTGTGAGAAGTCGCTTATTGAGAGCATTCGCAAGACTGCCTTAATTACAAATCTACGGACCTTTGACCCTAGGGTCGTTCTACCTCTGATCTTACGGTGATGACGACCTGCAGGCCCGCGCACAACTCTGGATAGAGCATGGCGTTCGCAACTCACTCGCTGACCCGGCGCCCGGCTGTGCCCTTGCGCAGCACCGATGACCTGCTCGAGTTCGCCTGTGGAATGCCACCGTTTCTCAACACGGTCATCACACAAAGTGAGTTCAGCAGTGTTGCAAAGATGGCCGTAGATACTGGCACCATTGAGCGCAGCGCCGCCGAGGTGGTCGAAAGCACTCTTCGGACTGCGTTGCAAACAACCCATCGGGAGTCCGATCTCATTTACCTGACCATCAACCAGACCAATGCTGGCTTTTGTTGGCTCGATCACGAAACCTTGCGCCTCACGTCATCTCAGATCAGCCTCGACGAAGTGCCATCGTTTCTTCCTCTCGTTCGCCACTTCAATAGCAGTCGATCCGCGTTGACGGTCGTTGTCGACGACACCAGCGTCGACATTGCCCAAATCGAATCTGGCAGAATCGTCGGCTATTCGACTCTCAGCGCAGCTACGGCGGCGGCCGAAATCGACCGGCTGGCCGAGCTAGCGCCCTCGCTGCCGATACTGATGTTCGGCACAGTTGCAAATGATTCTCAGCTCGCAAGGGTCGCTTCGATGATCAGGCGACACGCCGTTGTAGTCGCCGAGACTCTAGTGACCACAGACCCAGCGGATTGTTCGGCGAAAGAGGACTCGACCCGCCACGGCGAACTCAAACTGCTTACTACTCAAGAACTGGCGCTGCTCGACGCTAGACGACGACGAGCCCAGGCCAAGGCCTTCTCCGTGTTCGCGGCCGGATCAGACATACTCGTCGAGGGACTCGCTGCGACCCTGCGGGCCATGAGCGATCACAAGGTGGCCCAACTGCTGATCGAGACCAACAGACCCGAGCGTGAGCAGCCCTGGCTTTGGTTCAATCCCAACGATCCGTCCCAACTCGCAAGCCTCCCGTCTCAATTAACATGCGACAACCCGAGTTCGGCTGCATTGATCGACGTGTTGATCCGGGCAGCCCTATTTACCGACTCAGGCCTATACGAACTCAGCTTCGCCGATTCAATTCACCCTCACGACGGTGTCGCAGCTCTCTTGAGAAGGGATATGGAATGAACAAAGACGATCGATTGGTGCCCGACACCGTCAACTACACCTTCGATACCGGCCAGGGGATATGGCGCGTCGAGTGCGGCGACACGCACTTCTTCAGTACCGGATTGCTCCGCGCCAAGGCTCACGCACGGGCAGTATTTGGTGCTGAGCTACGCCCGGAGAACATGGTTGTCGATCCTACGATCGATGGATTCATATCGAAGGTTAGAAACAGCGAGGGGAACCGACGTCGCGATTCGCTTGCCGCGCTCGTCGACTATGTCTATGTCACCGAAACACCAATCGGCGTGCACGACCTTTGCGAGCTACTCGACTGTTCGAAGTCAGAACTCAGCGCACTCTTTAGCGCTCGAGGCAGTTGAGGCTATTGGTTCGGTTCGGTCGTTGTTGAAGACTGATAGCTGTTCTTGTGGCGCTCGTCGATGCGTGCAGCTACTGCGGCCGCTTCGGTTCGACGGGCCATTCCCATTTTTGCGAGCAGGTTCGACACATAGTTCTTTACCGTCTTCTCGGCGAGAAACATTTCATCGGCGATCTGGCGGTTCGAGTAACCTTCGCCGATCAGTTCGAAGATTCGATGCTCTTGAGGGGTAAGGGTCTCGACCCGACCTTCATCGGTCTCACGCAACCGCTGCAGACCTAAGCGCACCATGGCGGGATCGAGAAGTTGACTTCCCGCTGCGACCCGTCGAATCGAGTCAATTATTTCGTTACCTTGAATCTGTTTGAGAACGAACCCTGCGGCCCCCGCCATCGCTGCATCCACCAGTGCACGATCGTCGGTGAACGATGTGAGCATCAGGCACTGTGTCTTCGGATACTCAGAGCGAATCTCGCGACAGACCTCAATACCATTGCCGTCACCAAGGCGCACATCGAGAACCGCAACGTCGGGAGAACACTGCCTGACAACGCCTAACGTTTCGGCTGCTGTCGACGCCTGACCCACCACCTCTAAATCGGATTGGGTGTTGATGAGTTCGGCGACGCCGAGACGCACTATCTCATGGTCATCCAACAAGAACACGCGAATCGGGTCGTCGCTCATATTAGTTATTGTTATCACGCCTCGACCAGCGTTGTCAGGGACGAAGCGCTAGGACCGGCGCCGTCGCGTGACGGATAACCTCGGCTGTGATACTGCCCCTTCGCAATCGTTCGAGCCCGGTAGGTGCGTGGGTGGCCATGGCTACGAGGGTAGCGTTGCGGGCCTTGGCCTCGACGACGATGGCGTGTGCCGGATGCTCGTCGTGCAGGACTTCGAAGTCGGCCAGCCGTGCGGTTAACTCCCCGGCGGCCGATGCCATGGTTCCCACATAGCCGCTCTCGACGATGTCGCCCGAAGCAACCGCGCTAGCCAGCTCATTAGCCGTCTCAACCGGCAACACCGTTACAATCTCTAGTGGCAAATCGAACACTACAGACCAGGCCTCGGCGATCGGTAGGATCTTCTCGGACTCATCGGTGCCGTCGAGCGCCACAATGATGGGTCCCTTTTGTTCCAGTTGGAATCGGCCCGGTACGTACTGCGGACCACAGATCACTACCGGTCCGGCGCTTAGGTTCAGCACCTCGGAAGCGACACTGCCGAAGTAGGCGGCAGTTCTTCCGCGACCATGACTCGCCATGCAAATCAGCGAACCAGGACGGGCTTTTGCCTCGGCCAGAACTTGACCGGCTACGAACCGTTCAAGGGGTTCCATGGTCAGTGTTGGCTCGATACCAAACCGGCGCGCTATCTCGGCCACCTGGTCGCTCACCGATAGGAAAAGGGGTGGTTTATCGTCGCCTCGTGTGTAGGCGAGAACCCGTAGGTCAGCGTGGTTGACTCCGGCAATTACCGCGCCCACTTCAAGAGCGTGAGCCGCCAATTCGGACCCATCGATCGGGACGATCACTTCACCAAACATATGCTCTCAGCTCCTTATCGTTTATCCGAAATCGGACTTGCTAGCGGACGATCCTGTTGCGCGGTCGTTAAGGACCCTTCGTCACTCGGCCTTTGCAGCGCTGGGCACAACTACTGTCGGCACCTTCAGATGGTGGACGACGTTCTGGGCTACCGAGCCGAGGAAGACTCGCCCGGCCCGATGATGGCGCTGTGCTCCTACCACCAATAGATCGGCGTCTTTTGCCTGCTCGAGAAGTGCTCGCCTCGGGTCATTTCGAACCACGACACTACGCAGCCGGGCGGGATTGGTAATCTCATCATGAATCTCACCGACCAGGTAAGCGAGGCCATCCACGGCCGCTTTCTCGAAATCCTCGCTGCCAAAATAGCCACCTTCAAAACCGCTTATCGCCGGAATCGACCAAGCGTGGACCAGCTCAAGTTCAGCGTCGGGGTTGGTCTTGGCCGCCCAAAGCACCGCCGCTTTGGACTCGTCGGTAAATTCGACGCCAACAACTACCCGTCCGGCCACCGGGGCAAGCGGTGAATGATCGGGCGGGACGATCACCAACGGACAATGGGTCTTGGCCGCCAGCCGACTAGAAACCGATCCCAGCAACAGGCCCTTGAAACCACCCAAGCCTCGGCTACCAACGACAATGACGTCCTCGGGCTCGGCGAGGTCGACAAGAACCTGTGCTGCTTCACCCTGCATCACAATCGGTTCAGCGATCGCGACGCCGTCGGGGGCGAAGGGTTCAACCCTACGGAACACATCGGCGGCTGCCGCCGCGGTGGCCGCATGCATTGAATCAGCAGGGGGCAGCACCGTTGCCGTGACCGACGAAAAGGTTGGAAAACTCCAGCTCATTACGGGCCGAATCGTCGTGACCGACGGGTCGTGGGGAAACCGTGCAGCCCAAATAAGTGCGTTGTCACTGGTTTCGGAACCATCGATACCCACCCAGATATCCATTGCTTTGTGAGTCATAGTTTCATCGGACCACAGGGGCCGGTGAGAACCTAGAGCCGTAGGTCACTTTGAAATGTCGGCCACGCGGTGCGCTGCTCGATCGATAAGTGGAGCCGGTCTCGGCGGTGAGCGCGCGCGATTGCCCTGACGACCAGGATGGCGAGGCAGGACGAGCTGGTAAGTGTCGACACCGAGGCTGGCCACTGACCCTCGACCTCACAGCAGAATGGGCCAAGTCGCCGCATAGAGAAGCAAAAGGATCGCACCGTTCCGGGGTCCGTGGTTTCCGCCAGCCCCCAGAAGTAGAGCGACGATGGCGGCCGCACCCGCTGTTACCAAGGCGCCTCTGAACGCTAGGCTGCCGTCGATGACTGTTGGGAACAGCAGCGGCCCCAGGGAGATCGACAACGTGACGTCGGCGAACGAGGAACCGAGTACATCGCCGATTGCCAGCGCAGGTTGGTTCTGACGAACTGCTGTATATGCAACGACCAGTTCGGGGAGCGATGTGCCGACAGATGCTCCGAAGAAGGCGATCAAAAACTCGGGGACCCCCCACTCTTCTGCCAGCCAAATCATGCCCGCCACCGCAAGGGTGGCACCAGCCCCAATGGCGATGATCGCTAGTGCGAGGCGACCGATAAGCCGGCCGCGTTTGGGAGCCGGCTCCAACTCGAACTGAGGCTGCGAGAGTGTGTCGCTGTACACCATGCGCGAACCAACAATCCAGGAAAGGATCAGCAGTGTGGCGTCGGCTCGGCCGATGTGGTCGTCGGTCAGAAGGAGAGCCACAACAACCAACAGGATCGCCGTTAGCCACGCGGTTTTCTGCTGGGCCCTCAGCAAGTTCGAGCCTCGTTCGCCCAGTGGTATGGCGTAACCGGCGAAACCAAGGAGCCCCAACACGAGGGTGAGCTGAGTCAGGGTCGAGCCAATCGAGTCGCCGACATTTACATCACCATGGTCGGAATAGGAGGCTACGACCGAGTTAGCGATCTCTGGTAAATCCGTACCGAGCGCCAAAAGCGTCATGCCGATGAAGAAGGGAGGTAACCGAGAACCGCGCGCCAATTCCGTAGCGTCTGTCACCGCCTCTTTGCTTGCGGCGACCGTGAGAGAAAACCCAAGGCCGACCGCGACCAACCACAGAATGCTCGTCACCGTGCCAACCAATATGGGGTGATTCGGCTGCGACCTTCCAGGACATGGCCGTCGTAGCTAGGTCGTCGACGCATACGAAGAACTGTAGGTACAAGTGCCGCAGCTGAATAAGGGCCTTGGTCCCGATCTGATCGGTTCTTGAGTGGCCGACGGTTGGTGCTCGTGACGTAGGGCCCTAGCGGCGAGGGATTCCCGCCGACAGACTGGAGCGCAATATTTGGTCTCAAATGGTAAGGGGATAGATGATAGTTCTTTGCCTGAAAGCGGTTGCGTGCCGCTCAGAAACTCACAGGAGTTGTCGTTCGCTACGCTCTCGGGCCCATGGGCCCTAGAACCCAGAGAAGAGCGATGACGATTCAGCAGTCTCCTAGTGACGAGTGGTGGGCGCTCGACGCCGAGAGCGTGATTCGAATCCTCGAGAGCAATGCGGCTAACGGCCTCTCGCCGGACGAAATCGAAGGCCGCCTCGAACGGGCCGGACCAAACGAACTTGCCGAAGAACCAAGCCGGGCCCCAATCCTGATTTTCGGCGCACAGTTCGCCAACACGATGATCGTCGTGCTGCTCGTTGCGGCCGTGATCACGGTAGCGATCGGCGAGATCAAGGATGCGATAGTGATCACCGCGATCGTGGTGCTCAACGCGGTCATAGGGTTCTTTCAGGAGTACAAAGCCGAGCAGGCAATGGCCGCGCTAAAAACGATGACGGCGCCGATTGCTCACGTGGTTCGAGGTGGGGCGGAAGGCGCGATTCCCGCGGTCGGGTTGGTTCCGGGCGATGTTATTGTTCTAAAAGCTGGGGACGTGGTTCCCGCCGATGCCCGCCTTGTTGAGAGTCCGAACTTACGGGTCGACGAAGCAGCCCTGACCGGTGAGTCAGTCCCGGTCGACAAGGACCCGGCCGCGATGAACCCGGCCGACGGGGAACTTGTTGCCGACCGGCTCAACATGGTGTTCAAGGGCACGTCGGTGGTATACGGGAGGGCTAGATGTGTGGTTGTCGGCACCGGCATGGCGACGTCGCTGGGCGAGATCGCTGGCCTGCTGAAGGCCCATCAAGCACCCCGCACGCCGCTTCAACGTCGTTTGGATGTACTCGGTCGGCGTCTCGCGGTTGCCGCGCTCGCAGTGTGTATCGTCGTGTTCACCGTCGGGGTGCTGCGCGGCGAAGAAGTGACCCTGATGTTCCTAACGGCGGTCAGCCTTGCGGTGGCTGCCATCCCCGAAGCCCTTCCGGCGGTGGTCACGATCGCGCTTGCACTAGGCGCATCACGCATGGTTCAGACCCATGCCCTGATCCGCAAACTGCCAGCGGTTGAGACCCTTGGTTCGGTCACCGTAATCTGCACCGACAAAACCGGAACGCTCACCCAAGGGCGAATGATGGTTGAACGGGTTTGGACCCTTACTGGCGAGGTCGGGGTCACCGGTTTCGGATATGACCCAGAGGGAGATCTTACGCTCGACGGTCGCCCCGTTCCGCCAGTCTTTGACGCCGCTCTTTCGCGTCTGCTCGATGCCGCGGGGCTGTGTAACGACGCAGTTCTTGTCGCTCCTGCGGAACCCGTAGGAGAATGGTCGATAGTCGGCGATCCAACCGAAGGAGCCCTCCTCGCCCTAGTGGGCAAGGCCGGGCTGGCGCCAATCGAACTCCAACGTAAGTACCCCAGGATCGGTGAAATTCCATTCGACTCGAGCCGAAAACGCATGACTACCGTGCATCGGAGAGGTCGCGACGAGGCTGGCTTGATCGCTACCAAAGGAGCGATCGAAGCGGTCCTAGAAGTAGCGAGCACCGTCGCCAGCCCGCAGGGGGATCGACCTCTCGATGACCAGACCCGTGCCGCCTTCATCGACCAGGCCACCGCCTACGCGGCCGCAGGATTTCGTGTTCTCTCCCTGGCTGGACAGACCTTGCCAGCTGGTCAACCTGTCGATGTTAGCCACCCGGAAAGGAATCTGATCCTCTACGGCCTCGTCGCGATGGCCGACCCAGCGCGACCCGAGTCAGCGGCCGCCGTGGCCGCCTGCAAGGCCGCCGGTATCACGCCGGTGATGATAACCGGCGACCACCCAGCTACCGGTGAGGCCATTGCCAGGCAGTTGGGCTTGTTGGACGCAAAGGCGACCATGACCGGCGTTCAATTGGCAGAGGAGCTGGAGGGGGGTCTCGCCGCCCACGTCGACCAGATAGCGGTGTATGCGCGGACCTCGCCAGAGCAAAAGCTCGATATTGTGCAGGCCTGGAAGGCCCAGGGCGAGATCGTGGCGATGACCGGCGACGGAGTCAACGATGCTCCAGCGCTGCGAGCGGCGGACATCGGTGTGGCCATGGGAATCACGGGGACCGAAGTTGCTAGGCAGGCGGCCGATATGGTTCTCACCGACGACAATTTCGCCACGATCCTGACCGCGGTCGGTGAAGGCCGCCGGATCTACGACAACATCCGCCGATTCATCCGCTACACGCTGACCTCTAACTCCGGCGAGATTTGGGTCATGTTCCTTGGACCATTCGTCGGCTTGCCGCTTACGCTGCTCCCGGTTCACATTCTCTGGATCAACCTCGTCACCGACGGGCTGCCCGGTCTTGCGCTCGGGGTCGAGCCAGCCGAACGCGGCATCATGAAACGTCCCCCTAGGCCGCCGAATGAAAGCGTTTTTGCTCGAGGGCTCTGGCAACACGTAGCGGTTGTTGGGCTGCTCATGGGTCTAATCCCGCTCGGCCTTGGTCTCTGGGGACAGGCGGGCGACCGACCTTGGCAAACGATGGTTTTCACTTCGCTGGCCCTGCTCCAACTCGGCAACGCGCTCGCGGTCCGGTCCGAGATCGACTCGCTATGGACTCTCGGCCTGTTCACCAACCGGCCGTTACTGCTGGCGGTCGGGGGCACGGTGGCCCTTCAACTCGGCGCCAGTTTCTGGGGTCCGACGCAGGACCTGCTGAAGATCGAGGCGCTGTCAATGTTCGAGTTAGGCGTGGTACTCGTTGCATCGACCGGTGTGTTCTGGGCGGTCGAGATCGAGAAGACGTTCCGGCGTCGCCGCACCGCCGAGCAATTGTACCGCTAGGACTTTTGACCCTAGATATTGACAGCCGTGGGATCAATGCTCATTACAGGACGGAGTGTGCGTGATCTATACGACAACCTCCGAGAAATGGACCCCCCGATGACTCCTTTCACCGTTCGTTCTCCCGTTCAAACCTGGCACCACTGGGTTCGCGTCTTAGCGGTTGCCCTGGTCGTGGTCGGGCTAATGCTGCTCGTCCCCGATAGGGCAGCGGCTAGCTTCGACAACAGCCCGGCTTTGCGCGTGATTCAAGTGCAACAAGATGGCGTGGTGGGCCCACCAGGAGTCCCGTGTGGATCTCCGGTCTGGACCACGTCCGTTTCGTTCGATCCCAATGGGTGGCCAATTTCGAACCCTCGATTCGGAAGCGGCCCCGGAATGGTCGGGGCGGCAACTATCGATGGTCTTAGCTTTCCCCCTGGCACCGTGTCGGTCGATGCGGTTGTCACCTGGGACGGTCACCCCATCCGCCACGATCAATCTCAGGCCTCGGAGTCGGTACGCCTTGAGTTCTCCTCGGCGGCGGGCACGGTGAGCACTGGGCTAACCTCCGACCTGGCAGACAACGTGGCTTCGGCTTCGTCATCTGCCAACCTCGGAAGCTTCGATCTGCCCGATGGCGCTACCGAGGTTCGAATCGTTCACTCCGGTGCCGGTGGTTCTGAGAACTCGGTCGTGGTGACGGCGGTGTGCCTGAGCTTCAACGCTGCACCGGAGCCAACAATTGTGCCCACGACCTCCGAGCCGCCAGCCACCACCCAACCTCCCACAGCGACGACGCAGCCTCCAGCGACGACCGAGCCACCGACTACCGATCCTCCCGGCACCGAACCACCCGCTACCGATCCCCCGGTACCGAGCACTGCCGACTTCGAACCAAAGGTTGAGCCTGACAGTGGTGAGGGCGACGCTGACACCCCGGCGGATGACAAGGCTGTGGAACCAGCGACTGAGGTGAAGGGTGAGACCGAGTTGGCTCGCACCGGGCCAAACGGTGTTCGCCAACCCATAGGACTTGCCCTTACGCTTATGGGACTCGGCCTGTTCGCCATCAGCATCTCTCGACGCCGGGAAAGGTCGGATTCAACGTGATCGCTACCGACAAGATCGACTGGGCCGGTCTTCGAGATCAGGCCGACTTTGCCGCCGAGCACGCTAACGCCCCGTATTCGGGGCTGCGTGTCGGAGCGGCCGGGCTGGTAATCCGAGAGAACGAAACCGAGATCGTGTCTGGCTGCAACGTCGAGTCGGCGTCGTTTGGGTGCACCCTGTGCGCCGAGTGCGGGCTGATCTCGGCACTGCATCGCTCTGGCGGCGGCCGCTTGGTCGCCGTCTCGATCACCGATGGCTCGGGTGAGCTTCTCACCCCTTGCGGGCGCTGCCGGCAACTTCTCATGGAGGCGGGGGGCTCGGGTCTTTTGGTCGATCACTACCCCCAACCAGTCCGGATGGAGGAACTCCTGCCCGCCTCCTTCGGGGCCGACGACCTTCCGCCTCGAAACTGATGGATATCGTCGACATCATCCGCTCCAAGCGCGACGGGGCACGACTCAGCGATGAACAAATTCAGTGGTTCATCGCAGAATACGCCCACGGCGACAAGGTCGCCGATGAGCAGGCCGCGGCGTTGCTCATGGCCATCGTCTGGAGAGGAATGCAAGCCGAGGAGTTGGTTGTGTGGACCGAAGCGATGATCGACTCTGGCGAGCGCTTAGATTTCAGCGGACTAGGCCGACCAACGGTCGACAAACACTCAACCGGCGGGGTCGGCGACAAGATTTCGCTCATCGTGGTGCCGCTGCTGGCGGCCTGTGGGGCAGCAGTTCCGCAGCTGTCGGGTCGAGGCCTTGGCCATACTGGCGGCACCCTCGACAAGATGGAAGCGATCGCCGGGTGGAGCGGCCAACTCGACCACGAAGCACTACGAAATCAGCTCAGCACCGTGGGAGGGGTGATCGCCGGCGCTACCA
>CBERPN010000088.1:0-14837 GCA_965524675.1 uncultured bacterium
TGCGCAGCGCTGCTGACCGCAGACCGCTTGGCGCCCGGCACAGCGCCGCGTTGTATCGCGGGTCACCTTTCGAGCGAACCCGGCGCGAAGATCGCCCTCGAGTATCTCGGCAAGACAGCACTGCTCGATCTTTCGCTACGGCTCGGAGAAGGAACCGGGGCCGCGCTAGCGATTCCGTTAGTGCAGGCAGCTGCTCAAGCACTCAACACAATGATGGCACTACCCAGCTAGCCCACTAGCCCCCCAAAACCACGAAGTCGTCTCAGATTCGGCGGCTGGGGAGCCAAAGCTGACACAAGTTGGAGAGGTCGGGCTAACGACGGCGACCGCCTTGGTGTCTCCGTCCCTGGTTCTTTCCGCCTCGCTTTCCCGACCCTTCCTTTCTTTGTCTTTGCAGCTGCTTCTCGGCCTGCTCATCTAGCTCAGCTTGCATAGACTTGAATCGATCGAGCCGTCGGTAGTCTGTCGTGCCGTCAGACACCGAGTTTTGCACTGCGCAGCCCGGTTCGGCTCCGTGGGCGCAGTCGTTGAAGCGGCAGCCTCCTGCGAGTTCGACGATGTCGCCGAAAACCTGCCGAAGCGCATCGTCGGCATCCCAGAGTCCAACAGCTCGAATGCCTGGCGTATCGACTATTAGCGCCCCGGACGGCAAGAGCAGTAAGTCACGGGTAATGGTGGTGTGTCGACCCTTGGCGTCGCTGCGACGCACCTCGCCCGTTTCTTGAATTTCATCGCCTATCAGAGAGTTCACCAGGGTCGACTTTCCAGATCCGGATTCGCCGAGCAGCGCTGTCGTCGTTGTGGCCACCAACCATTGGTCGAGCGCTGGCAGGCCCAACCCGGTGACCGCACTCGTCAGCACCACCGAAACATCGCCAGCCACCGCACCAATGACACCTACCAAGGCATCGGCCTGCGCACCGGAGTCGTCGAGGTCCGACTTTGTTAGCACCACGACAGGTGTAGCTCCGCTATCCCAGGCGAGCACAAGGAATCTCTCCAGACGACCTGGTCGCAGCGGCCGGTCGAGCCCATGGATTAGGAAGGCGTTGTCGATATTTGCCACCATTACCTGCTCGATTACCTGCTCGGAGGGGTCGCGACGGGCGAGCGTCCGTTGCCGTTCGACGATGCAGGCAATTACCGCCCCGACATCGGTCTCGCCGATGATTACCCAATCGCCGGTTACCGGTGCAATTTCGCCCTGTGATCGCAGCGAATCTGACGCGACTCGTTCTATGCCGTCTGCGGTAGCTACGTCGCACTCGCCGCGCTCGACCCTAAGAATTCGGCCTGTTCGAAACGGTGCCTCGGCCACCTCTCGGGCCAAGGCCTCACACGACGATACCGACTCGAGCCAAGCAGGCCCGAAGCCGTAACGCGCTAACTCGGCGTTCCTGTCGCTGGCCCCGGATTCTGAAGTTGTGATGTCTTGGTTCATCCACTCTGAGTCTCGCGCAAATCCTCGGGCACAACAGGCCGACCGCGACAACGTCGGAGAGGGAACTAGAACCACCTATCGTTACGTTAGGTACTACATGACGACGACCGATCTGAAAGAACCCGCGTCCGACGCGGAAGAAGAATCGGCGCACGCTGCCGGGCCATCGCGATTTCTCGCAGCTATAGCGGGCGCCCTCGGTGGCGCTTTCGCGTTGGCAATCGGCGAGCTCATCGATGGTGCTAGCAAGTCGATTCCTTCGCTCGTCACATCTGCGGGCGACTGGGTAATCGACGTATCACCAGGTCAAGTAGAACGAAACGCCATCGATGCTCTTGGGACCAACGACAAACCGGCACTGCTTATTGGCACGGTCATCATCACAATCCTGATTGGTGCGGCAACCGGGCGTGCCTCGGTTAGAGATAGTCGCGTGGCACCCACAGTGTTCACCGTGTTCGCTCTGCTCGGGTGGTGGTTTCTCGCCCGAAACCCGCTCAACACCTCCAGCGCCTCGTGGCTTGTGGCAGCAATCTCAGCGCTCGGCGGCTTCGCCGTGTTTCGATTGCTGTTCTCCGTGGCAAGGACTGCCGAACCAAAACGATTGAATCCCGCGAGTGGCGGCATGGTCGACATAGTCGACATAGTCGACACACCGACGAACCCCGCAGCCACTCGGCGATCGTTCTTCGGCTGGGCGGGCGGAGTTGGCCTAGCCACAGCTGGCCTCGTCGGCTGGGGACGCAAGCTTCGCAACTCGAAGCTCGTCGACGCCGCTCGCGATGAGGTGGTGGTCGACACCGGATCAGAGCTGGTAGATGCTCTGGCCGACATCGACACACTCGATGAGATTCCGGGCATCGCCAGCTACGTCACCGACTCCACGGGATCAAACTTCTATCGAATCGACACCGCGCTCTCAATCCCCCAAGTCGATCCCAGCAAATGGACTCTGAAAATAACCGGGATGGTCGACAACCCTGTCGAGTTCACTCTCGCCGACATCCAGGCAATGGATCTCGAAGATCGCGCCGTCACCATCGCTTGTGTATCGAACGAGGTGGGTGGGGGTTTGGTCGGCAACGCACTCTGGACCGGCATCCCGATCTCGACACTGCTCGAAATCGCTGGCGTGCAGCAAGGGGCTACCCAGATCGTCGCTCGCTCGGTCGACGACTTCACCACCGGCTTTCCCACCGAATTAGCCAGCGATGGCCGGACCGCGATGCTCGCCATTGGCATGAACGGCGAAGCCCTTCCGGTTCGTCATGGGTTTCCTGCTCGACTCGTGGTGGCAGGGATCTACGGGTATGTGTCGGCCACCAAGTGGATCGAGGAAATCAACCTCACCCGTTGGGAAGATTTCGACGGTTACTGGATACCGCGAGGCTGGTCCAAGGAGGGACCTGTCAAAACCCAATCACGAATCGACGTTCCTCGTTTGGGCTCGACGATCGCCTCTGGGCCCCAGCCCATCGCCGGCGTGGCGTGGGCGCCAACCCGAGGGATAGCCAAGGTAGAGGTCCAAGTAGGCGACCAAGACTGGCAAGAGGCGACCCTCGGTGATTCTCTAAACGACGAAACATGGGTTCAGTGGATGCTCGAGTGGGATGCTCCACTTGGCGATCATCTTATTAGAGTTCGGGCAACCGACGGCGACGGCATTCTCCAAAGCGAGCAACCTACCCGAGTCGATCCAAACGGAGCGGCTGGCTGGCACCGAACCGTCGTCAGGGTCACCTAGTCCAAGCCCGCGAATCCCTTCGCGTAGGTGTGTCAGACTCTCGCCCATGTCCAACTCGCAACAAATCCAGGGATCGCTGTACGATCTGGTCGTCATCGGCGGTACAGCGGGTGGGATATCGGCAGCGGTTGATGCCCAAAGGGCAGGGCTCAGCCTGGTACGGATCGTCGAAGAGGGTCACGCGGTCGCGTTCCCAGAACTGGTGGGCGACCACCTGCTCGACGTCGGGTACGGCGAGCAGATCAACTCGGTAGAACTGCTGAATGACCACGTCGTAGTTCACACGAGCCGCCAGAGCTACAACACTCGAAGCGTCCTGGTGGCTCGCCGTGCGACGAACCCCGATTGGAAGCCCCCGGTTCCAATTACTGCTCAGCCAAACGAACGCATCACGATCGACGACCTGCCCGAGTTCTCCGACGATCTCGACATCATGCTGGTGGGATACAGCGATCACGCAATTGAACTGACCGCCACCCTCGCAGGCACCGGGGCCAGCGTTGTCCTAGCGGCCGGCGGATTCAAACCGTCGTTGATGTCACGCTCTGGCGAAGGCATGCTGCGCCGCATCGAGCACGAGCGCCGCGCCACAATTCTGTATCGCTCTGTTCCCGACCAGATTGGTGAAGTCGACGGCTTCCCTATGGCCTACTTCGACGATCGTCGCACCCCCGACCTTCAGTTCGATCACATCATCTTCGCCTCGGGCCGTACCGCCACCACACCCGACTATCTCTCGATGACAGACGACGCGACCCAGTCGCCAAAGGTCTGGTTCCTCGGAGACGAGTCGGAAGCCCCCGATATGGGAATCTCGTTCACCCCTAGCTGGCAAGCCTGGGAATGCCTGGCCAAAGCGAATTTCCCAGACGTCGAACTTACGAAAACCCCCACCGTTTCGGAGCGGCGACGCCGCCAAGTCTCTGAGATCGAAGAACTGCGTGAGGAAAATTACAACGCCACCATCACTCACTTCGAACCAACCCACTCCGATCTTTGGGTTCTGAGGGTCAGCCCCGACCACGGTGACACATCGCATCTGCCGGGCCAATACGCATCGCTCGGACTCGGATTTTGGGAAGATCGTATCGACGACGCTGAAGATACAGATCTCGAGCACAAATGGGACAAGCTGATCCGTAGGTCCTACTCCATCTCAAGTCGAATGTACGACGAGTGCGGCTACCTCATCAACGAACTCGACACCAACGAACTCGAGTTCTATATCGTTCTGGTGCCACCCACCGACGACAACATCCCGGCTCTGACCCCGCGGCTGGCCCTCAAACGGCCCGGCGACAGACTCTATTTGGGCTCAAAGGTGGCGGGGCGATACACGCTCGCACCGGTCACAAACCCGAACGACACGGTGTTGTTCTTGTCGACCGGAACGGGCGAGGCACCCCACAACGGCATGATTATTGAGTTGCTTCGCAAGGGACATAGCGGGCCAATCGTGTCGGCCGTGTCGGTGCGTCAAGCTGTTGATCTTGGCTACGAGGATAAGCATCGAGAACTAGAGGAGCGCTACGCCAACTATCACTACCTGCCAATGCCCACCCGCGAACCCGACATCCCAAAGCGTTACATCCAAGACCTATTCCGAGATGGAACACTCCCCGACGAGCTTGGAATTGCACTCGACCCAGAGTCGACGCACGTCTTTCTTTGCGGGAACCCGGCCATGATTGGACTGGCAGATGAAGTAGACGGTGTCGAGAAATTCCCCGAGGTCGTTGGAGTAATCGAATTGCTTACCGAGCGCGGCTTCGTGGTCGACAAACGTGGCCAACGCGGCAACATCCATTTCGAAGAGTACTGGTAGACCCCTGCGTGCGAGCGCTAGTTCTTACCCGCCCATCAACCCTCGAGTTACGAGCTGTCCCCGATGCCGTCGCGGCCCACGGTCAGGTGGTAGTGAAAGTCGAGGCCGCCGGAATTGGCGGAGGTGAGATCTTCCAGTTGCACAACCCGACCGGCCGGACCTTTCCCAGCATCATGGGCCACGGGATCGTAGGAACAGCACGCGGGCTTCGGGTAGCCGTCGACCCAATTACCGCCTGCGAGCGCTGCGCTTTCTGCACTACCGGAAGACGACAACACTGCGCTCGGCGAAAGATGATCGGCTTCGACTCCGATGGCGGATTCGCTGAACTGGTAGCAGTTCCCGAGAACAACCTCCACCATCTTCCGGATTCGATGAGCTGGGAACAGGCGACCTTCATCGAACCCTTCGCCAATGCGGTTCACGCCTGGAAAGTTGCTGAGGCGCACTCGGCAGTGACCGTTGGCGTGATAGGTGCAGGAGCGATTGGCCTCGGCGTTGTGGCCTATGCGGCGCAGCAAAACATCGCCACCATAGCGGTCTCCGAGCTGGCCGATTCTCGCCGTCGGGTAGCTCTGGCCCTCGGCGCAACCAGTGTTGGACAGGGCCTCACCGAGCAACACGACATCGTCTTCGACGCGGTCGGCACTGCCAGGTCTCGAGCCGCAGCCGTCACTCATACAACTGCTGGCGGCACCGTAGTTCTATTGGGTTTAGAAAGTGCGAACCCTGGATTCGACGCTATCGATGTGGTCCGTCGCGAGCTAAGGATTCAAGCGTCTTACGTATATCTGGGCGATGAATTCGCCGAAGCTATCGCTCTGGCCTCCACGACACAGAGCGATTGGATCGCCAACTACGGCTTCGAGAATGTGCAAGAGATTATCGACGACTTCAGTGTTGGCGATTACGAGGTCGTGCGAGCGGCGCTACGGCTGCGCTCGCAGTAGCTACCTGCGACAGTACTCGGGTTACGGCGCCGTGACGAGAACTTGCGGATAGTCGGTCGTGGTTTTGCCGACGCTATCTACGGTTCTAGCCCTCACGTACCACTCCCCTTGGGGTAACTCGATCGAGCTGTAGCTCCAATCGGTAAACACGCCTCCGGGGTTGGAGGCAAAAGCTTCCACCCACTGGGGGCTGCCCAGCGAGCCGTCCTGGCGAGGGCCCAGCCACTGCGTCCGTGATCGAATCAACACCTCGATCCGTTCGACACCGATGTCGTCAAATGCTCGCCCTGATGCACTGATTACCCCGCCGATGAACTGGTCGCCAGCGACGGGCGAATTCAGTTCGATGGTGGGTTCGGCGTCGCCGGGGTACAAGCGAATGTTTGACACTGCCCTCGCAGCGCTGGAGTCGTATTGTCCGCCGGTATCGAGTGCGTAGGTGTAGACGCGATACGTCCCGTTCGCCAGTTCGACTGCGAACGAGAAGTTCACAGCGGTAGCGCCGGGTGCGTCGACCACTGCTTCTAGCATGGCGAAAGAGTTGAATTGGCCGTCGTCTTGTAGCCACTTCCGAGCCTCCACGTCATAGATCGCCACACCGACCTCTACGACGCCAAGGTCATCGGTCGCGGTACCGGAAATGTTGATGTGGTTGGTCTCGAAGTCTTGTTGATAGTTGGTTGGCGACACGATGCGGGTGTCGGGTCGAGAGTCGCCGTCGACTCCAAGGTCGATGTAGGCCCGCGGTCGACTAGCCGAGTCAGTAATCTGGTCGTTCATGTCAATCGCATAGGCGATTATTCGGTAGTTTCCGATCGGCAAGTCGTCGATCGTTGTCGACCAAGTTGTGCTGGTCGCGCCCTGATCATCGACCGGCACACCAATCCAAGAGGCTTTTCCGAAGAATCCATTCGGCTGCGCGCCCTGGCGGGTCACGATATCGGTCACCAAAATCCGAACCCGCTTTACGCCTTGGTCGTCGCTGGCAGTTCCGCTGATGGTCAATGCTCCAGGCACTGCGACCATCCCGGTCTCGGGGGTAATAAGTTCAACAGCCGGGCGTTCGTTATCAGGAAACACCGCCACACGATCTCGTGCCGTGCTGGGGTCTTGTACGCCATCTACGTCGACCGCCTTCACCACTATTCGCCAGTTTCCGTCGGGGACGGTCTGAGAAATCGTCCAGCTGGTTTCAAGTGCGTTCGGAGCGCTCAGAGTTGCGCTGGTCGCGGCGAACTGTTCGCTCAGAGTGCCATCAGCTTGTAGCCACGCCATGAGGTCCATGTCGAGATAGCTGACCCTAACCTCGGCTACACCAGAGTCATCAGAGGCGAAGCCCGATGAGGAGATTACGTTTCCGAGGACGGTAGAGGCGGTCGCAAACGATGTCTCTGGGGGTAGCTGAGCCGACTGTTCAACCGCAAACCTTGCTGTCGCGGACGAATCATCCTTAGCACCAGCACTATCCACGGTCTTGGCGCGGATTCGATAGTTTCCAACGGGCATCTGTACAAGGCGGCTCCACGTGCTGCTCTGCTCGCCGGGGTCTCCCAAACTGATCGGCACCGTTGCCCAACCGGCCGCGAAGCTGTTGTCTGGTCGGAGCCACTGCCTGGTTTGTAGGTTCTGAACCGTCACCTGAACCGAGGAAACTCCGGCCCCCGCGGTCGCAACTCCGGCGAGCATGACCGGTCCACCAATATCGAGAACTTCCGCGTCGCGCGGCGAGGTGAGGAAGGTCTCCGGTGCGCCAGCTACATTCTGGTCGGCTTCGAGATCGAACAGGCCGTGACGCCCGATATCTGCACCGCCGATGAGCGAGCCATCGTGACCAATCAGCAAACCGCGCTCCACTACCCGCACTGCGGTTACTCCGTGAAACCCATTCGCTCCCGGACTCCAGTTAAGCGACTTACCAGTCGCTGGGTCGAGCGCACCAATCTGTTCTCGCCGCACCACCTCATCACCGAGCACCGCTGGTCCAAGCCCTTGCCCAAAGCCGTAGTTAACGGTTGGGTCACCAGGGAAGGGATTGGTCGAGCCGGGGGCCTCCTGGTATTGAAAGTGTCCGCCGACGTAGATCGCTGTCTCGGAGATGTCGACCGAGTAGACGCTGTCGAAGTGGCGCGAGATCCAGTCTTGTGAAACGCCGGCACCCCCCGCAGTCGAGAATTTCACTGCCGAGTCGTTAGTGGGTGGGCGGTCTCCGCCAGAACTAACGACGACGAAGTACGAACCATCTGGCGAAAATGCGGCATCGCTAATTCGCAGTTGCCCGCCGATCGCGGGCAGAGCGTCCTCGTACAACGTGGTGCTCCAGTCGCGTAGCTGTGCGACCGAGCCGGACACGTCGAACAGAGCGACCGCCGTGCGGGGCTGACCGGCAATGAAGCGCGAGCTGTGCAGAACTAACAGCTGACCACCGTCGGCCGACACATCGAGAGCCTTTACCCCCATGAATCCTCCGGCGCCCACCGGACCCGACAACGGGAAGTCGAACGCGTCGTCGACGGTGCCACTGGTGGCATCGACCGCAGCAAGGCGAGTGCGGGCAACGCCACCGATCTTGGCGAAGCTACCGCCTACATAGAGTGTGTTGTCGTCGGCATCGAAGGCCAGTGCGGTGACTTCTGCCGATGCGTTCGCCCGAAAGCTCGCGACCAGGTCACCACTCAAATCCAACTGTGCGACCTTGCGACGGGTGACACCGTCAACGTGTGCAAAGAGACCACCGATGTAGAACGACTGACCATCGGCCGCCGGTTCAATGATGTTTACGGCACGGTCAATGTTAGGACGAAATGAGCTATCGAACTCCCCTGTATCGATGTCGTAGGCCATCAGGTAGCTCTGTGATACTGGCGACTGCCCGGAGGGTTGCACACTCGTGAAGTCGCCTGCGACGATTATTCGGTTCCCGACCTGCGCGGCGTCGAATACCGAACCGTTGAGGATTCGGGGCGTATCGGTACGAGGGGTTGCCGGCACCAGCGTTTGCTGGGGGGCAGCAGCCAATACAGCCTGCTGGGCAGACGGGGCAAAGGTCATCAGGCTTGCGAGTAAGCCAGCAGCTGCGATGAGCAAACCAATACGGCGAGCAATCATAGGTGAACTCTCGTTGGGGATGTCAACTACGAAAGTACCGAATTTTCTGCGATTTCGATGTAGGTCAGTTTCCCTATTCTTTGCTTGTAAGGCGGAATTGTCAGCGATGTCGGACAGACTGCGTAGGTGCCTCGTTTGATAGCCATCGCTTTACCGTGCGGACCTCGTTTCGTCCATGAACTCGAGCTCGCTTGGGGCGACGGCGACGCGGTGTTCCCGATCGATCCGCGACTTCCCGACACAGCGGTGAAACGTCTTATCAAGGCCATGAGACCCTCGATTTTCGTCGACCACGAAGGTCGCAAGAACCGCCCCGACGGTTCGGCTGTAGCGGACGGCGATGCCCTAATAATCGCCACCTCGGGCACCACTGGCGAACCCAAGGGAGCGGTTCTAACCACCAGCGCAATCGAGGCTTCGGCATTAGCTACTTCCGCAGCGCTAAAGGTCGACCCGAAGAAGGACCACTGGCTCGCATGTCTGCCTGTGGCCCACATTGGTGGACTGTCGGTGATCTCTCGAGCGATGGTAACCAATACGCCCGTAGAGGCCATCGAGTCGCCCGATCCGGAGTTGATCGCTGAAGCGCTTGACGAAGGGGTCAACCTCACCGCTCTGGTTCCCGCAGCCCTCGACCGGGTCGACCCAAAGTCCTTTCGCAAGATCTTGCTTGGGGGTTCCGCGATTCCGACCGTTCGGCCGCGAAACACTGTGGCCACATACGGCCTTACCGAAACCGGGAGCGGGGTCGTGTATGACGGAAAACCCCTCGCTGGGGTAGAGATCGAGATCGTCAAAGACCGCATTCGGGTGCGAGGGCCAATGCTTTGCCGCGGCTATCGCGACGGTTCGCCATCACTCGACGAGGACGGTTGGCTCGACACTGGCGACATCGGCAGTTTCGACGACGGAATCCTCGAAGTCTTTGGGCGAGCTGACGACACGATCATCAGCGGCGGCGAGAAGGTGTACCCGGTGACGGTTGAACGGCTGCTGCGTGCTCATCCCGATATCTCCGAGGTTGTGGTGGTCGGGCGACCAGACGACACGTGGGGCGAGGCCGTGACCGCAGTTATCGAGCTGCGGGAGAACGCCACCGCTCCGAGCCTTGACGATCTGCGAGAACTCGTGAAGACCGACCTGCCCGCCTACGCTGCGCCGCACAGTGTCGAGCTCACCGCAGGTTTCGAGCGGACTTCGCTAGGAAAGGTTCGACGAGGCAACGTCTCGTAGGAATGCCGTCGGATCTGCCCCGATGCCCGGACCTTCGGGCAACGCGAGGCGGCCACCTCGAACTTCTGGCAGGCTGGCGACATCGCTCATGAATCGCTTCGATGTTGCGAGCCCGGCCGCGAGTTGAGGCCCGGGCAGCGCGGCCGCGACTTGCAGCGCAGTCGCGACACCGATGGCGCTATCGATGAATGAGGTCACCACAACCGGTCGCTTCGCCGCTAGCTCGACCAGCCGCTCGTGTCGGCCGATAGTCGATGGTTTAATAATGAGGACGTCGACCCGAAGCACTGCAAGATCATCGAATTCGATACCTTCAAGCGACTCATCGGCCGCCAAGCGTATTCCGATCTTTGTACCCAACTCGGCTAAGACCTCGCCTCCCCCGGCCACCGGTTCCTCGATGAACTCGATCTCGAATCTTTCAGCCTTTCGACAGAACTCGACGGCGTCATCAAAGGCCCACGCTTGGTTGGCATCGAGTCTTATCTGGGCGTCGGGAGCGACAGTGCGTACTTGGGCAACCCGATCGAGATCGTGAGGGCTAGTCCCGACCTTGATCTTTAGGGTTGAGAATCCTCTGGACACTGCCGTTTGTGCCGCCTCGGCGAGTTGTTCCGGGTCGATCTGATCGAGCAAGGCATTCACCGACACTGAGTCGCGGAAGTCTCGGCTGAGATGTTCGGCGAGGCTCACACCCCTTCGGCGCGACGCGAGATCGAGCTGAGCTCCGTCGATCGCCGCAGCCGCTGCGCCGCGCACAGGTTTTGGACCTCCGCGTGTCCATTCGCCGAGCGCCTTGGTTACCTCTGCTAGATCGGGCCCCGGCCAGCCAGGAAGTGGCGATGCCTCTCCCCACCCTCGCCTACCTTCTTCGTCGGCTAGGCATAGCAGTATCCCGGTTCTGTGAGTCGCCACTCCTTTGGCCGTCGTCAACGGCTCCGCCAGCTGTAACGAAAACTCGTGAAGCGTTGCAGCGTGGTTCATTTCGGTCACCGGCCGTCCAGAAACTCTGCCAGTTCCTTCACACAGATAGCGGGCGATTCAAGATGAGCAGCATGGCCGGCGTCGGCGATCTCGCGCATGAGTCCGTTCGTTAGTCCTGCGACCATCGAACGCCCGATTGCCAGGTACTTCTCGTCTGAGGACCCGGCCATAACCAACACCGGGAGTTCGAGGTTTGCCAAATCTTGATGGAGTGGCGGCATCGCTCCGGTTCCGGTGCCTCGCAGGCTGTTGGCGAGCCCTACCGCGTCGCTGGAGAGTCGTTGTTTCCGGCTTGACTCAAGCCAGTCGCCGCCAAGCGTGGACAGGCTGGCGAACATCGGAAGCGCCATCCAACGATCGACAAATGCGGCGAGACCATCGCCAGCGATCGAATCGGCCAAGGCTTGGTCGCGACGGTGACGTTCGGCCCGCTCGGCGGCATCGATGATTCCAGGTGACCCTCCCAGAACCGCAAGTCGACGAATTCGTTGTCGGTGTGCGATGGCAATGCTCAACGCCACCCGTCCCCCCATCGAGTAGCCGAACAAATCGACAGGCTCGGCCCCGACGACGGCCACAACCTGCTCGACCACCGCGGCCATCGCGTAGGAGTCAACGGACTCTGGGCTGGGTGATTGGCCATGACCCAATAGATCGACCGTGATCACATCTCGGGTTCGACGCAACGGCTCGACGACCGAAGACATCGCTCGACCCGAGCCAGTGAACCCGTGAAGTATCACTAGCGGGGTTTCACCTATCGGGCCACCACGATCGGTAAACAGTTCGATCATGCGCTGGCTTCTGCGAGGGCAGCATCGATTGCCCGGCGCTGCGCGAGGTTTTGCTGATGGTCGACCAAGACCTCGACAATCAATACCCCTGAAGGATCGGCCGCGAGGGCGCTCGTGAGTTCGCTTGTCGAGCAAACCTGAAGTACCCGCACCCGGTCAAGACCGTCGAAGCAGCTGAAGTTGGTTCCGTGAGGGGTATGAAACAGACCGTCGAAGTCGACCGCATCGCCGTAACCAGCGATGGGCAACATCGAGAAGATTCCACCACCATCGTCGTTGACGACGATGACGGTCAGGTCAAGACCAAGCCGAGCCGCAGCCAAAATGCTGCCGACATCGTGAAGGGCGGCGATATCGCCGATGATGAGCACGACAGGCCCGATGTCGGCCGCAGCGATCCCAGAGGCTGTGGCGATTTGACCGTCGATACCGCTGGCTCCGCGGCTTGAATGCACTCGCACCCCAGTTCGAGGACAGACATAGCGATCTAGGTCACGAATCGACATGCTGTTAGCGATCATCAACTGCGACCCGTCGACAAGCCCTGCGACCGTTCGACGAACCGTTCCAGGCCCGAGCAAGGTCTGGCCCACGACACGCTCGATGACCGACGAGGCGATGCGGTCAAGATCCCGCCATCGGCCGAGCCACTTTTCGTCACTTCCGTTAGATTCGTCGCACGCAGACTCGACCGACTCGACAGCGAGAGTTATCACCTCTACCGGCTGCGAGCCCGTGGCGGTCCATGGAGAGGACGGGTCGACGAGCAACAGCCCTTTGGTCTGATGTTCCCGCATCCACTGAAGAAACACCGGCCCGGTGGGAGTGGCTCCAGCGAA
Organism: uncultured bacterium; assembly: GCA_965524675.1. Taxonomy (GTDB): domain Bacteria; phylum Actinomycetota; class Acidimicrobiia; order Acidimicrobiales; family SHLQ01; genus CALLQB01. The sequence goes on from CBERPN010000088.1 coordinate 12,916, forward strand.
CACCACAACTTCGGGGGCAAGGCTTGACCGAAGAGCCTCGTTGCTGAGTATCCGATCGGCGTGACCTATGACGTTCTGCGACGCTTGGCCAAGCCGCAGTTGGGACGTCGCCTCAGCCAGTATTGGCCACCCGGTCATCGCTGCGAACCTTGCTAACGCCGCAACCCAGGCCGGGTCGTCGAGCGGCCCCACCACAATCGCTCCGCGCTCTACCGAGGCGATTCCTCGAAGTTGGTCAACCGCAGGCAAATCATCGGCAATGCGTATGGCGGACGGGTCATGGCTGTCTGGAGGGGCCGAGAAGGGGACGGTATCGAGCGGTTCCAAAGGCTTGCGAAACGGCCAATTGACGTGCGCTGGTCCAATCCGTGGCGACCCGACAGCCACAAGAACCTCCTGGGCTAGGTCCCGGACCGCCTCAACACTGGTCGTGCCAGCGAGCGGCAGGTCGACAAACAGTCGCGAGTAGCTACCAAACAGTTCGCTTTGATCGATGGTCTGGTTGGCTCCCCATTCGCCGTGCATTTCTGGCGGCCGGTCGCTGCTCAGCACGATGAGCGCCACCCCGGTACGACTCGCCTCGATTATCGCGGGAAAATAGTTAGCAGCGGCGGTACCCGAGGTGCACGCCAACACGACCGGCGAGCGGGTGGCTTTGGCCAACCCGAGGGCAAAGAAGCCGGCGGTGCGCTCGTCGAGTTGCATCCAGTGGGTAAGAGCGGGCTGGGCCGCTGCGCAAAGCGCCAGGGGGGTCGACCGGCTACCTGGCGACAGTACGACATGGCGCACCCCACCAGCGACCAGTTCGGCTAAGAATGCCGCTACCTCGTCGTATACGGGATCATTCATGTGTCGATTACGATACCTGACAGTTTTTCGCGCTAGCTAGAGTCAGGACACTAATAGCGGGCGATTTCGGCTCGACCTACGACCATATGATGAACCTCGTCGGGGCCGTCAGCAAAGCGGAGTGTGCGTTGCTGGGTATACATACGGGCCAGCGGAGTCCACTGTGAGACCCCTGTCGCACCGTGCATTTGAATGGCTTGGTCGATGATGTTACAAACCTTCTCGGGAACCATTGCCTTTACTGCACTAACCCATACACGAGCTTCGGACCTTGGCAACTCATCCATTGCCTTGGCCGCGCGAAGAACCATCAAACGCATCGCTTCGATCTCGATTCGAGCGCGCGAAATGATCTCGGTGTTTCCGCCCAGTTTCACAATCGGCTTCCCGAACGCCTCGCGTGACAGGCCGCGCTCGACCATCAGCTCGAGGGCCTTCTCGGCGGCTCCAATCGAACGCATGCAGTGATGAGTCCGGCCGGGCCCGAGGCGAAGCTGAGAGATCTCGAAACCACGGCCCTCGCCCAAAAGCATGTTCGCTGCTGGAACCCGTAGATCTGTTAAGCGAATGTGCATGTGGCCGTGAGGCGCGTCGTCTTCGCCAAATACGTGCATCGGGCCAATAATCTCGAGGCCGGGAGTATCCATGGGCACCAAGATCTGCGATTGCTGTTGGTGCGGCGAGGCGTCGGGGTTGGTCCGCACCATCAGAATCATGATCTTGCAGCGCGGATCGCCAGCCCCCGAGATGTAGTACTTTTCGCCGTTGATTACGTACTGCTCGCCATCGAGGATCGCTTCGCAACGAACATTCTTCGCATCTGAGGACGCAACGTCTGGTTCGGTCATCGCGAAGCATGAGCGGATCTCACCCGCAAGCAAGGGCTTAAGCCAGGTTTCTTTTTGTTCAGGTGTCCCTACCCGTTCGAGAACCTCCATGTTTCCGGTGTCGGGGGCGCTGCAGTTGAGCGACTCTGATGCCAACGGATATTTCCCCAACTCCTGCGCTATGTACGCGTAGTCGAGGTTGGATAAGCCTTCTCCAGTCTCAGCATTCGGCAGGAAAAAGTTCCA
>CBERPN010000089.1:0-14751 GCA_965524675.1 uncultured bacterium
GGTCACGTCGACTCCGACATCATCTACTCCTACGAGCGCATCGCCACAGCTGGCCTTGCGAGTCTTGCGAGACGACTCACACCGACCGGCCTTCAGCCGAGCGTAAGCGCAGCGATCCGCACCGCGGGAAATCGCTCGTTGAAAAGGAAGGGCGAGCGGCACCAGTTCTGTTCGACCCTCATCGCCAACGCCATGAAACAAGCATGCGCAGCATGCAAGCCCTTCCTCGCCTGGCCCACACGGGCCCCAATCCCGCTCTTTCAGGATCCCCCTGACCCGTGTCAGCTCGAACATCTAACAAATACCGACTTTCTTGCTGACGAGAGCGTTTGGACCCTCACGACGCCGTCCGATCTCTGGGTTGCAGCGGCATACGAACAACGATTCTTCTTAACCGATGACCGAACCGTAGAACTGGGTCCGAACACGCCGGTCCAGCACGGCGCCTGCGAACTGGTCAAGCGCTCAAAGATCTCTGTTTCGCCCACTCGGGAGGAGGTGTCTATGAGCTTCCAACCACAACCACAACAACCCCAGCCACAACCAATCGGTTGATTGCCGGAGGCAGAAGTGGGGTAGCTGAACGACTCTCCCCACTTCTGTCGCTGCGTTCGTCCTAGTCCCTTTTCAACAACTGAATAGCCGAGGTGAAATGCAAACACTTCAACCCTCAACTTCAACTCAACAAAGCAGCGCTGCCCCGCTCGGGCGTTACACCTTGGTGACGATTGTGGGCTCGCCGTCAAATCTGGTGCTCTTCTACCTATTTCTCGGTCCGCTAGGAAGACCAGCTCCGATTGCCACACTGCTGGCCGCGGCAATAATTGCACCGTTGACCTATGTCGCATATCGGCGATTCGTATGGCGGGTGGAGTCGCCCGCCTCCGCCAGCGAGGCCACAAAGTACTGGGTCATGACTGCAATAAGTGTTGGTTTCGCCATGGCTGTCGCGCAAGGCTTAGAGACCATGGATGCGTCCGATCTAACCGCTGCAGCCGGACTGTTGTTTGCGTACACCTCTATTTGGATCCTCCGGTTCATGTTCCTTGATAAGGCGCTATTTCCCGCATGATTGGCCCGAGCGTGCTACTCGTCCCGCGATACCAGGAGCAGTAATCCGGCGACCAATCCGACGAAACTCCCCACCAGAACCATTGCGGGGTCGAGAGTGCGGAAAACCACTAAGAGCAGCATTGCGACCGTTGCTGCTCGAGGGATCAGTGACAGCTGTTGAGCCTGCACGATTCCCGCCTCGGCACCGGCAAGGTTCACTTGCAGCTCAGCCCAACTATGGCTAGTCGAAGACTCTCTGTCGATACTCGCCGACGAGATCGCGAATTGTAATCCGGTTTCAGTCTTCGACGGGAGCGAGGAGCCTTGATCGCTTGCGTCTAGATAGCTGTCGCTTGCTGCGATCAGCGTGTTGAGCCTAAACAATTCGTTCCAATATCCTTCTGTCGGCAAGGGGGCCTGTAGATCCCGATTCGGCGGATTCCAATCAGGATCTACAGGCGGTTCTGCGACGCCATCAAGTCCACTTCCTAGCCACTCCCAAACCGACTCAAGGGCGCTGGGCGCCAATGGAGGATCCGGCACTAGGTCGAGCGCCTCAAGGCCAGCGATATGAAAACGATTGTTTGCCACCTCCACCAGAAAGCATGAGTCGACTAGGGCACCAGCCGACTGCCCAAGAGGGCCTTCGTAGTCGTCGTTGAGTTGAAGCAGCAAATGAATGCCAACGCTTGGGCCGTGCTCGGCAAGCCATTTCACTTCATCGAAACAGCTTTGATCGATAGCGACTGGAAAGTCATGAAGTACGGTGAGTTGACTATGCAACTGAACGGCATCAGCAGCTGCATTTGAAACTATGCGTTGGTGCAACATTGACAGATGCTCAAGCAGCATTTCGGTGCTAGTCAAACGAACACCATCCTGGTGGGCGCACAAGCCGAGGTGGCCAAATGGTGAATAGTCGAGCGGGTCGAAGTAATCAACACGCAATCGGCGCGGTAGGACACTTGCCAGTTGTCGCAGTATGGCAGTGGTCACGACAACGTCAGATTCATCGCTGCGCCCGCCGACAGCTACGGTCTTTAGGCCTAAGAGTGGCAGAACCACAGGCTCGGCAATCAACAAGTCGTCGCTCTTGCCTGGCTTGAGATGCACGGTTCCGATTCGAACTGGCGGTGCGGGTTGCGCCACAGACGGGTTGGTTTCGCTCAAAGAGAACTCGCCGACCGGCGATGCCTCGGGGTTGTTGACCCAGGTCGCGCAGATCTGGCGTAGCGCATCGATCCGCCCCTCGACTTCAATCCCGCCATCGCTCGTGGAACTCGTTTCAGTGGCCCTTTGCAGTGTCTTTTCCCCTTGTCATGACGCCGGTCGAGCTAAACATCGTTCTGTCGCGTAAAGACTGCTCTTGGACCCGCAACCGAACCGCAACCGACCACCACCAGTCGAAGCTTTGAGCTCTTGCAATCACTTAGAGTGAGATTGCACTCAGATTGCACGGCTCAGGCAGGATCTACGCTTCAGGAAAACTATCCGGGCGGCGATCCCACCCCTCTCCATCGAGCGAGCGACCCGCTGTAATCCCACCGCTCATCGATGGAACCTGCGGGGTGGCAGCCACGCACCACCAAACGTCGTTGCCACCCCGCCAACATCGAAGATTCACCAATGATCCCCGACCGCGCGAATTTGACGAACGAAACCAGGCCCAACAGGCTAAGTGTGCAGATTCTCTTATGCGTCAAGTCATCTAACCGTCTTAAGCGCATTGTAGGTAAGGGCGAAGTTGTTCGAACGGTCTGAGACCAGTCCATATCGTGTTTGTGTCCTCGGCGACATAGCGGTTCACGATGGACCGAACTCTGAAACTCTCAAACCCCAACTTCGCAAAGCTCTTGCTGTACTTGTCGCGGCGGGAACCGCGGGCGCCTCAGCGGAACGATTAGCAGACGAGATCTGGACCGATGCACCACCCAAATCGTGGGAGGCCAGTATTCGAAACGTTATGGCCGAGCTTCGTAACCGCCTCGGAGGCTCAGGCCTATCAAACATCACTCGGCATTACTCTTTGACACTGCCGCCAAACGAAGTCGATCTATGGCACTTCTGGGCGCTGTCGGCGAACACCGATCATGATTGGAACCAGCCTCAGACAATGTCGCTGCTCGCTCAGTCAGTAGCGTTCCCGGACCTCAACCTGAGCACCGATCTAGCCACCGCAGCCCAACAACATCGCGACACCCGGCGCCATGTGCTACGTCGCCTAGTAGCCGACACCGGCGCGCCACTTTCTCCCCCATTGTTGAGAATCCTGCGATCGGAGACGGTCCGAGATCCATTCGACCGGTGGATTCCCCACACCGCCGCGCTCGCTCACGCTCGGGCGGGCGACATACGGGGAGCGCTTGAGATAATTGACCTGGTGAGAGTAGCGTCGCAGCAAGGCCTGAGTAAGGATCTAGATCTCGAACTTTTGGAGCTGCGCTCGGATCTGCTCCAAGGCGAATATGACTTCGCCATAGCCAATATCGCCGCTGGATCAGCTCAAACTGCGCTTCCCTTGAGTATCGCTCTCGCCAAGCGAATCGTTGTTGGCCGCCAGCGAGATTCACAGATTCGCGATGTTCTCAACACCCTGGCCGATCTAGATCACAGAGTTTCCCTAGTGCTCATCACTGGCGCCCCGGGAGTGGGCAAGACCCGATTCGTCGCTGGGATGGCCAGCATCTTGCACCAGCGTGGCTACGAAATCCTTGCAGGGGTATCACCACCCTCCGACATTGCCTTCGGCGCTTTCCTAACCGCCCTTCCTCAACTGCGTAGCGCGCTCGCCAGCACTTCAGAACCGCTCGATCCGAACGTACGCGGCTTCGCTTTCGCCAATGCCGTTCAGTAGATCGAGAACACGCTGCCCGACCGCCCCCTAGTGGTTGTGCTCGACGACAGCCATCGCCTCGACAGTAAATCTCAACAGCTCCTCGAGATGCTGCTACGCATCTCGACAAAACGCTCACTTACTTTCCTCGTTGCTGGCGACGACGGAACCAGTTCTGTCGAGTGGTCAGAGTTCGTCTCTCGCTCACGCAAACTCGCTGCGACTATCAGCGTTGCCGTCGAGCCCCTTACCATCGGCGACGTCGGTGACCTCGTTTCACGGACCTATCCGGACGCGCCCTCCACCGCTCAGGGACATCTCGGCCGCGAGATTCTCTCAATGTCAGCTGGACTGCCAGCCATCGCCAATGCTCTAGTTGCGGCAGTCGATCCAGTCTCGTTCACGCTGGACCATCATTCTGTTCATTTTCCATACTCATTCAGCCAAGAGATCTCGCAACTATCAGCTGTCGCCCGAACCGTTCTCGTCGCAGCCGCAGTATTGGGGGGCAACTTCGCACTAGACAGTGCGGCGACTCTGACAAGCTATTCGCCCGAGTCGCTTCGCGCTCCGGTAATCGAACTGCTTGCGGCTGGTTTGATCATCGACACCGAAACCATCGATGAATTCTGGCTGGTTCACGGGCTGGTGGCTGACGTAGTTCTAAACCAGGCCCCCGAGGCACTGGTCCGCCAACTTCACATTCAAGCCCGATCGATCGCGACCGACGAACACGATCTGGCGAGACACAGTTATGCAGCTGGCCCAGCACTCGACGAAATCGAAATCGTCGACCATTTAGTCGACTCCGGCCATTCGTACGCCGCTAGTGGGGCGGCGCGAGAAGCAGCCAGAGAGTTTCGAAGGGTCGAACAGTTACTCGGCGAGGGTTTCCCTATCGAGCACGCCCACACCTATGCAACCGTCCTCGACCTATCCGGCGCACCGTTCGAGGCGGCGACGGTTCGCGCTCGCACAGTGTCGAGAGCACAGAGTCTTGCCGTGGAGGGCACGGCCCTATCAATAGCCCTCGCCGGACTGCCAGAAGCTGAACGTGCCAACGGCGATACCGATCGGGTGGAACTGCTACTTCGAATCAGAACCGGAATGCTCACCAATAGCCAGCGGTTTCGACACGCCTCAAGCCTCACTCGACAACTGACACTTCTCGGCCGCATGCTGAGCGCTGCCCACTGGGCAGGGATCACCGAGCAACTAGCTACAACACCCGACCAGCGCGCCGAAGCAGCCTATGTTTCTTGGCTTACAAGACTTCAGACCGACCACCCCGGCGACCGGCTTCGTCACTGCGCTGAGATCGCCGTCGGCGAACTGTCGGAGAGCTGGAGGTGTGTCATCGACGAAACGATCGCCATCGACCAGTTCGAGCTCGGCAACCTAGCGGCTGCAAGAGCAGCTCTGGCGAGGATGAATAGCTATGCTCGGGCAAGCTCTGACGCCCTAAGAATCTGGCACGGCGAATTGCTCATGGCATCGGATTCTTTCGCGACCGGCAACTGGGAAGTGTCACGAAAACAAACTCAAGCAGCACTCGCTACGGGCCTCAGATATGACATCACCACCGCGACCGCGGTGTCGATTGCCCAGGAATTCGCGATGTCGCAACTGACCGACACAACCGACTGGTTCGTCGAGATGTGGGATCTAGCGCCACCGGATATCCGGATCGCAGATATTGCGATCGCAGGTCATGCCAGCGCGTTGCTTAAGGCAGGTGAACTACAGCGGGCCGCCACCATCAGCGAGCCTCTGCTCGCTCGCGTGCTCGATCGACCAGACAACTATGCATTGCCGATTGTCGCCACCCTCGCCGACGTATTCGCGATCATCGCCGACGAGGAACTCACCTCAGCAGCAGTGCAGATACTTGCCGGGCGTGCAGAATCAGCCATATTGGTCGGTGCTGGCGTGTCTTTTCTAGGCCCCGCCGATCGTTACCTCGCCAAAATCACCGGAGACCTCTCTCTGCTTGGAGATGCGATCGAGTTCGCCGATGCCAGCAAGCTAACAACTTGGAGTGTGGCACTCCGTCACGAAATGGCGACCATCACCGGCCAGAATCAGTGGCGTGACGATGCAGAAGTGTTCGCCAAGGGAACCTCCCTCGACACAATCAAGCTCTAGCTCAGCGCGCCTTTACCCGAACCGGCACAGTTTCATAGCCCCGAAGTGTCGTCCGCTGGCGGTGAACCGGATCACTGTCGAGTTCTATCGAGGAGAACCTGTCGATCAAAGCTCCGAAGACCTCTTGACCCTCGGCACGTGCAAGGTTCGCGCCGAGGCAGTAGTGAATTCCTGAAGCAAAGCTCATCGGTGGGCCCTCGTCTCTTTCGATATCGAAGTCTTCTGGGTTGGTGAACTGGGCCGGATCGCGGTTGGCAGCGCCAAGCAGGGTGATCAAGCGACGACCCTGGGCAATGTCGACTCCGGCGATCTCAGCCGGCTCCAGCGCGGTCCTCACGTCGATCTGCACTGGCGAGTCCCAGCGCAGCATCTCCTCTACCGCCGCTGGCAGTAACGATGGATCGTCCCAAAGGCGCTGCATCTGCTCGGGGTTATGTAGCAGCGCGACCATCCCGTTGCCGATCAGGTTAGTCGTTGTCTCAAACCCAGCGGCGAACAACAAGAGGGCTACCGCCGCCACCTCGCCCGCTGAGAGCGAATCACCAGCCTCTTCAACCGCTATGAGATCCGACAACAGATCGTCTTGTGGTTTAGATCGGCGCTGTGCGATCAGATCATGAAAGTATGCTCCGACCTCGCGAACCGCGCTATCTGCGGTCTGGAGTTGCTCGAGCGATGCACCCGGTTCAACTCTGTAGGCCGATGCTGCAACTTGGCTGCGGAACCTTGGCCAATCAGCTTCGGGAACGCCGACCATAGTGCCGATCACCGCCACCGGAAGCGGAAAGGCCAACATCTCCAATAGATCACACGACCCAGCATCGGCAACATCGTCCACCGCTCTGCGTGCCAGACCCGCTATCGAGTCTCGAAGTTGCTCGACCCGGCGGGGAGTGAAGGCCCGCGACACCAGCGAGCGTTGGCGGGTGTGATCGGGTGGGTTAAGCGAAAGCATCGCCTGCGGCAAATCAGCTTCGAGGATTCGCTGCGCCTGAGCAGCTCTGAACTTGGTCACCTCCGGGTCGGTAGAAGGAATCAGTCCGTCTACATTCACTCCGTTGGACTTACCGAGCCGGTTGTCGCGCAGCGCCTCTCGGCAATCTTCGAAGCGCGTTAGCACCACCGCTCCGGTAGCGCTTTGGTGGACTGGAGCAAGTTCGCGAAGTTGGCGGTACAACGGGTACGGATTTGCCATCCCCGCGGGATCGAAGAAAATTCTTGCTAGGAGATCGTCCGCAGTATCAGCACTATCGGTCATGGTGGCGAGCATAACGTTTTGACTCGGTTGACCGCATTTCTGAACCTTGCCAAGGGAATCGAGCGCGAAGATGTGATCACATTGCGCTGAGCGTTACCTAGACTCTGGACCGTGACCATTATCCTCCCGCTCGACTGTTGAGTCGCGGATCTGCCCAGCCCAGCAGCGCGCGCAGGGCACTCTCCGAACCTGCCTTCCAACGCATCTTTGTCGCATCTTTTCTTTCCAACACCGGGCGGTGGATGCAGACCGCAGCGCTTGGCGTTCTGGCATGGGAGCTAACCGAGTCGAGTGCATTTCTTGGGTTGATCGTGTTTGCCCAACTCGGCCCGCTCGCGGTCATCAGCCTGATCGGCGGGTCGCTCGCCGACTCAGCGGACCGCCGCCGCCTTCTCATCAGCACCCAAGTCTGGCAAATGATGTGGACCTTCGCGCTCGCGGCGTTAGTGCTAGACGACAACATCGCCCCCGGATTATTGGTGGCGTTGGTTTTCGTGATGGGTCTCGCCCAGGGAATCTTCGCACCTACCTTTACGTCGGTTCTGCCAGCCTTGGCGGGCGAGGGCAACCTCGTCGCCGCGATCTCACTCAACTCGACCCAGATGAACGCGTCCCGGGTAATCGGACCAGCGATCGGCGGCTGGCTAACCAGCAAAGTCGGCTTCGCTGAGGTTTTTGCTGTGAATGCCATCACCTACCTCTTTGTCATACTTGCCCTTTGGTTCACGCAACTTCCGTCGCCGACGGCCAAAGTCCGCTCGCTATCCGCCCGGCTCTTTGGAGGTTTCAAACTGGCACGGATTGCCCCTCAAGTTGGACGACCCATGGTTGCGATGGCCGGGTTCTCCCTGCTCTGCCTGCCCTTCATTGGACAACTCCCCGCCATTGCTGAGATCAATCTTGGGGTGGATGCAACCAGTTCAAGCTACGGATACTTCTACGCGGCGTTCGGGCTAGGTGCGCTCGCGGGAGCCCTTTTGGTAGGCACCGTCTTGGTCAACTATCCCCGAGGTCGAGTCGCTCGCGGCACCCTTGTTGGCTTCGCCGGTGCGCTCGCCTGGTTGGCGGTGACCGAGGACATCCAGGTTGCCTACTACGCCGTATTCACAGTTGGCCTGTTCTACTTTGTGCTGCCAACAATCCTGAGCACCATGTGGCAAGAGCACGTCGACGAGACCGTCCGTGGCCGGGTAGCTGCGGTGTGGGTGCTGTCGTTCGGCGGCACCGTACCGTTCGCCAACATCATCGCAGGCCCAATCGTCGAGCTGACCTCGCTAACGACAGTTCTATTCGGCGGGGTCATCGGCGCGCTGTTTCTCGCCGCCACTCTGCGCTTCGTTCCCGGACCCGTAGTAGGCGAGGAACTAATCCCCGACTGATTGCAACCATTGGCCTCCAGCCGGGCCGTTGCCACGGAGGCGCCGCAACGCCCCGGAAACCCGCCGGGCAGCCAAAGCGCCGTAAGACGGAGGGCGCCAACCCGTAGCCTGAACCCCGCGGCCTGCGTGACCGGGGAACCCCAGCCAACAACGCGATCTAGTAGCCCGCCGCGCCAGCAAGGGCGAGTTTACAAAGCCAACAAACATAGCGCAGCGCCGGAGCCGAAGGCGGAGAAAAGCAATAGGGCCTGCGTGACCGGGGAACGCCAGCCAACAGAACTTCAGTCGATATAGAGATCGCGGAGTTCTCGCTTGACGATCTTCCCCGACGCGTTTCGAGGCAACGATTCGTTTACCACTTTGACGATTGCCGGAACCTTGAACTTGGCCAACCGCTCACCCACGAACGCTTGTAGTTCGCCAGCCGACAGGGCTTCGCCCTCTTTCACCATTACGTGACACGCAAGGTCCTCGCCCAGCCGTTCATCGGGAATGCCGAACACAGCCACCTCATAAACGGCGGGGTGTTCATAAATCGCCGCTTCAACCTCGGCGCAGTAAATGTTCTCGCCAGCACGAAGCACCATGTCCTTGGCTCGATCGCTTACGTACACGAAGCCTTCGTCGTCGATGTGGCCAATATCGCCTGAGCGAAGCCAGCCATCGACGATCGTCTCAGCGGTCGCCTCGGGCCGGTTCCAATAGCCCTTGATTAGCGATGGACCCTTGAACCAAATCTCGCCAGTCTCGCCGGTTTCCAGTTCGTTGCCATCGAAATCGGTGATGCGGATTTCCATAATCGGGATGGTTCTCCCCGTGGAAGTTGGCCGCGCGAGGAAGTCATTTCCGGCGTTCTGGGGGCCATAAGCATTGGTTTCGGTCATGCCGTAGCCAAGCCCAGGGCGCCCCTTGGAGAAGTTGTCCTCGATTCGTTTGACCAGCTCGGGGGGCATCGGGGCTCCACCGCCGCCGACCGAACGCAACGAAGATGTGTCACGTTCGGCAAACGTTGAGGCCTCGAGCATGTCCCAACACATCGTTGGCACACCAACAAAGTTGGTTACTTGTTCCCGTTCGATGAGCTCCAACGCTCGGTCGGGATCCCAGCGGTGGGTCATCACCAACTTGGCGCCGCCAACAAATGAGCCAAGCATCACCGGGACGAGACCGGTCACATGAAAGAGCGGAACTGGCAGCATGAATGCTGTTTTGGCTTGGGTTGGGTCGACAACATCTGGGTCGATCAGTTGACCTACCTGGGCTCGTGCCGCGAACGACAGCAACGACGACAACACAGCACGGTGGCTACTAACCGCTCCCTTGGGCTGGCCGGTAGTGCCCGAGGTGTACAGGATCGTCATGTTGTCGTCGGGCTCGATAGTCACTTCGGGCATAGTGGCGTCGTTGGTGAGGACATCGTCGAGGTGCACCACATCGTCGGCTAACGCTCCGGCACCCCGAACCACAATTACCTGGGCCTCGATGGCGCCGTCTGGGGCCTGGCGCATTCGAGCGAATCGATCCTCGTCGGCAAAGACAACCCTCGCGCCGCAATCGTCTAGCGCAAAAACAAGCTCGTCGGTTTGCCACCATGCGTTCAGCGGAACCGCTACCGCCCCGATCGACACGATCCCGACGAAGGTTGAAACCCATTCGGGAAAGTTGCGCATCGCTATTGCCACACGCTCGCCTGGTTGCACTCCGTAGTTGTCGAGCAGCAGGTGACCTATCTGCGCTGCGTGAGACAGAACCGCAGGCATGGCCCAGCGCTCGTCTTCGTACACGATGAAGTCGTCGCTGCGTCCGGCTGCCAACTCAAACAAGGCGCGAACGTTGGGCGGGGTTCCCGCAAATACATTTGTGGGGACGCCTTCAACCTCGGTCTCGAGGATCTCAAACATCGTGCCTGGGGCGCAGACCGCGTCACACGCCTCTTGATATGTCATCGTCATAGCAAGGCGTTGTAGCAGTTATTGGCGCCGTGCGCTTTGTTGCAGACGAATTGTGGTTCCTATCTAGACTTGTCGAAGACGACTTTCTTCAAGACATCGTTGGCTGTCAAACGGCCGATCGGGCCACTCGAGTACACCGAGTTGACTATCTCGCCAGCCGGGTTCAGTAGGAATCCGGTCGCGTGCAGAAAGGTACGATCGCCGGTTTGCAGTCGTGCTCCAGTGGACTCGGCGACCGCTGGCCCGTCGAGTTCGGCGATGGTCTTTACGTACCCCAGCCGTAAGCCTGATGCGAGGGCGCTGGCATCGTCGACGCTGTCGACCGATGCGGCGACGACTGTGATTCCCTCCTGCTTGAGCAGCATGGCATTGGTGTCGAAGTCAACCAACTGTTGACGACAGTATGGTCACCAGTGTCCGCGGTAAAAGAGCACCACCGACCATCCGCCCGATGTCAGGTCTGCAATTGATACCGGCTCGCCGTCGAGATTCTTGCCGTCAATCTCTGGAAGTTGTTCGCCATTAGCCAAGGTCATGTCGACATCATGGCTCGTCAGCCGAAGCTACGCGAGTTCAGACTCGAACAGAGCCAGGGTTCGGGTCCACGAGACACTGGCTGCTGTTTCGTGATAGGTGGCGTAGCCGGGCCACGAGAACCCGTGGTCGGCTCCCTCGAAGATCTCCACCGACACCTTGCTTAGCGGCTCGACCGCGTCGAAGAAACGCTGGTGCATTTCGATCGACTGAATCTTGTCGGCGTCGCCGATGCCGATATATAGCGAGCCTTTGAGTTCGGCGGCGGTTAGGTGTGGCGAATCGGGCTCGTCATCGGCCAAGAACGACGGGTGCCATGTGGCCCCCGCTACAAACTGATCGGGGAATCGCATCATCGTGCGAAAGACCGCACGTGCTCCTAGACAAAACCCGATACAGCCGAGCTTGTCGTCGGCACCTGTTCCGAGAACCTTTAGCGCGCCGTCGAGGTCTCCCTGGATTCCGTCGTCGGTAAGCGAACCGAGAAGCTCATAGATGCGGTCGCGCTTACTCGGATCGGCGTCGACATCTGCTGGCTCGAACCCGATCATCCTGCCTTGACGATGGTAGAGATCGGGTATCGCAACCACGTAGCCAACCTCGGCCAAGCGGTTGGCAAACTCGTGGATTGCGTCGCGGATGCCCGGTGCGTCGTGAAAGATGACGACGTTGGGCCAAGCTCCATCGGCGACGGGGCGCTTGAGCAGGACGGCCATCTCGCCGTCCGCTGTTGTTGTTTCGACTATCTCTTCGGAGATTTCCATGTTGTGAAGCTAGTCGCGGCGTATCGTCATTGCGTGAGCATTGCATCTCCATCACCCACAGCTGTCGCAGCGTTGGCACCCAGCGGCGTGTTGCGCGCTGCAATCAACCTCAGCAACTTCTTGTTGGTTTCTAACGTCGGCGACGCTGGCATTCCCAAAGGTGTCTCTCCGGGAATGGCCCACGCTCTCGCAGAGCGACTCGGTGTTGAAATTGAGTTTCTAACATTCGACTCTCCGGGCGAACTCGCCGACGCTGCGCAGTCAGGTTCATGGGATATTGGCAACATCGGCGCCGAGCCAGCCCGCGCCGAACACATTGCTTTCACCAATGCATACGCCGAAATCGAATGCACCTATTTGCTACCGGCCGGCTCGCCTATTACCTCGTTCGACGAAGTCGATCAACCCGGAGTTCGAATCTCGGTGAAGTCGCGTGCCGCCTACGCACTGTGGCTCGAACGCAATCTCGCCCATGGAGAGCTGGTGCAAACCGAAACCCTCGATTCATCGCTCGAGACGTTCGTCGATCAGAAACTCGACGCCCTCGCCGGACTGCGGCCACGGTTGAACTCTGATCTCAAGACGTTGCCCGGCGCGTCGATCCTCGACGGTAGCTTTACCGCTGTCCAGCAGGCCATCGGAACTCCACGGAACCGCGACCAGGCCGGTATCGATTTCTTGACCGACTTTGTCGAGCATGCCAAGGCCAGCGGCCTCGTCGCCAACCTGATCGATACCTACGAGGTAGTCGGACTCTCAGTAGCCCCAACGAAAGAATGAGTGGGTCGAAACCGCTGGAAGGTCTGCTCGTCGTAGCGGTCGAGCAGGCGGTGGCTGCGCCGTTCTGCACAGCAAGATTGTCTGACGCAGGTGCACGGGTTATCAAGATCGAGCGAGCCAGCGGAGACTTCGCGCGCGGTTACGACACCGCTGCGCACGGCGAAAGTTCTTACTTCGTGTGGACCAACCACGGTAAAGAATCGGTAGTTCTCGATATCAAGGCACCCGACGACGCGGCGCTGCTGCATCGTATTATCGCGGTTGCCGACGTATTTGTTCAGAACCTCGCGCCGGGCGCACTGGAGCGGGCTGGCTTTGGCTCAGACGCACTTCGGGAAGCTAATCAACAGTTAATCACCTGCGACATCTCAGGCTACGGCGAAGCCCCGGGAGTTGCCGAGAAGAAGGCCTACGACCTCTTAGTTCAGGCCGAAAGCGGTCTAGTAGACATCTCGGGCGGGGTTGACGAGCTTGGACGAATCGGCGTATCGATCTGCGACATCGGAGCAGGTATGACGGCTCACTCCGCGATTCTTGAAGCGATAATTCAGCGCTCGATTTCCGGCATCGGTTCAGGGGTGCGGATATCGCTATTCGACGTCGCCGCCGAATGGATGACTGTGCCCTTAGTGCAGCACGAATACGGAGGCGCCGGGCCGAAGCGAGTGGGGCTCCGGCACCCGACCATCATGCCGTACGGGGCTTACGCCACATCCGAAGGCGCCCTGACCCTGATTTCGATTCAGAACGAGCGCGAGTGGCAACGACTGTGTGTCGAGGTTCTAAACCGAACCGACCTGGCCACAGATCCTCGCTTCGATTCCAACTCCAAGCGTGTCGAGAACCGGGCCACACTTGAAGATGAGCTCACAAGAATCATCGGGGCACTCGACAAAGCTGGCTTGGTCCGAAGGTTGGATGAGGCTTCGATCGCCTACGGATCGGTAAACGACCTTGGCGACCTGAGCGAGCACGTGGCGCTACGTCGACGGTCGATATCGACCTCGTCAAACAATGAGGTCTTGTTGCCGGCTCATCCGGTCCGGTGGAGTAGCGAGGAACTTACAGATACCTCCTCAGTCGTTCCAGTCCTTGGGGCCGACAGCGAACGAATTCGAGCAGAGTTTTCTGCTGATGACGAGTAAGGATGAGCCCTGTGGAACCAAGCAACGAGATCGACGTGCTCGAAGGTTGGGTAGGTCGTAGCGAATCAACCTCCGACATCATGACCGCCCCCTGGGCGCGGCTAATGCAACAAACTCTCGACCGTGAGGCAACGTTGGTCGACGGCGACCCCTTGCCCCCGTTGTGGCATTGGATCTACTTCTTATCCTCGGTTCCAATAAGCGAGGTCGGGCGCGACGGACATCGGTCCCGCGGTGGGTTTCTTCCACCCGTCGCCTTGCCAAGGCGAATGTGGGCTGGCGGGCGCCTTAGGTTCGACGAACCAATTCGTATTGGCGATCGGGTCGACAAGACCTCGACAATTTCGGCGGTAACGATGAAGCAAGGCAGCTCCGGCCAACTCTGCTTTGTGACAGTCACCCATGAGCTGACGGTCGACGGAACGACCTGCGTCAGCGAGGAGCAAGACCTCGTCTACCGAGAAGACCCAAATCCAGAGAGCCCTGCGCCCGCAAGTAAGCCAGCACCTGACGGCGCCCAGTGGCAGAGAACAATAGAGCCGAGCGAGGTCCAACTATTTCGGTACTCCGCGCTCACCTTCAACAGTCACCGAATCCACTACGACCGCGACTACTGCCGCGATGTCGAAGGCTACCCGGGCTTGCTATTTCACGGGCCGTTCACAGCGACCCTGCTCGTCGACCTAGCCGTCTCGAACAACCCAAACCCGCTCAGAGAGTTCTCGTTCCGAGCGGTGGCCCCTCTGTTCGATACCGAAACCTTCACGATTCGAGGCCGCGTCGATGGCGAGAGTTCGATCGTCTGGGCCGAGACAGCCAACGGATCGCTAGCCATGACGGCCGAGGCAGCCTTTTAGAGGCGCACGACTGATCCGCTCGATCTCGATTAGGGACGCGTCGATTAGGGA
>CBERPN010000090.1:0-14601 GCA_965524675.1 uncultured bacterium
ACCGTTACCGAGACCATGACCGTCGACATCACCAACGTCAACGAAGCACCGGTGTTCAACTCTGGATTCGTGATCGGCGTTAGCGAAGACGCTGCGAACGGAACCCCGGCAACCTCGGGCACCATCGCGGTCGACCCCGAAGGCCCGACCGGCTTGCTCTACTCAATCTCACTCGATGACCCCGCCGAATCCGGTCGCTTCTTGATCGCCCCGACAACGGGCCATCTAACCACCACAGGTGGGGCGTTCGACTTTGAGACCAAGAGTTCATACTCGCTCGAATTGACCGTAAGCGATGGCGACTTCACCGTCACGGAGGCGGTAACGATCCCGATCCTTAACGTCGACGAGGCACCGGTTGCCGCAGCGGCCGCGTTCAGCGTGGCCGAAACCGCAACCTCGGGCACGATCGTTGGCATGGTGAGCTGGACCGACGTCGACTCAACGACCCATACGCTCGCAATTACACCTGCCAGCAACCCCGATCTGGATGGCGACGGCCAGCGACCATATGTCATCTTCCCCTCTAGCACCACCGGGTCGCAGCTAATTCGGGTACTCGACGCCGACGACGTCGACTTTGGCCTGAACGGGCAGATTACCGATCTTGAGGTGATCGTGTCCGATGCCAACAACTCGGTGACGCTCGATGTCGAGATCACGACCCAGTCGCGGTTCACGCTGTCACCCCATGCCGGTTCGATACTCATCAACGAAGTGTTGTGGCGATCGAACCACGACCATCCGACCGACCCCCATATCGACGGTTTCATCGAACTCAAGAACATCGGCGCCACGAGCGTCAACCTGCGCGACTGGCGGGTAGCAGATACCGATGCCGCCAACGGAGCGACCGAGACGAACATGTTGCCCGGCGCCCCCATCGACTCGGACACGATTCTAGCGCCAGGGCAGACCTTGGTTCTCTGGGAGGGCGCCGCTGCTGATTGGGCAGTCGGAACCGAAGCCGGTTTCAACCTCTACGCAAATCTGACTTCGCCCGCGCTTAGCGATACCGACGATGTCTGGGTATTCGATGACAACGACGAACTGGTGGCATACCTCGCTTGGGGAACCGAAGGGTCCGGCTCTGACGAAATCGGCGATCGACCCCCAATAACGTCCTTCGGTCTCTGGGACGTGACCTACGAAGCTGCATTGAGCGCCGGGCTCGCTCGCGGTCAGTCGATCGCACTCACACCCGACGGCACCTCCAACGCCGCAACCAGCAGTGCCTGCTGGGAGCCGACAACCTCCGGCGACGCCACAGCACGCTGCTCGCACTCACCCCTACCGACCTTTAGTAACGACTTCCTTCCCGCAAGAAGCGCATCTCCGGGCACCAATAACAACCAGCCCGAGTTCGTGAGTCACCTGCTCATCAGCGAGTACTCGAGCAACGGCGCTGCTATCGACGGCGACTTCATCGAGCTGTACAACCCAGCCAA
The DNA here is from genome assembly GCA_965524675.1 of uncultured bacterium. Taxonomy (GTDB): domain Bacteria; phylum Actinomycetota; class Acidimicrobiia; order Acidimicrobiales; family SHLQ01; genus CALLQB01. Next base: position 1,449 of record CBERPN010000090.1, read on the forward strand.
CTTCAGCATCGACTTAGACGATTACTTTGTTCGCCTCGACGACGGCGTCTCGACACTCGAAGCGGATCTACCGGCCGTCAACCTCCTTCCTGGTCAACACTTCCTAATTGCCCGTGACGGCACGAGCCTGCCCGCAGATCTCACCGTCGATACCTGGGGCAACCCCTTCCCTGAGAGATTCGGAATAGCGGTCGTGCGCGAGCCATCGGTTGGGCCTGGCCCAGGAACCGCCGTCGACAAGGTAGGCACCGGACGGATCTATACCGGTACCGGTCTCAACATCACCCTCATCGATCCGGCGATGTCGCTGGAGAGCTTCGGACTAATGCCGACGACGGCGACTCCATTGACCGACGTCAGTAACGAGCGAAAGAGCCTTGGCGGCGGCAACTGTACCGACACTGACAGCAACGCTGCCGACTTTATCCGCAACGTTGCTATTGGGTCGCCCAATCCGCAGAACATGGCAAGCCCTCGGGAGTTCTGTTCGCTGGTTTCGTCGAGTGTGTCGAGCCCAGCTTCTTCGATCGTGATCTCAGAGTTCAGGCCGAGCGGCCAGGACAATCCTTTCGACGACTCGGTGACCATCTTTAATCCAACATCATTGAACATCGGCGTCGGCGGCTTTTCGATCAAGAATCAAGGACCATCCGATGCGATTCCTGAATTGCTCTATACCTTCGACGCCGGAACCATCCTTGCACCGGGCCAGAGCTTCTTACTGATGAGCAACCTCGCTACCGACACGAGTGCAGCTGACGCCACCTGGGCGTTCAAAGACATACCCGACGGCCAGGCTGGCGAGGTCCTTATTTGGATCGAGGACTCTGGAGGTACCAGCCAAGACATGGTGTCGATCGACAACTCGGCCGGTGGCCCATTTAGCCAGCTTCCACCAAGCCCCTACTACTTCCTCCGATCGTGGATCCGCACCCACGATGGCTGCCAAGACTCCGGCGCCCACCTCGTGGACTTCGAGTTTCACTTCGTTGCGACCGACCGGAACTCAGCGTCACCCTTCAAGCCTTGTTCCTAACCCGACTATTACTAGAAATTCGATGCCTCGACAGCCGCATTATCCTGTAACGTATTCGGGACACGGGATGTGGCGCAGCTCGGTAGCGCACCTGCTTTGGGAGCAGGGGGTCGGGAGTTCAAATCTCCCCATCCCGACAAATAGAACAGGTCACACGTCGAATCGCAGCAGCTCTAGCTGGGCGATGGCGCAGGCCGCTATCTCGCTATTGTTACTCCGATGGAGAGGCGCCGGTCAGTTCCGCTCGAATCGATGGCCGATACATCCGCGGTTTTGGTGTACCGCAAACGAACTTGAAGTCTCCGCTCCAACTCGTCGAGCGGAGCGTTACGGCTCCCAAACCTCAATGTACAGCGTTGCCGTCGGGAATTGAGAGCACTGAATTTGCATCGTCAACTCAGGCGCCGCCGGGTATTGTGAGCCAGCGAGATGACCTACGCAGAAGGCTCCAAGCGTCGATGAAACGGACCTAACGCAGAGTGGACTCTCAGCCTTTACCGTCACACTCGTCGTGTTGAATGGAATGAGATCTGTGACATGCACGCGGGAGTCACTCACGATCCAGGACCCATTCGGATTGAGCTGAGCGGTCACGGCGATTGCGGCGTTGGCCGAGCGGCACAGCCCGTCCGAAACCGCATCGAAGCCATCGCAGTCTTGATCGATACCATCATCAGCAACGTCTGATGCATCCGGGTTGATATCGGTGTTGAGGTCGTCACAGTCGGCGGAATCGCCCAACGGTCCTTCAAATGTGTCCCCGTCAGCATCTGGGTCGCAGACATCGCCAGACCCGTCGGAATCGAGGTCGACCTGGTCACTGTTGGCTACACCCGGACAGTTGTCGTTGATGTCAGCTATCCCATCGTCGTCAGCGTCGCTAAGCACCGTCGCGCAGCCCGCGTCGAATTCGTAGCCGACCATTCCAGGTACCCCTTCACCCGGTGATACGTCGCCGTGACCAACGTGTGCCTCAAACGCGTTCTCACTCACATTGATGTGAATGAAACTTCCGTTGCTGATCGAGTGGCAAACGTCCACCTTTGATGCTGGCGCGGCAAACGCCTGAGCTGGGCCAAAACCAAGCACTGCCACCATCGTCAATGTCGCTAGTAGTAGCGGCAACAGCTCTGCTTTGCCTATTTGTAAACGCATCATGGGTCTCTTTCAGTCGGTTCTATTAGGGACATCGATTAGCGGTGGCGGAATCTGTCGCAAGATCATGAGGTTTCTGAGAGCGCCGCCAGGCCGACCTACCCCTTCAAGGGTCATAGGCATTCACACCAACCAGTAATTGATAACCGGTTTCGTTAGATCCGGACGCCGCTGTTATGCCGTTGTAATGAGCTGATATCGGGTTGTCATGGCATACCCGAATGATTCCTCCAACGCAGGTCGACCGACCAGCAAATGGAGGAAACGTCATGAAGCAAAACCACTCAATCGCAGATTCTGCCACTCAAGTCGAAACTGACCAACGGCGCAGGCCACGACGAGTGCGATGGGCACTGGTCGTGGGTGTACTCGCACTGATCGCAGCCTCGTGTTCGAGCGGAGGCGCCGACTCCCTGGTCGAAGCGATCGGGGAGCAGCCCGCTATCGCCGACATCGCCATCACCCAGCCACCCACGACGCCAGCAACAACCAATCCGGCAGTTGGTGGCACGGTGGCAATCGAGGCGACTCCGGACTTCACCGGCGATGTCGTGGTCGGCACATTCGTCGTATCTGAAGGTGACGAGATTCTGGGTTGTTCGGCCGGGAGTTTCGAAGACGCGGGATCTCCGCTAGGGATCGATCGCATCCTCACATGTAACAGTGGCGCCCGATCGGGCACGATTAACATACGGTTCAATCCCGTTGAGGCGCCTGGACCAGGCGATCTCAACGGTCCGTGGGAGGTTCGGTCGGCTACAGGCGGCTTTTCTGGTCTCGGTGGGGGCGGCGACTTCTCGGTTACCTTCTCCGATGACGACAGCGCTGGCACCGAGTCGCTCATAGGCGAGATCGCCTACGGGAACCCCACGATCTCTACCGCCGTCGCGGCGCACACCGTTGATCGCCTGAATCGACCGGGCGCGAAGTGCTTCGATGGCTTCGGAACCACGGATGGCCTTGAGGAGTACGCGACCGTCGATAATTCAATGCTCCGATTGACGATCGCGACCGGCGAGATCACCGATCATGGTCCTCCACCAGTCGAGTGTGCGCTCTGGCTCGGCAACGAGCAGGCTGGTCGCCGGATCGCGACTTCGCCCGACTCCAAGACGATCTGGTTCGGCCCCTTCGAGGGCCCCTGGCAGATCGAGAAGGCGCTCGAGGAACCGCTGTTCCTCATGAGTCGGTCCTTCGGAGCGAATCGATTGGTGTTCGTTTCCGACGACGGCCGCTCGGCGGTATTGCTCGACGCGACCACCGGCGAGCAGATCGGTGACCCGCTAGAGGCCAGATTCGCCGACGGCCGATCGTTCTCCGCCACCGCGGTTAGCACTGATGAAACCCTGGTTGCGGTGGGCGCCGCCAACCCCGACGAGAGTGGGAATGACGGTCGAGTATTCGTGGTCGATAGTGCCAGCGGCGCCATCGTGCATCAGCTCGACCTCAAAGAAGCGGTGACAGCCATGGTGTTTTCTCGAAGTCACGATGGGTCAACCGAACAGCTAGTGGTGGCCGGCGTCGAAGGCATGGTGACCACTATCGAAGTCGCGTCCGGAAAGATCGTGGCCGAAGTCCGAACGAGCAATCCCGGCGACGCTGTGCTGGCCATCGGCACGCGACCCGATGGTCTGTTGGTGGTCGGTTCCGAACGTTCGGCCGAGCTAATCGACCGGACGAGCGGCCCAACCGGTAACTCTATAGACCTGACCGACCGAGGCACCGGGCGAGTCCGGGCCGACGGAGCGGTCGTTACGATTCGCGACGGGTACACCTACGAGATCTTCGACGATCTCGTCAAGAGCTGAATCAGCGAGAGGATCGCATCAGGCTAGGAGCCTGCTCGAAACCTCCTAGCCTGATGCTTTTGAGTCGACGAATTGTTGTTATCAGCGCTCGTTGTAGGCGAGAAGGAGGCTGTCGGAAGCCATCAGGGCGAGGTCTTCGTTCCCGTCACGCAGGTGTTGGTCGAGGAAAGCGAGCACGAACTCGAATGTATCGTCGTAGGTCGATGCGTCGGGCTGCAGCCAGCGGAGGTGGCTGTCAAACTCGAGCTCAGCGATGGCGGTCGGCCCGTCTATCGAGTCGTGAAATTCTCGAGCTGAGCCGATCGGCGAGACCTGATCGGCGTGTGATACTACGTGTAGGATTGGAGTGGTCGACTGAACCTGAACGCTCTCAAAGTCGTAAGGAACGCCAGCGTGGGCGACGATCGCGTCGAAGCGATCGTCCTGACAGCACTCGGACGCCAGCAAACCAAATGCAGTGGTTCCCCCGGCCGAATGGCCGATGAGTCCGAGCCGGTTGAGATCGATCACCTTTGCGAGGCCTTCGGGGAGTACGGCGCGTTGGATCTCGTCGATCACGAACGAGATGTCCGCCGGTTGCTGGGGCACTCCCACGGCCGCACTTCCCGGAAAGCTTGACTCGGGGAAGCGGACTGCGATGACGACGAAGCCATGAGACGCCAACTGCCGGTCTGCTGGCAGCACGATGCTGGCGTCGTTCAAGGCCGGCGCGACAATCACCACCGGAAACGAACCGCTCGCCGGCGCAGCATCGAAACCTCCATTGGTGGACGGATAGGCGATACTGAGCAGCAATGTTCGGTCGTCGGCCGCCGGAACGACAAGGCCCGCCTCGTTGACGACCTCGATTGTCCGACGCGACCTGTCGACGACCTCGAGTTCAGCTCGTCCGATTGCGTAGTCGCCGAACCCCTCAGCAAACGTCCCGTCGGGTCGTTCCAACGAGTAGCCGGTGGGCGCGCCGAAGCTCAGCTGATCGAATAGGTGGCGCTGTACCTCGCCGCTCCACGCTTCGAAGAGGTCATCGGGCGCCTCGACGGTAACGATGATCGGCGCCCCAGGAGCGTCGATTGTCCAAAGTTCCTGCACTTGCCCAGGGGCCGTACCCCACAGGTTTCGCCAGCCGGTGGTGCTGAACAGCAATTCGAACCAGCAGTCGTCACACGGTTCGGTGTATTCGATCCGCCAAACACGCGCCGCTAGGCCACCGAGTTCGTCGTCACGACTGCTTACGACCTGGAATCCGTCGCGAGCGTCGAGGAACTCGCCAAGATCCAGTGTTGATCGCGGTCGACCGCGCTGGGTGGCCTTGGTGTTGGAATCCAACAGGGTGTCAACAACGAAAAACCCCACTCCAGCAAACGCCTCGTGGGTCGAGGACGGTGACTCGATCAGGATCGCCCCTGGGAATGCCCGCGACACGTTGAACTCGGCCGTCGTGGTGAATTCGAGCTGGATCGACAACATGTCGGACGTGTAAGAGCCGGGTGCGAGGAGATTGAACTGGTTCGTCTCGCTCAGCTGTGACCGATCTTGTGGCAGCGACGTAGTTGCAGCGTCGCCGGCCGATGTCTGGGCGACAGTTGTCTGCTCTTCGACCGTTGACGTTGCGTTCTCAACAGGTTCTGGGGTTCCAGTGCTGTCGACGCCGGCACACCCGGCCGCCACCAACGCCCCGGCCGCCGCGATCAATGTAGAGCATTTCCATGATTTTCTTCGAGTCATTTGAAGCTGCTCGCAGTCGCTTGGGTGACGGTCGTCGTCACGGTTGGTTCCGATGGGGTCGTGACGGTGTTCTCTGAGCCGCCGTTGGCTCCACCCTTGGCGCTGAGAAGCTCAATAACGCTTGTCAGACCGACGGATCTCATCAGCTGGTTGCACATCTCAGAACTCTCCATCCGGGTGGCTCCAACGGGGTTTACGCAGAGCTCTATCAAGTGAATCGCACGCTCGACCAGAATCTGTCGCCGTCCAATGAGAAATCTTGAAAAACTTGTTGGCGGGAGTGCAATTGTGTTGGTGTGATAGTCATGCCAACGGGGCCAGAGCCAACCTTGTCACCACAGACGGGCGAACGCAGACTCATTGTGATGTCCTTGTAATGTCGTAAATCGAACATGGGGCATGAGCAACGCCATGAGCGCGGGAACGAAGAATGATCTATCCACTACGCACGTGATAGTGCGGGTTTTCGGCGGCATGGGCGTCGACGTGTATGGCGAACCCATCAGCATCGGGGGTCCGCGCCAGCGACGGCTTCTGGCTCTGCTCGCCAGCCGGGCCGGATCGGTGGTCGACATCGACTGGCTGGCCGAGTATCTGTGGGACGACGACGATCGGCCCGAAGCGACGGCGCCCGCCTTACGCACCTACGTTTCGCGCCTTCGCCAAGCGCTACCCGAGTCCGCTCAGAGCTGGCTGGAGACCGAGCCGTCGGGCTACCGGTTCTCCCCGCCCGACGATTCGGTCGAGCATCGCCGATTTGCGCGGTTGCGAGCCGAAGCCACTCGGGCTCGCGAGCTTGAAGATCCCCAGGCCGCACTGGCGCTGCTGGACGAAGCGTTGACATTGTGGCGGGGCGAGCCATTCCGCGAGCTGGAAGATCTCGACTGGGCCCGGGTCGAGGTCGAGAAGCTCCGTCTCGATCGGCTCGAAGTTTTGGAAGAGCGCTGGGAGTGTGCGTTGGCCCTGGGGCGCCACACGCAGATAACCGGCGAGCTGGCCACCTTCACAGCCGAACATCGGCTTCGTGAGCGGGCGGTTCGCCAGCACGCCTTAGCGCTGCATCGCAGCGGACGGACAACCGAGGCATTGCGGGTTATCGACGACCACCGCCGAATCCTCGTGGAAGAGAGTGGGCTCGAGCCGTCGGCGGCCATCGGCGAACTGGAAGCCGCACTGTTGGCTGGCGATCCTTCGCTCGACATCGAAAAGGTCGGCCGACCTCTTCGCGGCTACCGGTTGCTCGAAGAGATCGGCAGTGGCGCGTTCTCGGTGGTATGGAAGGCCATCCAACCATCGGTCGACCGCGAGGTGGCCATCAAGCAGATTCGCTCCGAGCTAGCCTCGCAGCCCGAGTTCATCCGTCGCTTCGAGGCTGAGGCGCATCTGGTAGCCCGCATCGAGCATCCACACATCGTTCCTCTCATCGACTACTGGCGCGACCCCGATTCGGCCTATCTAGTGATGCGTTGGCTCGGCGGTGGCACGCTAGAACGGCTGCTCGACGATGGGCCACTCACCATCGACCAGACCAGGGCCATCGCCCACCAGATCGGTGGGGCGCTCATGGCCGCCCATTCGCACGGTGTGGTGCACCGCGACGTCAAGCCAGCCAACATCATGTGCGACGATGCTGGCAACGCCTTTCTAGGCGACTTCGGAATCGCGCTCGACGTCGCAGAGTCCAGCGGACCAGAGGCCGCGCTATCGCCCGGCTCGCCGGCGTACGCATCACCCGAACAGATCCGCCAGCAACGACTAGGACCGGGTGCCGATGTGTTCAGCCTGGGGGTGGTGCTGTTCGAGTGTCTCACCGGGGCGCTTCCGTTCTCGGCTAGCAGCAACGCCGATCTGATCGATCTGCAGCTTCATACCCCCTATCCGTCGCTGTCCGAGCTGCGTTCCGACGTGCCCCAGCCGGTTGCCGACGCCGTTGCGCGAGCGACCGAGAAGGCGCCGGACAACCGCTTTGAGTCAATCGCCGACTTCCTTGAAGCTCTAGACGTGGCGGCACCTTCCACCAATACCGGTTCACCCGGGGGCATCCGGCCATCCGAGGGTGGCGACGCTCAGATCACGAATCCGTACAAGGGACTGCAAGCCTTTGGCGACGGAGATGCAGACCAGTTCTTTGGTCGTGACAGTCTCGTCGCTGAGTTGAGCGATCGCTTCGCGGGCTCCTCGACAACCGCTCGCTGCGTAGTGGTCGTCGGGCCTTCGGGCTCGGGCAAATCGTCGGTGGTAAAGGCTGGGTTGACCCCCGCGTTACGCGCCGGCACCGCTCCCGGCGCCTCAGATTGGTTCGCCACCACCATGGTGCCCGGCCAAGATCCATACGAGGCGTTGGAGGCCGCGCTCCTTCGCATCGCCGTCAACCCGCCGACTTCGCTGCTCGATCAACTCCGCGACGGGCGCCGAGGCATCCTGCGCAGCGTCCGTCGCTGCATCGAGTCCGACGACCACCGCGTATTGGTGACCATCGATCAGTTCGAGGAGGTTTTCACCGGCCCCGACGCCGAGAACACTTACAGCTTTCTCGAGGCGCTGGCGGCAGCAATCGATGACCCGACTTCACCGTTAAGGCTCATCATCACCCTGCGAGCCGACTACTACGACCAACCCTTGTCTCATCCGACGTTCGCTCCGATCGTCAAAGCGTGCTCGGTGGACGTAACCCCTCTAGCCCCCAACGAACTGGAGGAGGCCATCGTCGAGCCGGCTCGCCGACTGGGAGTGGAGTTCGAGCCGGGCCTCGTAGCGCGCATCGCAGCTGAGACTATGGGCCAGCGGGCGCCGCTTCCCTTGCTCCAATACACGCTGAGTGAGTTGTTCGATCGCCGTAGCGGCACTGAGCTGACCGTGAGTGCATACGAAGAAATCGGCGGTCTGGCCGGCGCACTTTCGGCTCGAGCCGATTCGCTATATGCCGCGGCCGACGACCCTCAGCGCGCCGCGATTCGCCGATTGTTCGGACAGCTCACCAACCCGGGCGAGGAATCGGCCGACCTCAGGCGCAGGGTCCGTCTGGCCGATCTCGTCTCTGACCAACAGATGGCGTGGGTGCTCGACCGTTTCGGCGCCGCCCGACTGCTGACCTTCGATCGCGACGTCGGCAGCCGCGAACCGACTGTCGAGGTGGCCCACGAAGCGCTGCTACGCGAGTGGCCGCGATTGGTGGGCTGGCTGCAAGACGACGGCGAACTGCTTCGCTCGGTCGATACGGTCGCGGTCGCGGCGAACACCTGGGTCGATGGCGCCCGCCAATCGGCCGACCTGATCCGGGGCGGGCGTCTGGAAGGGGCCGTTGCGCTGCTACTCAAAGCTCCCGATCGTCTGCGCCTAGTCGACACCGAGTTCATAGGCGCCGCGAAAGCCGCAGCCGAAAGCGAGCGGAAGGCCGAGCGGGCACAGGTGTCGCGGCTGCGACGCCTGGTCGGCGCGGTCGGAGTGGCACTGGTGGTCGCAATAATTGCCGGCGTACTAGCGCTGGTGGCGCAACGGCGGGCGGACGACGAGGCCGACACCGCCCTGGCCGCCGTCGAGACCGCCGATCTGGCCACTCTCATCAGTAGATCGGCGGCTCAGTCGTCCGAAGATCCCGATGTTGCTCTGTTGCTCGCGCTCGAAGCGCACCGGCGATCACCGGTGCCCGAGACCGAACAGGCGATCTTGAACGCCCTCGGGTCAAGTTCGGTAGCTACCCGCGTGGTGAGCCTCGACCCGCCCTCGGACCCCACCAGCTCATGTCCCCTTGCAGCGGCCGCGTCGGACGGGCTGACCGAGTTCGCGGTGCGCGACGCGACACTGACGAGCCGCGACGTTTCGACCGGCGAGGTCACCGATCACGGACCGGTCCCCGACGATGTCGACTGCGTCATCTGGATGGGCGACGAGACGCTGAACCGGCGTTGGGCGGGGTCCGAGGATGCACGAACGATGTGGTTCGGCCCCTTCGACGGGCCGTGGGAGATCAAACGCGAGTTCGACGACCCAACGTTTCGCGTCAAGTGGGCCCATACGCCCGCCAACCGAATCGTCGCCATCACCGAGGCTTCCAGTGGTCCGGCGCTAACCCTTATCGACGAAGTCACCGGGGAAACGGTCGGTACGCCGTTGAACTTCGGCGATGATCTACTCGGAATCGAAGCCAACGACGACGGATCGCTGGTGGCGGTTGGGTTCGCTGTGCGAGGTGGGGCCGACGGTGACGGCCACACGTTCATTCTCGATGGACGCACCGGCGAAGAGATTCACCACGTGGTGTCCAAACTGCCGGCCGCACGGATCGTGTTCGACGACTCTCGAAACGAACTTGTGGCCGCCATTGTCGACGGATCGCTGATGACCGTCGACATCGCCTCGGGCGAGATTGTCGCCGCGGTGGAGACCACGACGCCATCGGCACTGCTCGATCTCGGTGTTCAACCCGACGGCACCATCATGGTGGTCAGCGAAGGCCAGATCGAATTCGTCGATCGCCAGGCGGGCCCCACAGGCCCCACCTTCGAACTACGCAACGTGGTCGGTGCTCGTATCCGACCCGACAACCTAATCACAACCTTTACAGCCGACGATCGGACAAATCTTGTCGACCTCAGTGTGGGCAACGCGCTAGTCGACAAAAGCTGGAGTATTCCATTGACCGCGAACGTGACGATTGTCGAAGGCAGAGCGGGGGTGGTCACCGGACCTTCGTCCGACATCGAGGTCATCGAGCTCGAGTCCGGCGATCGCCGCCAATCGCAGCTCACCGACGTCGATGGCTCTCCACTTCTGGCGTCCTTCATCAACCCCGACCCCGACGGATTCTGGGCATTCACTGCGGTCAGCCGCGAAATGGTACGGTTCAAAGATGACGAGCCGGTCCAGCGCTTCGACGTGCCTGGCGACGCCGGCAACGGACCCGCCATCGGCGACAAGTGGGGATTTACGCTGGAGCTGACGGGCGAGCCAACCGTTGCCACGCTGCTCAGCATGGATCGCGACAATCCCGGCATCTTGTTGTCGATCCCCGCTCCGGATGCCTCCACGGCATACCCGCTCCCCGACGGAGGGCTGGTGGTGATGGACGACGATGGCGAACTGCGTCAGTACGACTCCGAAGGTGAGCCGCGCTTTGAACACGACACCGCAGTTGAGGGCGCGCTCCTGCTCAGCGTCGATGCGGCGTCGGGCCGAATCGCTATGTCATCGCAGGGCGGAGGTCTAACCGTTTTAGACCCGTCCACAGGAACCCAGGAATCGTTCCCCATCTCAGACAGGTTTGGTGGCTTGAGTTTCGTGCGCAACGGCGAGTTTCTACTGCTCACCAGCGGCGACGGCACGGTTCGCCTATGGGACGTCGAGCGCGGCGCGTCGGCTGGCGTGGTGTGGGACGGCAGCGGCGCCACCTTTGGTACCGAGTCGTGGTACGACGCCCAGACCGACTCCGTCTGGGTGGCGACATCGAGCCTGCTCGTGCGCATTCCCCTCAATCCTGAACAGTGGGTCGAGCGAGCCTGCGAGATCGTTGGACGCAATCTCACCGACGACGAATGGGAACGGCTCGTCCCCGGCGACGACCCACCTCAATCAGCCTGCGACTAGACAGGATTTACAAGCCGAGGCGAGGACGCAACCAGTCGCCAATTCGAGCGACCGCATCGTCGGCCTCAGGCACATTTCCTGCTGCTATCTGAAACACATGCTGCATCTCCGGAAACGAGTCGAACCTCACTTCCACGCCGACCGCCGCGGCATTTGCGGCGAGCCGGTCGTTTCACCCTTCCGTCGGCTAACTTCGCGCCAAGCCTGCCACACCAACCCGAGATCTGCTTAGGAGTCGGCGGAGGACACGTTGACCCCCAATGTCCTAGGTATCCCCCGGCGTGGTGGTCAGCGCTGGACCGGACCAGCGATTGGCGAAAGAGTAACGTCCTCAATAACCAATCTGAAAGGCCCGACCGATCGTGGCAGAGCAATGGAAGTGGGGAGCGGTAGAGACCGCCACCAAAATCCGAACTGGCGAGGCCAGTTGTGAAGGGGTAGTAACTGCCCATCTCGACCGGATGGCGGCCACCAACCCAGCCGTTAACGCCGTTACCGTCGACCTGTCCGAACAGGCGCTGATCGACGCCGCGGCCGCAGACGAAATCTCTGCTGCCGGAGCGGCTACCGGGGTGCTTCATGGCGTTCCTGTCACCATCAAAGAAAACGTCGATGTTGCAAGCCAAGCAACTCCCAACGGGTTGCCAGCGTTAGAGGCATTGGCTGTATCGCCCACGGAAACGATCTAGGAGGATCACTGCGCTACCCGGCGTACTGCTGCGGGCTAGCGACCATCCGCCCCACCTTGGGGCGGGTACCGGCCTACAACTCGACCGCGCCGATCGAGCGAACACCATCGCTACAAATGATGTCGGTCCAAGGCCCTATCGCCAGAACGGTGGCCGATGTCCGGCTAGCTCTCGGGGTGATGGCCGAACCTGATTGGCACGACCCCTGGCATGTGCCTCTACCGATCGATGGCCCGACACAGCAAAGCCCTATAGAGGTAGCGCTCTGTTATGGCCCTCCCGGTACCCCTGCTCAACCCGAAGTGGTAGCCGCCGTCGACACTGCCGCCGCAGCCCTCGCCGCTGCGGGCTACGAGGTGGTCGAGGTCGAGCCGCCTCACCTGGAGGAGATCGCCTATCGCTGGCGCTCACTGCTCAGCACCGAGATGCAGGCCGGAATGCTCGACGCCATCAAGGAGATGGGGTCGGCCGATGTGAACAAGGCGGTCGGCTGGATGTGGACCTCGGTCGACGAACTCGACCTGTCCGGGTACATCACGATGCTCGCCGACCGAACCCGTCATCTTCGAGCTTGGCAGCAGTTCATGGCCGAGATCCCTTTGGTTCTTTCACCGGTATCGCAGGAGATTCCATTCTTGGCGGGCGACGATCTCAGCTCTGAAGCACGGATGCACGAGATACTGGGGGCTCAAACCATGTTGGTGGTCGGCAACTACTTAGGCTTTCCCGCCTCCGCAGTTCCAACCGGGTTGGCCGACGGTGTTCCTGTTGGGGTTCAAATCTTGGGTCCACGATTCCGTGAAGACCTGTACCTCGACGCAGCCGAAGTTATAGATCCACCGGCGTACAAGCCGAGCAGCTCTGGGCCACCACCTAGCACTGAGTTGCCGCCGAAAAACGCCCCTATTGGGGCGTTTGTAGGTGGCAGAACGGTTTCGACAGGCGGACCGTGGGCGGCAATACTCGCTGTTGAACCATCCCCTCGGAGGAACTCTCGATGACTCACGGAGGCCGCTTGGCGGCCATGGCCTTGTCGGCTGCAGGAGTGGAATGCGTGTTCACCCTGTCGGGTGGTCATGTAATGGGCATCTACGACGGCTGCATCGACGAAGGCATTCGCGTCATCGATGTTCGCCACGAACAAGCCGCGGTACACG
>CBERPN010000091.1:0-14592 GCA_965524675.1 uncultured bacterium
GCACACCAAGCTCAAGAATCACCTACGCAAACTAGCGCGTCAGGCCGGGTTGCCGCTCCAGGACGGCCCGACCTACGCCGACGACCGTCGGTCGACGATTGTTTGAACTCCCCGACTGGAGGAAGCGAACCTCACCAAAAGTCCACCGACCTGGTATGCCCCGCGCCTCGACGCGCTGGAGGCGTCTAAAACATGGGCCTCGCGATACCTGCCCACAACAGCATCGACCGTGCCGCGGCTTGCACCGTCGACGACCAGAAGATCGATTCTGACGACCTTTTCAGATCTTAGGAACTCGAGCGCATCGGCTGGGCGCGATCTCGGCTCAAGCTCGACTACCGCAGCTCCGCGATCGCGCCACAGGTTCACACCCGAACCGCTTACGCTCGCACCGGTCATCACCCGAGGGGTCAAGACCGGCGCGACAAGCACCGCAAACAGCGCGGCGGCCGCTCCGACCCGCAGCCATGCGCTGGCGTCTGGGCCGATAACTATCAACGCCACGCCAATCAAAAGCCCAGCTACTAAATGCGACCACCGGTATGAGCCAAGGCCGGCAGTTGAGGCCCACTCTGCAGTACCCGAGATCCAACCGATCAACAACCGGGTAGGCAGGTGGATCAACTCGGCTAACCCACCGCCAGACCAGCCAGCGAGGATGCCCGCCGACATTCCCCAAATCATCACCGGGCCAGCAGCGGGAGCTGCCACAAGGTTCGCTGGCAGCCCAGCCACCGGTACTTCATCAAAGGTTGCCAGCAGTAGCGGCGCGACTGCTACCTGCGCTCCAACCGTTGCCGCAATTGCGTGCCGAATCCCGCTTGGGCCGGGCAGTCGCTTCGCCAAAGGCGGTCCGATGACCATGATGCCAAGTGACGCCAACACCGAAAGTTGGAACCCCACACTAAATGCCAGCAGCGGATCCCAGGTCAACAAAATGAGCGCCGCCAACGCCAACACCGCCCGACCAGTCCCCGGCCGCCCGGCAACTGTGGCGGTAGCCGCTAGGGCCGCCATAACCGACGCCCGTAGCACCGACGGCTCGAACCGAGTAATAAGTGCAAAGAACCCAAGGAACCCAAGTGTCGCGGGCAAGCGAAGCCAAAGCGGCGCGCGCCTCAGGAACGGTCCTGCTAACAGCAGCACGAACGCCACGTTCTGCCCGGAGACGGCGAGCAGGTGTCCGAGGCCCGCGCCGCGAAATGCGTCGGCTGTTTGGGGCGACTGCCAGCGATCGTCGCCCACCACTAGTCCGGTGAAAAGGCTCTGACCCTCAGGGCCGAGCGATAGCGCGCCATCTTCGAGCAGGCCGCGGAGCGAGTTGGCGACCGATCGCACTCCCGAAGCTGGGCGGTGTGCGACGATTCGATCGACTTCGAGCAGTCCGAGAACCCGGCGATTTAGGAGCCACTGGCTGCCTGCGGGTCGTGGCACGACTTTGGCGACGACCACCACACGATCGCCAGCCAAGAAATCGATCAGGTCGTCGGCTGCGCGGCCAGACGCGCGAATCTGGAGACGCCCGAGCGGTGTCGCCACATCGGCTCGAAGACCCCGCCCGATGGGCTCGGGGTCGGTGATGAGGCGAACTTCGCCAACTAGGGGCTGCTCGCCGACACTACCGAGCTGCGCGAATGACCAGCTAGAGAGCTGTCCGACTACCAACAATGCCAGAATCGCATAACCCCACCAGCGCCTGGCAACGCCCACAACGAGCGCCGCGACGAGCAGGCCGACCACTCCAACAGTTACCGAACTGAGTGCTCCAATCCAGGCGGCGACCACCATCGTCCACAAGAACCGTTCGGCTGTCGGGGACATCAGGCGCTTATTCGAGAACGCAGCAGCTCCAGCTTTGCGGGGCCGATGCCTCGCACCTCGAGCAAGTCATCGATCGATCGAAATGGGCCCGTACGCTCGCGGTGTTCGACTATCGCGGCGGCTGTCGATGGACCGACCCCTGGCAGATCATCGAGCGCTGCTACGTCGGCTGTGTTGATATCGATGGGGGTGTCGGCGGCGGCTTCACCCGCTGCTTCGGCGACTACACCCGGAACGGGCTCTCCAACCGTTGGCACGAACACGCGCGACCCGTCGAGCAACGGCGCCGCGAGGTTGATGCGATCGAGATCGGCTGCGGGCAACACTCCCCCGGCTGCTTCGACCAGATCAGCCACCCTGGCGCTCGACGCTAAGACATACAACCCCGGCGCTCGAACCGCCCCAGCGGCATGCACAACAAGCTCCTGTTCCTCGTTGGATGCAGTATCGATTTCGTGAGCTACCACCGGCTCGACCGTGGCCATCGGTAACACTAATTCGGGTGGATCGACTCGCGACCGGCCAGTCAGAAGAAAGAGTCCGACCCCGAGCGCGGCCAGTACCAACACTGTGCCGACGGCGGCGGTGGGATCTATCCGCAGCACGGCCAGAGCGTCGCCTATTCGGTCGCGCTCGGTTATCTCGGGCAGATCTAACAGGTCGTGGGTAGACGGCTCGTCGGGCATGACGAAACCTCCGAACTATGCAGGGTGTCGGAGGGGAAGCCGTCGAGGGACAACCTAGCCCATCAAAACCGCCCTCGCACTCCAACCAACAAGACACGCCAAATTAGAGATGTGGTCGGGTGGTGTCAGACACGTCCCTAATCAAGCGTCCCTAATCGGGGTGGTGTCGGACATGCCTCTAAATCCTGGGGAGTCGAGTGGTGTCAGACACGCCTCTAAATCCTGGGGAGGTGGCCGGACTCCTTGCGTTGTTGCCAGGAATTAGAAACGTATCGGACACCAGAGATAGAAGTGTGAATTGGGGCCGACTTGATGCCAAACTAAGGGACAGACCGAGCGGGAGTTGGTTGAAGCGAGGGCGCCAAACGCCCGGATTGCGCCTTGGGAGAAACAACGACAAGCGAGGGACGAGCGCCGGGTCAGGCGCCAGCATCAGCAGCGCGCATCGAGGGCGCCAAACGCCCGGATTGCGCCTGCTAGCTAGTAGAGCGCGGTGCTTAGCCTTCGTCGCCAGTCGGCGGTACGGGGGTCGTCTGGGCCCATGAGCTCAAGTGTGTCGACGAACTCTTGGCGAACCTCGTTGTTTCCCTTCACTCGGCTGAGCAGATCGCTGAGCTTGGTCTCTAGCTCGTCGTCGGAGCCAACGCCGGTTTGGCCGGTGCGAATCATGGTTTGAACCCGCCTGACCTCGGCGGTCTCGGGGACCGTGTCGAGAATCGTCTGCGCATCCTCACCAAACCCTTGACCCACCAGTAGTTCGGCCAGCGGCACTACCACCGCAGGGTTCGTGGGTTCTAGAGCGAACGCTTGGCGAAGCGATTGCTCGTCGCCAGCTTCGACCAGCAGATCGACCTCGGTCGGCCCGGCCTCCGGAATGAGCTTGGTCACGAATTCTCGAACCTGAGCTTCGCCCTGAGCCCCGGTGAAACTGTCGACTATCTGACCATCGACCATCGCGTACACAGCGGGAATCGACTGCACCTTAAAGGCCTGCGACACCGCCGGATTGGCGTCGACGTCTACCTTGGCAAGTTCTACCTTTCCGTTGGTCTCGGCCACTACTTTTTCGATGATCGGACCGAGCTGTTTACACGGCCCACACCACTCGGCCCACAGGTCGATCACCACAGGAACGGTCTTCGATCGTTGCACAACCTCAGAGTCGAATGTCGCGTCGGTTACATCAGCCATAAGAACAACTCCATCATGAGGCAAACACCTCATAGCTTCAACGGCTGACCAACGTACCACTCGGGTTCACCAATTGGTCGAAGCTGAGCAATAGGTCTTAGCGGCGCTGTCGAGATAACGTGCCATCACCATGTCTGAAGTCCCTCAAGGAATCGACTCCACCGGCGTCACGTCCTGGTTCGAAACCAACGTTGGCGACCTCGCTGGCCCGCTTTCGTTCGAACTTATCGCTGGCGGCCACTCGAACCTTACGTTCTTTGTTCACGACACTGCGGCCGCCAACTCATGGGTGTTGCGGCGACCGCCCCTCGGCAACGTATTGGCGACAGCCCACGACATGGGTCGCGAGCATCGCATCATGGGAGCGCTAGCGCACTGCGAAGTGCCGGTTCCCGCCATGATCGGATACTGCGAAGATCTGTCGGTCAACGACGCTCCGTTCTACGTGATGGAAGTTGTCGAGGGGCACGTAATCCGAAACATTACCGACGCCGGGCTCATCACGGTGGCCGCTCGCTCCACCGCCAGTAAGTCTCTCGCCCACGTGTTGGCCTCGTTACACAACGTCGATGTCGATGCCGTGGGACTCGCAAACTTAGCCAAGCACGATGGCTACATCGAGCGTCAACTCCGTCGTTGGCTGCGGCAATTTCACGCCGCAAAGACATCCGAGCTACCAGCTATCGACAAGGTCCACGAACTGCTCAGCAGCTCAATGCCCGACCAACAAGGTGTGGGGATAGTTCATGGCGACTACCGGCTCGACAACTGCATCGTCGACGATGATGGTCACGTCAAGGCCGTGCTCGACTGGGAACTCTGCACCCTCGGCGACGTAATGGCCGATATTGGGCTGCTGATGGTCTACTGGGCCGAGCCAGACGACGACGTTCTCGCCCTCGAAGGTATAGCCACCGTGGCCGAAGGCTTCGCGACACGAGATCAAGTCATCGACTGGTATGGCGCAGCATCGGGACGAGACGTCTCGAACATCGAGTACTACATAGCCTTCGCCAACTGGCGCCTCGCCTGCATTCTCGAAGGCGTCTACGCCCGTTATCTTGCTGGCGCGATGGGCGACAAGGTTCCCGACGAGTTATCGAGCTATCGTCCCCGAATCGAGTCACTGGTCAATGAAGCACTTCGTCTAGCGAAAGGCCTCCATGTCTGAGTCATCGTTGTACACCATTGTGTCGCGGCCCGAACTAAGCGAGCCGGTGCTGCTCATTGTGATGAACGGTTGGATCGATGCCAGCAGCGCCGCGCAGGCTGCAGCCGACGTAATCGTTAGCCAATCCGAGCCCACCAGGGTCGCCGATTTCGACGACGACCAACTGCTCGACCATCGCGCACGACGGCCAACCCTAAGAATCGACGATGGCGTCAGCAAGTCGCTCGACTGGCCAGCGATCACCCTCGATCACATGGTCGACAACGACGGAACCGACATCTTGTTGCTCGGCGGGCCCGAGCCCGACTATCACTGGCGCAGCTTCACCGCCGCAATCGATGAGATAATCGCCGACTTTGGAGTGCGAATGGTCGTTAGTTTCGGCGCCTACCCAGCGGCCGCACCCCATACCCGACCTCCGGCGCTGTCGTCTACCGCTAGCTCACCCGAACTGGCCCACCTTCCTGGCTTTCTGAATGCCTCACTCGATGTTCCGGCCGGAATCCAAACCTCGATCGAGATGAGCGCGGCCGTGTCAGGACTGCCTTCGATTGGTCTTTGGGCTCAGGTGCCGCACTATCTCGGAGGCATGCCCTATCCCGTTGCGTCGGCCGCGCTGCTCGACGGACTCTTCGATGCGGCACATATCAAGTTCGATTCTTCTGAGTTAGCGAAGGCTGGGGTCACGGCTCGACAACGGATCGATGAACTGCTCGAACAGAATCCCGATCACCAGTCGATGCTGGCCGACCTCGAAAAGACTTTCGACGACCGGGTCGAGGCGGCGTCCCTCGAACTGCCGAGCGGCGACGACCTGGCTGAACAATTCGAACAATTCCTACGAAACCAACCAGAGACATGAGTGAACCATTCTTTAACCCGTTGCAAGACGATTATTGCGCCGATCCTTTTCCTCATCTCCGCGAGATGCGCAACGTGTCGCCGGTACAGCAAACCTTGGCGGGTCCGTGGGCTCTGTTTGCACACCGCGACGTCTCAGCATTACTTCGCAATCCGGCGCTCAGCGTTGATGCCACCTCGGTCGAACCTGGCGAAGGCTCACAGGCCGCCCTGTGGGTAGAGATTTTTGGCGACGAGCAGCCAACTCCAAGTACTTCGATTCTCAATATCGATCCGCCCGACCACACCCGGCTCCGACGGTTGGTCTCGAAGGCGTTTACACCTAAGGCCATCGAAGCCCTGCGTCCAATGATCCAGACGATGGTCGATCAGGTACTCGACAAGATCGAAACCCAAGGCGGCGCCGACGTCGTCGACGACTTGGCCTTCCCGCTGCCCTTCGATGTGATAATCGAGATGTTAGGCATGCCGCGCGGCGACACCTTGGCGATCCGCGGCTGGTCCGAGGCTCTGGTTAAGACCCTTGATCCAATCGTGACCGAAGCTGAAATGCGAGCAGCCGTGGTGGCTAGCCGTGAGATGGATCGACATATCGATGGCGTAATCGAATGGAAACGCCAAAACCTTGGCGACGATCTACTTACCGCACTCCTAGAAGCCGAGGACGACGGCGATCGACTGTCTCCGATCGAGCTCCGCGACCAAGTTGGTCTGCTGTTCGTAGCCGGTCACGAGACCACTGTGAACCTAATCGGTACCGGCATCTATGAGCTGCTGCGCAATCCCGAGCAACTCGAACGCTGGCTAGACGAGCCCGAGATAGAGTCGACTGCTATCGACGAGCTGCTTCGCTACATTTCGCCAGTGCAGTTCTCTAGACGTATCACGACCTCTGATATCACGATCGATGAGTGTCCGATTCCCGCTCGCTCATTCGTGTTGGCCTGTCTAGCGTCGGCCAATCGTGATCCCGAATTTTGGGGAGATACCGCCGACCAGCTCGATCTCGGTCGCGATAACGCAGCCCAGCACGTCTCGTTCGGCAGCGGGGTTCACTACTGTCTCGGTGCTTCACTGGCCAAAATGGAAGCCCAGGTTGCCATTGGGTCCTTCATTCGACGGTTTCCCAATGCCTCGCTGGCCGCCGACCCCACGTGGAATGGCCGCATCAACTTGCGCGGTCTCGCCAAGTTGCCAGTAATTACGAAATAGCGAGTTGCTCAGGGAACTAGGACGCTCCGGAGCCCGTCGCAGGCCAACACTATGGCAGCTCGCAGCCTTTTCGCTTTGTGGACTTGCCTCGGTCCACACACTTGTCGGAGCGCCCTCCACCACCCTTTAGGCGGTCTCGTCCCGGACCGCCAGCGAGCGAGTCCTTGCCTGGGCCACCGGTTAGAACGTCGACACCCTTCCCGCCGCGCAGCAGATCGTTGCCGGCTTGGCCTTGCAACTTGTCGTTGCCGCCAGCCCCACGAAGTTCGTCGTCACCAGCGAAGCCGCGCAATAGATCGGCCCCGCCACCGCCGCTGAGCTCATCGTCGCCCGGGCCGCCTAGCAGGCGGTCGTCGCCGTCGCCGCCACAGATAATGTCGTTGCCGCCTCTGCCGTCGATGACGTCGTCACCACCGAGCCCGGCGATGACATCATCGCCTTCGGTGCCTACCAACACGTCGGAGGCCTCTGAGCCAACCATGGTTGCAACCACGCCGGAGCACAAGATCTCCACCTCAGCGATTGTGGTTGTGGTCGTCGTGCTGGGAAGCAACCCGCTGATAGTCGATGACGGCATCGGAACCGTAGGTTTGATCAGGACCGAGGTGGGCACGACGGTGGTCGGCGTGGTTGTGGTGGTCGTTGTTGGGGCGAATGTTGTTGCAGGCGTGGTCTCGGGCGGCTTCACGACACCACCTCTCACGAGCTTCAGCGCCCGACGTTCACCGGGAGCGCCAAGTGAGCCGAGTGGGTCACCTTTAGCGCCGAGAACCTTGATCCCCCACTGCCAGCGCTCGTTGTGGCCATAGACAACGCCACTAACGCCAGCGTTGAGCGACTCGCGAACGTCATCCGCGATGTCGTCAGGATCTACTGGATTGCCCGGATGATGGATACAGCCGGGCCAGTCGGGCACCGCTGCCTCGTAGCGCAACTCGGCAGCGAACACCGGTTTTCCCGAGCTCTTCTTTACCACCGAAGCTAACTGTTGTCCGGCTTGTTTGGCAGGAGTGCAGTGCGAAGTTTGGATTGCGAAGAAGTCGTGCCAGCTCTGATCGGAATAGCGAAAGTGACGGTTACCGCCCGCAGGCGTGTGGTAACCGATTGGCTGACGGGCCCCAGCGTCGCGTAGCCCTCGACTCACCTCGGCCCAGATCTTTCCGTCCTCGAGAGTGCAGAAGTTGTCGCCGCCCATGAGCCAGCGTGCAATAGCGGGGTGCTTGGCGAACTCGGAGCCGATCTCGTGGCCCCACCCGTAGGCCGACTCGACGTTCAGCGGCCCCTTCCCCAGGTTGGTACAGGCGCCGGTCTGCCAGTGTCCGTGCAAATAGCCCACCCCCCATATGGCGGCGAGGGTGATGTCGATTCCGTTGCGTTGTGCCTCGTCGAGGACGAACTTGACTCGCACCTTGTGCGCTGCGGTCAGGTGTAGCGATCCGTCCGGGTCGATGGTTCCAGCGGTTGAGCCTGTGGTTGTCAGCGACTCGAAACCCCATCCGTCAATCGACAGAAGGGAAATCCATGCCGCGTCGAAGCCCACCGACCCGAGATGCTTGAAGTAGGCGCTTATCTCGGCTTCAGTACCACGGCCGACAATCTCCCATGCGGTATCAGCAATCTCGGCCCGCTGCGCTTCAGCCGGGGTAGCAGACCGAGCAATCGGCAGGGCGAGTAATAGGGCGATGAGAACCACGGCGTAGCGCGGCTGAAACCATCGTCGAAGCACGGGGAACTCCGGATTCGTAGGGAAGATTCTCTAGGACGTTTGTCGGGCAGGGAAGCGGTGACTGATCCTAGTAGTACTAGTTGCCTCAGCGGCTGCTTTGGTGCTCGGCCGGTTCATCGCCGAGCAACCACCTCGGACCCGACCCCAATTCGTGAGCCTCATCATCAAAGTTGTAAATCTGGCAGTGTTGGAGCGACAAGCAGCCACAACCAATACAGCCTGCGAGCTTGCTCCTCAGCAGCTGAAGCCCTGCGATTCGTTCGTCTAGCTCGGCCCCGAACCGGGTGCTGAGCCGCTCCCAATCGGAATCGCTTGGCGCAGCGTCTAGAGGCACCGTGTCGAGCTGTTGTTTGATCTCTTCGAGGCTATAGCCGAGGCGCTGCGCGAAAACGACGAACGACAGACGCCGCAACGTAGACCGAGCAAATCGTCGATGGCCTGCCTCGTTACGCTGGGACGACAGCAACCCAAAGCGCTCGTAGAAGCGAACCGCCGACACCGCCAAGCCGGTGCGTTCCGCCACCTGGCCAATGGGCAATAGATCGGTTGACTTCATCGCATCGGCTCCTCGGCCCTTCACAATTTCAATCGCTCGCCAAACACATCTGCTGGCTGACTAACAGCTCGCTCCCTGGCTAAACACAATGCGTGCCGACCGTTTACTCGCTGAATAGACACTTAACGCTTGACTTAAACATATGTTGAGATAGTACAAAGTTATCCATGACCGACACCACAACCAATCCCGACCTCAAAACTGAAGCTGTCGCCGAGTCAGCAGTCGTGGCCGATACCTCGATGAAGACCGGCACAATGAAGATGGCGCGGGTCGGCGATCATAGGATCGTGGTGGTTAGAACCAACGACGGGTTTCATGCCATCGACAACGCCTGCCCACACCAAGGCTATGGCCTAGCCACCGGCGGGCTCGAAGGTGACCTCATCACCTGTCAGTGGCACAACTGGAAGTACCGGGTTAGCGACGGGGTCTGCGTGGTTGGCGAAGAGGATGTTCGCTGCCACACCGTCAAGGTCGAGGGCGACGAAGTAATCGTCGAAATCACGCCGCAATCCAACGAGGAGAAACGAATCCAGCTGTGGCCGAGTTTTCGCCGCGGCATCGAGCGTTTCTACCCTGGGCAAATCGCACGCGACACAGTTCGCCTCCTCGCAGCCGACGCCACTCCCGAAGAGCTCGTGGCTGAAGGGCTCCGCGTTGGCGTCCCGAAAACCGAGTGGGGTCTCGGTCACGAAACCGCGGTTAGCGCCGACCTTTTGACCCTCAGCGATGGGTTCGCGGGAACTCAAAAAGCAATCCCCCTCGTTCAGGCCCTCTCCGGAATCGCCGAGATCACACGCGACCGCGACCAACGCACTCCCCCGCCGGTGACGGCGATCGAGCCGACACGCGAAGCCTTTCTCAACTCCATCGAGACCGAAGACTGGGCGGCCTCGGTCGCGGCGCTGCATGGCCTCCTCGGTGATGGCGACGCTATCGAGAAGGGCGCTCTAAATACCGCTCGTTCATGGTTCATCGAGGCGGTAAGCCAACATCACTACAACTATGGGCACGGCGCGATCTACGTGCAGAAAGTATTCGAACTGCTCGAACGGCTCGACCCGTCGATGATCGAAGTGCTCCTTAGCGAACTGGCGATGGTTCTGGTCTATGGAACACGCGAAGATCTGCTTCCCTACATGCGCAAGGCCATCCGTTTGATCGACAGCCTCGACCTCGAAGCACTAGCCGCCGCGCCCAGCTTTACCGAGACTGACTGGGCCAACCGGGCTTCAGCGGTCGAGTTATTGCTCGACGCCTCCGAGGCGCCCATCGACGAACTGGCAGAGGCAGTCCTAGCTGGCGCTGGGATCGAGGGCCTGCTCAACATTGTCTCGGTCGCCGCATCGAAACGGATGCTTCGCTATGACCTGGCTGTAGAAATTGATCACGATTCAGAGTTTGGCTGGCTCGACATGAGCCATGTTCTCACCTACGCCAACGCGGCCCGCTGGGCCTGGCACTGCGACCCCGGCCCTCACACGGCACGACTCGCGATGTTCACAGCATTCCTAGCCTTTGACTCTGGCCGTGCCGAACGCCGGATAGAGGTCGTCGCAGCAAAGCTACCCAGCGCTTCGCCAGGCGATCTTTACAAAGCAATACGCGAGGGTCGGCCCCAAGATGCCGTGGCCCACGCCCTCGCCGGCGAGCTTACAGAAGTCGCCGACCAACTAGATACTGCGTGTCTCGATGATCTCGGTGGCTCGTTCATCGTCTGTGCTCATCTAGTGAAGATGGCGGTGGCGGCACGCGCCGAGGCTGCTGCAACCGGTTCGAACCTACCCCTTGCTGCGACCGCAAGGTTGCTCGCCAGCCCGCGGGTAGAACGGTTCGTCACCAGAGAAGCATTGCGAGCCATCGAGTTCGTCGAAACCGGGCAACCGCCCGCACGTTAGTTGCGACCAACTTGCAGGGTGAAAATCGTGGTCGAGCAGGTCGCCATGTGTTTTTCAGCTAGACGACTGTTGCTAGCGAACTTGAAATTCGCCGGCGAGAAACAACTCTCGCGCCTTCGACCGCTGCAGCTTGCCCGACGACGTCTTCGGCAGGGTACCGGGTTCTAGAAACACGATGTCCTTTGCGGGCAGGCCCACCGCTCCACGCACTTTGGTCGACACCCCGCGGCGAAGGTCGATGACCTCGTCGGCCGGGTTCGCGCCGTTGCTGTTTGTGCGGGCCTCGGCCAGAACCACTACTTCTTGTTTGCCATGACGGCCGTCGATTCCGAAGGCGACCACATTCCCGGCGCGAACTCCGTCGACCTCGCCGACGGCACGTTCGATTTCGTCGGGGAACACGTTGCGGCCGGCCACAATAATCATGTCCTTGATCCGCCCGCAGAGCACCAGATCGCCCTCGGCGATGTAACCGAGATCGCCGGTACATAGCCAGCCGTCGACAAACATCGAGGCAGTGGCATCGGGCCGGTTGTAGTAACCCGAACACACCGATGGACCGCGAAATTGGAGCTCGCCAACGAAACGGTCGGGCATTACTTCGCCAGAGTCGGTGTCGATGATTCGCATCTCGAATCCGTCGATGGCCGGGCCCAGTTTTACCAACGTTCGAGTGGTCTGCGCTGCTGGGTCGCCAGGTTGTGCGAAACGTTCGCTCTCAAGGCTCGCTCTGTCTACGTGGTCGAGAACGAGGCCTCTCATCGGCGGTGGCATTGTGGCCCCTATTACCACCTCGGCCATCCCGAAGGCCGGGTAAACGGCTCCTGGCCGCATCCCGTGAGCGGCACCAGCGTCGATGAAGTTCTGCACGGCGGTCGGGTCGACCGGCTCGGCACCGTTGAGCCCCACCCTGAGCCGCGACAAATCGAGCGGTTCGCTCCGCTTCAACGCTCTAGTCGCAAGCACCCAACTGAAGTTCGGGCCCGCGGTCGCAGTTCCACCATAGGTCGACAACCACTGCATCCAGCGCACGGGCTTTGCCAAGAAGTCCTGCGGCGCACCCAAGACCAAGTCGACGCCGGAGGTCATTGGCAGCACCAGGAATCCGACCAGACCCATGTCGTGATAGAGCGGAAGCCACGACACCATTACGTCGTCGCCCGGGGTGAGGCCTGTCACCAAGATCACGGCGTCGAGGTTGGCGGTGATTGCCTTATTCGGCAGTACCACACCTTTCGGATCGGCCGTTGAACCGCTGGTGAACTGAAGGATCGCTACCGCGTCGGGGTCGGGTTCGGGGCGGACGTACTTACCCGGCAATCCGGCCATGACCTCGGTGAGCCCCACCATCGGCGGATCGCTGGGTTCGGGTTCGATAAACACTGTGAGTTGTTCGTCGCCGACCACCAGATCTACGTCGGAGCCAGCGATACGTCGTCGGGTCTGGGCAACGAACTCATCGATCGAGCCCAGCCGCATCGGCAATGGCAACATCACCAGCGTGGCACCGCTGATCCACACCGACTGCATGGCGATCACAAGCGACTTAGTGGTCGGCCCGAGGATAGCGACCCGGCTACCCGGTCCAATGTCAAGACTTTGCAGAAACCCAGCCGATGACTTGGCAGCCTCATAAAGGTCTGGATAGCTGACCTTCTCGGCGTCGTCGCCGTCGATAAAGGTGATGCCCAAATCGCTCTTGGCGGCGTGCTCGATCCGCTCGAGCAAAGTAGTCGCTGTACTAATCACACAATTCCCCCGGACATTCTTGCGCTTACTTCTAGTTCACGCTACTCAGACAGACGCTATTGCAACCGCGTTACTGAGTCTTCAAGGATCCGAGTAGGCGATGAGCAATAGGCCCACTGCACGAGCAAGCCAACTTGAATCGCCTCCTCGTAACGAACGCGACCGACCTCTCTGATCGCTTACGAAACTAGGTTCACAAGCCTTGGCGCTCGCACCACGATCCTGGTTGGCTTGCCGGGGAGAAAACCTTGCACCTTCTCGGATCCGAGTGCGAGATTGAGGGCATCGTCTTCGCTGATCTCTGCTGGAACCTCGATGCGGTCTCGCAGCTTTCCGTTGACCTGAACGATCATCGTCACCATGTCCTCAACAAGCTTTGACTTGTCGGGCAACGGCCAAGCCTGGCTGTGAATATGCGAACCGCTGCGTATTTCCCACAGTTCGGCCGCCATATGCGGAGCTGTTGGGGCCAACAGCAACAACAACGTGTCGACCCCAAAGTCGAGGGTCTCGTCGTGGGGTCCGTCGTCGCGCTGAATGTAGCGGTACAGGTAGTTCGTGAACTCCATGTATGCGGCTATGGCAGTGTTGTACGACCATCGCTCGAAATCGTCGGTCACCCGTCGAATTAGCCCGTGGGTGGCCTTGTCGAGCTCGATATCGGCATCACCAAGTTGGCCCGAGCGTCGATTTCTGATCTCGCTGGTCGAGGCAGCGAGTCGCCAAACCCGACCAAGGAATCGCTCGCAACCGGCGATATGAAAATCATTCCAGTCGACATCTTCGGCTGGTGGTTTCGTCTGCACGATCGCCAGCCGCAAGGCGTCGGCGCCGTGAGCGTTGACGATGGCCGCGTTCTCGAAGGGCAGGCCAAACGAGTCGAAACCAACTGGCGATCGCACCGCAAATCCGTTCATGGTGCGGTAACGAACTAGCAGGTCGCCGAAAGTGTAGTTACAGACGTGCTCGATGTCTGACTTCCCCCTCGGGTAGGGGTAGATCGACAGCGGGTAAAAGGCTGGTCGAGCACCATCGTTGTTGACCTCGCAGGTACCTTCGTCGGCCCAACGCTGCTGCCAACGAGCCTCAAAGTCCGCAGGGCGGTAGTCGCCAGCCATCGGGCAATTGTAACGGCCAAGCGTTGTTGGCGTGAGCGGTTGTTGCGAGTCAGCAAACCGGTGGGCTGCGGAAGAAGAGCCGCTGAGCGCCGGATCGCAGCGCATGATGTCTGGCCCCAGCACTCTAAAAGAGTGAGAGATCGGGCCCTCGAACCTTGGCGGGCGCCTGCTCTGCGGAGGTTTCGACAGGCCAGGGTGCCGAGCATGAAAGCTCTGCTTCTAGCTCGTCCGGTTCTGCTGATTTCGAAGCTGCTGCCCCGCGAGGCGACTTGGTGAGTCCCGCTTGGGTAGGAGTGCCGCGGATTCCACCATCGGACGTTTCGAAACCGCTGTGTTCGGCGCTGATTTCGGCCGGTGGCAGCGGGTGAGCGGCGGTAGTCGTGTGAATGATGGCGCCGGTGGCCGATACAAAGTTGAGGGTGCCATCAGAGTTGCGGGTGATGTTGTGGTGGTGGTCGTGAATCTGGTGGTGATGATGACTACAGAGGGGCCCGAGGTTCCAGAGGTCGGACGGCCCGCCGTCTAACCAGTGCCAGAAGTGATGCATTTCGCACCAGTTGAACGGGGCATCACAGAACATGCAGCCGCCGTACATTTTCT